>NZ_JBNNXT010000031.1:0-60761 GCF_052873815.1 Photobacterium sp. DNB23_23_1 | reverse complement strand
TTTGAACCCTAGATACGCTACAAACGTATGCCGGTTTTCAAGACCGGTGCTTTCAACCACTCAGCCATCTCTCCGTTGTGGGGGACATAATATAGATCCCTTAGAGTGTTGTAAACACCCCAAAATCTCGACCGCTCACAATACCACCAGTTTTCCGATTTTTTGAGGGATAACCGATCAAGTGGCGACAATAAAATCAAATTCTCCAACAACGCCACCCGATAATTGTTTAGGTTCAAACTGAAGATACTGTCGCTCACGCCCACCCCACCACTCATTACCCGTCTGTCCTTTAAGGTAAAGTTGACTAGTCAATATCTCATTGGCCCCTTGCCAAAGTTTCACATGAATATGTGGCGGTCGGCCGGTATATGGCACAGGATAAATCGTGCGGAACTGATATTGGCCTTCATTATCCGTCTCTACTGCGCCAAAACCAGCAAAATGGCGGTCAAATGCTTGATTATTTGGCTGCTGCGGGTGATCGTATACTCCTTCGCCGTCACATTGCCAAATCTCTACCTTGATACCAGATAAAGGCAATCCATGGGAATCCAATACGCGTCCCAGCAAAGCTATCGGTTCTCCGGCTAATCCTTGTTCCTGCAAAATCAAATTTGCCCTCATCGGAATTGGCTCTACCGGATAAAATGGCCCTTCAGCCTGTGACGGAGTGATAGTATAAGGTTGTTTTGCCCCAAGAAGTTTCGCAAACAACATCGACCACAATGCCAAAAAATGCCGTCTCTTCATCACCATTTCTCCCTTAGCTGACTTACTTACAGTGTGGCAGCCAATAAAGAAATTGCGTTGAAGATCCCTGTCTATTATCTTCAGCCTGTGCCACGATAATATAAAATCATATAGGAAAAGAAATGATACTCTCTCATGCAACATTAGTCATACCCGCTCATATGTTGCCAGGTGGTATTGCCCCAATAGCACATGAATTTGGCTTTGAGCATGTCGAGAAACAACGCCTTGAACACGGTGATGCTATCACATTGACTCAGTTTGCCTTTCACTCTCCCCTAACCGAACATAACGAATTGGACGCCGATAAAACCTTCGATAGTGCTGCCAAGTATTTTCTCTGGCACCTTGCCAAAGGCACTCCCTATCAAATCACCAAGTCATTCAGCGATGGCAGCCAAAGTATCAAAAGCTACCTATATCGTAACAACAGGCTAACTTCGCACGCTTCCCCTCTGGTAGAGTTATTAGCCAATAGCCAATAGCCAATAGCCAATAGCCAATAGCCAATAGCCAATAGCCAATAAGCATATGGCATCACCTTTTTATTTAACTATGAAGGACATCCCATACACTCATAGTCAACTCTGATTATAATTCAAACACGTGTTTAAAAGGATGTTAACTATGTTGCTCTACAAAACGGTTGTCGGAATCAATAAACAGCTCAACAAATTAATCACGATTCCGTTCCCCCAATTGGAAATGGGTGCCGATAGTGTGGCCAATGCGGGTGCCTTAATGGCCTCAAAAGGGGCGAAAAAGGTGCTAATCGTTACCGATGCGATGATTCACTCCCTCGGCTTAACCGCTTCGCTTTGCGATTCACTGAACGCACAGGGGATTGAGTTTGTCATCTATGACGAGGTCAAACCCAATCCGAGCATCGCCAACGTGGCGGTAGGGGCAGATTTATTCAAAGAGCAAAAATGCAATGCCATTATTGCTATCGGTGGCGGATCGCCAATTGATTGTGCCAAAGCTATTGGGGCGAAAATTGTTCGCAACAAACCGGTTCGCCGGTTGGCGGGTAAATTAAAGATCAGGAAAAAATTACCGCCCTTTATGGCTATCCCTACCACTGCGGGCACAGGCTCAGAAGCGACAGTCGCTGCTGTGGTGTCGGACCCGAGTGCACGAGAGAAATTCGCGATTATCGATCCGGCCATACTGCCTGACTTTGCGCTGATTGATCCCAAACTCATGGTCGGCCTACCCAAGCCGATTACTGCAGCAACCGGTATGGATGCGCTGACTCACGCTATTGAATCATTTATTGGTACCTACCACACCCCACTCACCGACAAATATGCCACCCAGGCGACCGAGAAAATATTCGCTCATTTACCGACCGCTTTTGAAGATGGGGCTAACCTAGAGGCCAGAGAGCAGATGGCTGTCGCTTCTTATGAAGCTGGATGTGCCTTCACCCGTGCTTATGTCGGTTATGTCCATGCTTTTGCCCACCAGCTAGGCGGCATGTACAACGTTCCCCATGGACTTGCTAATGCCGTGTTGTTACCCAAAGTACTGAGTTTATTGAAACCTTACTGCGAACGGCGGTTAGCATTGCTTGCCGAAGTGATCGGATTGGACACCGCAGAGGAGTTTATCGAAGCGGTCAGCAATCTTAATGCTCAACTGAACATCCCAACCTCCTTCCCTGAGCTAAAAGAAGATGAGATCCCATTGATCACTAAACGTGCTCTTGCTGAAGCCCATGGAACCTACCCAGTTCCCGGATACCTAAGCCAGCAGCAAGGCGAGGCACTGCTCACCCAGTTTCTTGAGCCATCCTAGCCCCTCCGAAACCAACACATACTAAAAAGCCTTAGCATTTCTGCTGAGGCTTTTTTGTCGTGGCGGAGGGCTTACCCTAGATACGCTACAAACGTATGCCGTTTTTCAAGATCAGTGCTTTCAACCACTCAGCCATTTCTCCATTGTGTGATGGATATTCAGGACACTGTAGACCCCGACCAAACCCAAGCGCTCACAATGCAATCAATCATAACAGATAACAACCAAACTTTATTAATAAACAAACAGTTACACTATTAATTATTAAACTGTTAGTAGCGATAAATTAGCTGTAGCGGTGAGGAAATATGAGATGCTTGAAAAGGTGATCTGACCACATGATTTTTTATGCAAGTGGAACTATCAACACTACCCCTGTTTGGGTGGAGAGAAAAGCAAGTTTTCATGGAATTTGCACAATTTTGGAATGTGTCACAAAGTCGATCTGAACGTCTTAACGCCGTCATAATCGTCTGATAAAGATAAGTTGATTTCGACGCAGGTATTAATTAGGAGGTTAATGTGTCTATCAATTCTATCGACCACAATGAGATGTCTGATGTGTCTTCCAAGTGGGATTTCAAAGATGAAACCGCTTCGCACATCTCCAAAAACAAACGCCAGCAGGCTGAAGCACGCCGCCGTATTGAGATGCTTCGCGACATTCGTGCTAGTGGCCTAACGATTGAGGAAGCTAAAGAGCTTGGGCTGATCCATTAAGCCTCACCCCAAACGAATACAAGATGAACAACAAAGTAACGACCGTAGAATTTGAAGTAAAACTAAACGATAGATTCTTTCTATCAAAGTAATCTGTTAATCCTGCTTTGCTTATACTTGGGTAGTCGTTAAATTAGTAAGCAACAAGACTTACTGGAACCCGATTATGACTACAATGACTACCCGCTGTCCTCACTGCAAGGCTATGAATCGTATACCAACAGAACGAGTGAACGACATTGCGACTTGTGGCGCCTGTAAGGATCGATTGCTAGATGGCATACCTATCGAAGGGACAACGGACAACTTCCTTTCCCTTATCCAAAGCGACAAGCCTATTGTGGTTGATTTCTGGGCCCCATGGTGTAATCCATGTGTTGGCTTCGCCCCGATCTTCGAAGATGTTGCGAAAGAACGTAACGGTGATGTGCGCTTTGTCAAAATTGATACGGAAGCGCAGCAAGCGCTGGCGGCACAATACCGTATCCGTAGTATTCCAACCATCATGGTGTTTAAACACGGTCAAATGGTTGAGACAATCAATGGTGCCCTACCGAAAGGTCAATTTGACCAATGGCTCAATCAGGCTTTGACTAAGTAAACGTTGTAAAAAAGCTCTAGCCAAGAGACTAGAGCTTTCTATAACATCACGACTTATTCGAGAGTAACTTACACTTTAAATTGCTTCAGCTGATCACCCAACGTAGCCGCAGCTTCGCTCAGTGATTGGCTTTCCGATGCCAAATGCTGGGCTGCTTTATTGATATCGTCAGTCGCGGTATGGATAAGGTTAACGGTGTTGTTCACCTCTTCCGTTACCGTACCTTGCTGCTCTGCCGCCGTAGCAACTTGCATGATCATATCGTTAGCATCTGTTACTAACCCAGCGATACGGTTAAGCTCGTTCTGCACCTGCTCGGTATGTTCAACGCTGTATTGTGTCTGCTCGGTGCTTTCCGCCATCGACTTCACGGTATTTAAGGTACTTTGTGTCAGCTTGTCGATAGTATCCTGGATCTCAATCGTCGACTGCTGAGTGCGACTTGCTAAATTACGCACCTCATCGGCTACCACAGCAAATCCTCGGCCTTGCTCGCCAGCACGCGCTGCTTCAATAGCAGCATTGAGTGCGAGCAAGTTGGTTTGCTCTGAAACCCCTTGGATCACCTGGGTCACATTGCCAATTTCTTCTACCCCGTCTTTTAGCTCACCCACACGCTGATCAGAATTCTCGATTCCCTGAGAAACGCTGTGAATCGCGGCCATCGCCTTCACCATGCGTTGGTTACTGGCATCAACCTGCGCATTGATTTCAGCGGTCGAAGCAGAAACCGTCTCGGCATTTTTAGCGACGTCAGTAATTGTTGCGCTCATCTCTTCCATCGCTGTAGCCAGTTGAGCTAACTGCTGGTTTTGCTCAGTAATGGATTGAGCACACTGCTCACTGGCTGCAGCAATCGTCCCAGCCATACTTACCGACTGCTGAGCATTGAGATTGGCTGCTTGCAGCGTCGTTCGCAGAGAAGAAGAAGCTTGGTGAAGCACTTGTGCAATTTGACCGATCTCATCACGG
The DNA here is from genome assembly GCF_052873815.1 of Photobacterium sp. DNB23_23_1. Lineage (NCBI taxonomy): Bacteria > Pseudomonadati > Pseudomonadota > Gammaproteobacteria > Vibrionales > Vibrionaceae > Photobacterium > Photobacterium sp. DNB23_23_1. The sequence continues at coordinate 55,915 of NZ_JBNNXT010000031.1, read as the reverse complement.
CGATCCATGGTGAAATTCTGGGTCAAATCCCCCTGTTCCAGCTTACGAACTCTATCGATCAATTGTTGGAGCGGCTGACTGATATCATTGCTAATCCAAAGCCCTAATCCAACCAAAATAGCGATAGCGACAAGGCTGACACCGAACTGGAAAACAATACTGTCGAAGAAGCGTTCTTCAATATCCATTAAATGAACACCGGTGCCAATTACCCAGCCCCATTTAGAAAAGTTCTCAACATAGGAGATTTTCTCAGAAATCTCACCGTTAGGTGCAATCCAAGCGTAATCTAAGAAACCGCTACCAGATCGGCGACTTATGGTCGTCATTTCTTGCCAGTGCTGCTTACCTGATGCATCGGTAATGGCCTGCATCGATTGCCCTTCTTGCTGCTGACGCAATGGGTGCATAACGAGCGTATTATCCGTAGCTATCACCCAAAAATAGTTATCCCCATCGAAGCGCATAGCAGAAAGTGCCGATTTAGCTTCCTGCTGAGCAGTCTGTTGATCAAGTGGATACTTGTCCGAGTAATATTGAACCAAAGAAATCGCCGCTTTCACTTGCTCCTGCATTGATTCTTGACGGTCAACAATATCACTCTGGTAACTTTGGTTAGCCTGGAATGCTGCATTTACTAGCATTAAAATAACTGCAATGGCGATCAGTGCCAATAATTTGACCCTTACCCCATAATGCCGTAATAGGTTCATAGCTCCCTCTTTAAATAATTTACTGTTTTCCAAATATTATGAACGACCAAACCGGAAGATTTATTACTAATATTCATAAAAATCATGCGATTAGATATAGATATTGTAAATAAGTATAAATTTACAAAGCAGAAATATGCATCAGTTAGATTTTATGATCATCTTTCTTCAAATTTCTCAGCATTAGAGCCAATGATTTTTACTCCTCAGCGAAAAACTATTTGGTAGAATGACGTCATCCATACAAACAATAACGGCACAAGGATGAAAACCGTGAGCAAATCAGCCAATATTCCGGCGCTAAGCCAAATCAATGTTTTTCCCGTTAAATCGATTGCTGGCATTAGCCCATCTCAAGCATGGGTTGAGCTGCAAGGGTTGAGCTTTGATCGCCGATTGATGGTCACCCGGTTAGATGGCAGTATGATCACTGCAAGAAAACATCCACAGTTAGTCAAAGTATCAGCGGCTCTTCTTCCGAATGGTTTGGTCCTCACCTTCCCAGGCCAGCCATCTCTCAAGCTGCATTATGCTGACTTTGCGATGACTGAATCGGTTGCGACCGTCTGGAAAGACACCTTCAACGCCTACCTCACTACCGAAGCAGCCAATGAATGGTTCAGCCAAGTCATCGGCGAACCGGTTCAACTGTTATTTACGGGTGAACAATCACAACGCCTAAGAGCAAAGCTCAATCAAAATGTTAGCTTTGCCGATGGCTACCCACTGCTCATCATCAGCGAAGCATCGCTGGAAGAGCTCAATACCCGCAGTCCACAGCACCACACCATTGATCAGTTCCGTACCAACTTGGTTGTATCGGGAACAGAGCCTTTCGCAGAGGATGGCTGGAAGCGTATTCGTATTGGCGAAGTGGAATTTGAAGCAGTGAAGCCTTGCTCGCGCTGTATTTTGACCACGGTAGATCCGGCAACCGGAGAGTTCAGCCAACTAAAAGAACCACTTAATACCTTGTCGGCCTTCCGCTCAGACGGCAGCGGCGAGGTCTATTTTGGTCAAAATCTGATTGCCCTAAACGAAGGTATGATCAGTGCAGGCGATAAAGTTGAAGTCCTAGAAACCAAGCCAAAAGAGATTTATCTGGATAGCGGCATCCAATCCGTTACCCTGACTTGCGTTGAACGCGAAGACATTGCCCGAGACTTTTCTACATTCTGGCTAGAGCCGGTAAAACAGCAATTACTTCCAACTTATCAGCCGGGCCAGCACCTGCCAATCCAAGTTGAAATCAACGGCGAATACGTTGCCCGCCGCTATACCCTATCTTCGAGTCCTTCACGTCCAGGACGCTATGCGATATCGGTAAAACGTGTCGATGACGGCCGAATTTCGAACTGGCTCCATGATCATTTCCAAGTAGGCGATACTTTGGTGGCCCAGCAGCCTGGTGGCAGTTTTCATTTAGGCCATCACACCGACAAGTTACTGCTGCTCTCTGCTGGCAGTGGCGTGACACCAATGATTTCGATGCTGCGTTATCTCGCCGACCATGATCAGGTGCGAGATGTTGTTTTCTATCATCAGTGCAGCTCCCAAGCCGATATTCCTTATCTTGAAGAATTGAATAAACTTGAAAAACGGTTCCCACAATTGAAAGTAATGATTTCTCTTAGTCAGCCGGATAAAAACTGGAAAGGCTTGTCAAAGCGGCTTGGCGCTGCCCATCTAGAGCAAATCGATGCTTTGGTTGAGCGACAAGTCTTCGTCTGTGGCCCAAATAGTTTCATGGATGATGCAAAAACATTACTGCTCAATGCTGGCCTCGATCCGGCACAATATCACCAAGAAGCGTTTGGTCCTGTTACACGTCAGAGCAACAAAGCCCAAACGGTGTCTATCAGCATCAATGGCAATTTGTTTAGCGGTAATAACCAAAAGACCTTGCTTGAACAGGCAGAAGCCTCTGGACTTAACGTGTCCAACAGCTGCCGAGCAGGGCTCTGTGGTGCTTGTAAGATGACGCTTGAATCCGGTGAGGTAGACCAACCGGATGTCCCCGCTTTGCTACCAGGCGATAGAGAGTCAGGCAAAGTGTTAGCGTGCTGCTGCGTCCCGAAAACCGATGTCGAGCTAGTCGACTAGATTCTCGAAATACTCAATATAAAGCAGCCACCTTTCGGTGGCTGTTTTATTATCACTTACTGTTTACGCAACATGTAATGGCTTGCTAAATCACCTTCGACTCGGTTGCCTTCTCGATCTAATCGGAACAACTGGTTTTCACCAACATAATACTGCACCGCATCATCACCGGCACCTAACAGGGCAATCGTGTTACCCGCTGTATTCCAGTTAAATGATCCTTCGTACTCAAAGGCATTGCCTTCTTTTCCGAGATATACCTCAGTCATAATAAACGTACCATCCTTTTTTACGACGAGCTCAGTCTTGATCCCTTCGCAGTCGGCACAAGGTAGGATACCAGTGTAAGTGCCATCCCAATCCAGTGCATTACGCGCGCTGTGTGCTGAATCAGCGATAGGTTGCGTTACTTCTGGTTGAGCGCCTTCTGTTTGGTCTACTTCTGGCAAAGTAACAGGCACTTCTGTTGTTGATGTGTCATCTGCTTGAACTTGGTTTTCTACTACCGCTGCTGTTTCAGCCTCAGTGTGAGATGGGGATTCTGGTGTGGCTTGTTGATCACATCCCGCCAGTACGAAGCCAGCCACAACCAGTGCAAGTAAGGTCTTTTTCATCTTGATTTCCTTAGTTAGCATTCTCATATAACTTGGTATTTATTTTAGTGCTGTGATTGTGGGCTCAGCGTCATCGCTACGTTAGAAATGCGTCAAAACCACAGAAAGTCGGTAACTAACGGTGGTTATCCGCACGTTAATCCGCAATAGGCTTCAACTTTGCCGTGAAATGGCGCAATACTGGTGGTTCATACTAAAACTCCAAGCCACGTAATTCACTGGCCCGCCGGTTAACGGCAATCAAGGCATCGGCGACATAATCCATATGATCATTGGTATATACCCGCCGTGGAATGGTTAACCGCATTAGCTCCAAAGCCGTGGATTTTTGCTTGCCGGTTTGCGGATCCCGCCCCATCAACAATGAACCGATTTCCACAGCACGCACACCTGATTCTAAATAAAGCGCATTACACAAGGCATGGGCCGGAAATTGGTGAGGTGGAATATGAGGCAGCATTTTCTTTGCATCAACAAACACCGCATGCCCACCGGTAGGGTATTGGATTGGCACGCCGCCTTCTCGCAACCGCTCACCCAGATATTTCACCTGGTTTATCCGGTAATGAAGGAAGTCTTCATCGGCGGCTTCATAGAGCCCCCGCGCCAACGCTTCCATATCCCGCCCGGCCATGCCGCCGTAGGTAACAAAGCCCTCCATCGGCACACACCGGGTCCTCACCGCTTGGAACAAGTCTTCATGATCTTTGATACAGCACAGACCACCGATATTCACCATCGGATCTTTCTTCGCCGACATCGTTAGTATATCGCCGTATTGATACATTTCACGGATGATGTCCAGAATGGGCTTTTCCGCATAACCCGCTTCTCGCCGCTTAATAAAATACGCGTTTTCACAATACCGGGCGGAATCAATCACCACGGGTATATCATTCTTCTGCGCTAGCTCGTAAACCGCCCGCATATTTTCCATCGCTACAGGTTGACCGCCCGAACTATTACAGGTGACGGTAGTAATAATAGCGGCTATGTTCACCGAGCCGTATTGTTCAATAGCAGCTTCAAGCTTCTCAAGGTCAAAATTGCCTTTCCAATCATCATAGGTCGAGGTATGGAAAGCACTTTCGGTCAGCAGGTTAACGGCTTTACCACCACTCATCTCAATATGACCGGCAGTGGTATCAAAATGGAAATTAGAAAGAAATACAGCCTCCGAGCCTCCCCTCACCTGTCGCATTCGTTCAACCAGGCAAGGGAACAGGATTTGCTCGGCACCACGCCCCTGATGAGCAGGCACGGTCAACTTGTACCGGAAGAAGTGTTCAACGGCCTGGCAGAGATTGTAATAGTTACGGCTACCGGCATAGGACTCATCCCCCAGCATTAACCCTGCCCACTGGTTGTCACTCATCGCCCCGGTTCCAGAGTCGGTTAGCAAATCGATATAGACATCCTCGCTGCGCAGCATAAACGGGTTATAGCCAGCCTCAACCAAAGCCTTGCGACGGTCCTCTTCATCCGTCATCCGAATACGTTCCACCATTTTGATGCGAAATGGTTCTGGGATCCTTTTCATCTCTTTTCTCCAATAGCCCCTCACAAGATACTTGCCCGTGACGGATAACAATTAACGCAACAGGAGCAAAAGCCACACTGCTGTATTTAGTTCAAATGGATTCAACATGGAGCGAGCCCAAGCAGAGACTAAACAAGGAAGTCGTTTGAAAGGCGGAAATCTTGGTTAAACCATGCCGACATCATTAAGGTGATGTCAGGTATCACCACAGCAAATTGGCAGGTCATATTTGCTTTCCTTCACATATATATCGGACAAAAGTATTGTTTATAACCATTATTGCCCATAACAACAGTGATTATAGACAATATAACAATCAGCGAAACGAAAGGCTTCAGTCCAAAATTATCTTTTGTATTCAGTCGAATAAACAGGCTTAAACTTCGGCATTATCATATTACATATCAATGAATTATATGACTTTTAGCTATTCTGAGACATCTTCGACACTATTTTTTTCTGTCTCGAACTATGCTGGGGATATAACCCAAAACACCTTACAGTTACTTGGGTAAATTTACTAAGCAGGAGGGCATAGTGATGAAATACAAACATATCCTAGTTGCACTTGAACTATCGGAAGAAACAAACGTGCTAATTGATAGGGCTGTTTTTCTAGCAAAGCTACTCAATGCAGACGTTTCTTTTGTCCACATTGACGGAACACATGGGGAAATCTATCCAGAGCTGATTGATATCAAGCTCTCTCCAGGTGAAAACCCTCTGGGTGAGCCCAAAATGGAGCAGCTCAGGGCCTTTGAAACCAATACCGACTACCCCATCAAGCACTTCATCATTGGCACCGGAGATCTAAGCAATAAGTTGCAAAATATTATTCAGGACAACGGCGTAGAGCTGATCATTTGCGGCCATCACCATGACTTCTGGAGCAATATCATTTCTTACTCCAAGCACCTTATCAATAAATCCCCGGTTGATATTCTCGTTGTACCGATCTAAATCAGGCAACAAGAAAACAGCCGCCAAGTGCCGAATCAACCACGCTTTACCGATTCGGCACTTTTATACCAACCTATCGACGCTGGCAGGAGGTACATCCACGGCAAGCTGAGCGGCTATGCGGATCCAGCCTGCCCCGCTGTACCTTACAGTAGGCATTTTTCAGTGCCCGGCGGGCAGAAAACCAATCATCTGGCTTTGAAATCAATAAGTAACCATTAAAGCGTTTAACCAACGGAGTACGATATTCATTGATAAATTGGCTATCAAAGCCGATTTCAAAGTAATCGAGCGCCTGCTCAATCGAGGTGAAACTGGCTATTTTCTGAAGGATATCGTTCTGGCTCATCAAGGCTTCAACTGTCTAAACTATTCAAGGAACAAACTCACGCCAGTCTACGGTAACGCACGAACACAATCATTGATGTAACACGCCGTTTTCAGATTTGGCTCGATGTAGGCGCTGGTGATTATATAGAAAATCCATATTCTCTTTTCCGTTAACTCTAATTTACCTCCCGCCTCCTCTCTCCTAGTTTTTAATGTGTGCAACGCTTTTCTATCAGAAAAAACAGCAACGCATTGCTGATATTCATTCGATTCAGAGGCTTACTGCAAAAATAGATGCAGAGATGAGGAGTAACACGATGGAATATAAGAATTTCACGACGTTTTCGGTAAAGATCGATGATGGTGTCGCCTGGGTAACCATAGATTTTCCCCCTGTTAATGTTCAGGGCCAAGAGATGCTCGCCGATCTTAACAGTCTTGCATTACGGCTAGAGCGCGACCGTGAGGTCAAAGTGGTTGTTTTCCAGTCGGCCCATCCTGAAATTTGGGTCTGCCATTATGACACTAACCTGCTGCGCGATATGTCCAAAGACGCTGTCGCCCGTAACGAAGCCAAGCTCCTCGATTTACAAGCCGTACTAGAACGCATTAGTCGATTACCACAAGCGACTATCGCCAAACTTGAAGGATATGCCCGTGGTGGTGGCCATGAGTTTGCCTTGGCATGTGACATGCGCTTTGCCGCACGAGGCAAGTACAAGTTCATGCAGATGGAAGTGGCGATGGGGATCTTACCCTGTGGTGGTGGAGCATCCCGCATGGCGCGCCAAGCCGGATTAGGGCGAGCTTTGGAAATTATCTTAAGTGCCCGTGACTTTGATGCCGACGAAGCCGAAGCCTATGGCACCATCAATAAGGCGCTCGAGCCTGATGAAATAGGCGTGTACGTTGATACACTTGCCAGACGTATTGCCAAATTCCCTGCCGAATCGATTAATGCCTGTAAGCAAACTGTCTATGAGTCTATCGACAAACCAATTGATGACGCCCTAAAAGCGGAGGCTTATTGGTTGTACCAGGCCACCAGCAAGACTGCCGCCATCAAGCGCTTTACGTGGGCCGATGAGCAAGGTGCCCAGTTCGACCTTGAAAACCAGAGAAATTGGGAACAGTTGGTAATTAATATTCAGGATATCAACGAGGATTAAACCAATCTGGATAATTAGTTGATCAAGTATTTACACGGGAAAAATCGTTGTTATCAAGGCAGATATTGCTGTAACTAATGGCTCTAATTACAAAATATCTAACGCAGAGAACAGCGATTTTAACCTGTAAGACTGATAAAATATTTATATAGGTTGGTATAAGCCCCTCAAAGCAATTACAGATGGCTGTGTTCATTCGCGATAAAAATAATGGGCAGGCCCTTATAATTTGAACGAAGTAAAAACGTTCAAAATATAAAAGCCTGCCCAGTCATTATCGTTCAATACCGCTCATAGCCATTTTATATAAACTAATCTGACTTCAATCGATATTATGCCTGTGGAAGCGTACCTTCACCGTTGGAAACAACCGCGTCGATTTGTACTAGCGCACCCATTTCAATTTGAGAGACACCCACAACAGTACGTGCTGGAAGATCGCCTTGGAAGAATGTTGTATACACTTCGTTTACCGCATCGATATCAGCAACATCTTTCAGTTGAATATTGATCTTAACGATATCGTCCATTACATGGTTAACACTTTCTACGATAGCTTTAATGTTATTCATGCACTGCTTAGCTTGCTCTTTAGCACCACCCGCTACGATTGCATTGGTTTTAACATCAACAGGTAGTTGAGCTGCAACATGGTTGTAGTGTGAGAAGGCCACGGTTTGTGTATGTAGTGCGCTACGTGGCGCAGCATCAGTATTGTTTGCACGAATCACGATGTTGTGACGATCTTCAACTTCTTGCGGAGGTGTACCGTCGCCGTGAGATACAGAAGCATCAATCTGTACCAATGCACCCATAGGTAGCGCATCAGCAGCAATAACTGAGCGTGCTGGTACATAAGCCACTGTACGAGCAATCGCTGAATCAGGGAAGAACGTTGAGTACACTTCGTTTACGGCATCAACATCAGCGAGATCGTTCAGGTACATGTTGATTTTAACGATGTCATCGAAAGGAACATCAATGCTTTCTAGAACGGCTTTCATGTTCTTTAGGCATTGAGCTGTTTGCTCTTTTACACCGCCTTCTACAAGCGTACCCGTTTTAGGGTCGATAGGTAGCTGAGCTGAGATGTTGTTATAGTGAGAGAAAGCAACCGTTTGGGTAGATAGCGCACATTGAGGTGCATTTTCAGTGTTACGAGAAAGCTTGATAAGTGCGCATGGGTCTTGTGGCGCAGTACCTTCGCCGTTAGAGATAAGCGCATCCATTTGAACCAATGCATCGCTCATCGGTAACGCTGAAACCTGAACTACGGTACGAGTAGGAAGAAGGTTGTCGAAGAAGGTTGCGTAAACTTCATCTACCGCTTCCATATCAGCAACATCTTTAAGGAATACATTAATTTTTACAACGTCATCCATTACATGGTTAATGCTTTCAACAATGGCTTTGATATTTGTTAAACACTGCTTTGCTTGATCTTTTACATCACCGACAATAATATCACCTGTTTTAGGGTCTACAGGTAACTGTGCAGAAAAGTTATTGTAATGAGAGAAAGCAACTGTTTGAGAAGATAGAGTGCTTTGAGGGGCGTTTTCTGTATTGCGTGAAACTTTAATGATGCCAGCCATGTCGACATTTTCCTTATATGTAGTCAGAGGTTTTAATCGATTTATTTGAAGAACTTATCGAAGTGACAAAATAGTAAGTTAATTATTTCGATGTAAATGTGACACAAATCAAAATATCATTTCACTAGAGCACCACTACGCAGGGGATAAATAGTCACTTTACGAATAAATATCCGGAAACATGCTAATTCTGTGGCAGCATCAACATTTTTAATTACGAACAATTCGTTATTTTTGAATGTAATCTCAGTAAAAGAATAACAATGTTTATATATTTTTATCAGTTTTTGATAATTTGCTCACAGAAATTCGATAATGACAGCTTAAATCATATGACTTTCATCATTATAAAATGCATAAAAAACCTCACTGCATTTTCTTTCTTCGAATAATCAACATTTGTTGGTTTAAGGTTACAAACGAGTGGTTGATTATGGCTAAGTCACTTGTGTTCATCACCATTTCAGCATGCACTTAGACGTTATCTCAATTTGTTAAGCTCATATTGAAAGGCGCTCAGCTTTCACGCGCTCTCTTCGTCCTCCTATATCAAGTATTCATCCGATCTCGTTACCCGACACTCCATTCTACGTATCACACAAGCTTACGAGACAACTCAGGAAGGCAAGCAGATCCGCTCAAGAAAGAATTGAATGAGAGAAAATGTAAATAATTTTTTTTATTTTCGATATACTAGTCCAGATAATCTTGTAGAGATTTGGATAGTACGTTAATGAACCAAACCCAGCTGTTGCTCGATGTTAGTACCAATGCTTTATTGCACCTTGAATTTCAAAAACTGGACAAGCACCTTTCCTTAGCTGAAAGAAACAATATTTTAGTTAAGTACTTCAAACGTATCGCTAAATCCAATCGATATAGAACAATAAGAAAGTCAGCGAAACAATGGATTGCACACGGCCGCCACCCTGATGGCAACTTGGAATCCGTGCTGAATAATGAAGTAGAGCAACTCACACAGACATGCTCTACCGATTTGTATCGTTTTGTTGGGCTTATCGATAACGTCGAATCTAAGCTGAAAACCAAAGTTCAGTACTCGAAAGCTCACGATATTGACCTCAATGCCCGCTATGGCAACGTGTTGGTCTGTGTGGTAGATGAGGATTTGACCTCAAGCTTCGATGAAGACGGGCTGATGATAAAGTCCACCCAGGTTCTGTTCATCGGCGATACGCAAGACAAAAATGTCTTCTCTGAAACAATAGAGCAAGATGGCAATTTCCAATCGGTCATTGCATACGAAGACGACAATCACCTTCGAGTTGAGCTATTTAGAATGTAGCCGTTAATACCAACCTACATAAATGACGTCCAGCAAAAAATGAGAAAGGAGGCTTCGCAGCCTCCTTGTCTCTATCTACTGCCTGACGTTCGATTAGCCGACCAAGGTTAATGAATCGAGGATCCCCTTACCGCTATGGATCCCACCTTCGTTTTCACTTGCAGGCTTGCTGCGGATCAGATAACCAGCATAGCCATCAAGCTCGGTCATTGGTTCACCATTAAAGTAAGCCGTGAACAGGCCAATTTCGCTAACTAAATCACCCACCACCGTCTGCTCGACATCTCGTACGGCGATAGTGGGAGTTTCTCGCTCATGTGGGTACAAGCGCTGCATCAAGGCCCAGGCGTCATATTCTTCAGGTGAAATCTGACTCAATTTATCGCTAATATCCTCACCAAACACACAATGGCCACCACCTTCTCCTTGGTTCTTCAATACCCACTTATGCTTATTTGCTTGGGTATTAAACCATCCAATCGTATCAGTATTTACTGGCTTCATCTCCGCCAATACACTTTTTACTAACTGCGCTTCATCAAGGCTCAACCCCCAACGGGCATAATCCTCTGCTGGCATCATAGTTAGCAGCATCTGCATTGATTTACTGGTCGCTAGTTGCTGACTAATTGTCGCATTGACCGCCACGTTATGCTGCTCAATAAACAAACGAGTCTGGCTCAAAGTATGGCAACAAATAGATTCATTCAGCTCTGGCGCCCAGTAATCTGAATACTGATAACCCGCACGCAAGTAGACCACATCGATTGCACCGACGCCGTCGAGTATTAAACGCTGGTTATCTCCCGTCGACAGCTGAGTACTGAGTTGGTCGAAGGTACGACGAACGGTACGCAGCCCCAGCTTTTGCAATTCAACCTCAAGCAAATGTTGGTCATAGACGTTATCTTCATTTTTCTGTACCACCATCAAAAAGGTCGGTTTACCCTGAATATTAAACTCCTCCTGAATCCTTCTGGCTGATGTGGCAATCGCATAGGCAAGCTGTTCAAGCCCCTGGTTCTCTGCCGGTACCGCTGCACTATCTTCCAGCCAGTTTTGGTAGGTCTGCGGCCATTGGCTTTGCATAAAGGCATGGAACTCCGTAGCACGCTGGCCGAAAGGCCCCATACCCGCAGCAATACCATTAAATTCAATAACCTTCGCCCCGTGTTGGCGATCATCCATAAAGTCGGTACGCATCAGCAATAGCGGTTGGCGCGCAGGGCTGTTATTGATATCACCATGAGCTTGCTGATGGAGCGCCATCAAGCGACCAAAAAACGGATCCGCCTTGGCCATATCCCCCAATGAAGCTTGCAGGAAGTCGTGATCTTCAGAGACATGGCTGATCAACTTGGTGATTAGCGGCGTCACCTTTCGTAGATGATCATACACCTCACTCTCCATGGTCATCGGCGCAATACTGAACGGGCAGTGCCGTGCCGTATTGTCAGCTTGTCTAAACGCCACACCGTGCATGATGGCCCACTCACAGGCGTCTTCAATGATCTGCTGCGACAGAAAACTATGCTTTTCGTTTGTCATCGTTTACTACTCTGCAATTAGACGGTCAGTGTCAGTTCGCCGTCGCTAATACGGTCAACAATCCGGCCGATAAGCCAAGATGGAACCAAGTATTGGCAGGCAAACATCTTTATGTAGCCCCGCAATTTCCAAATAATATTCATGTGTAATTAAACCATGGTCTCCATAGAAAAGGGGTAACTACAGGAAGACGAACGAGACGGGAAAAAGACGAAAAAAAATCAAGTAAAAATATCAAGGTAAGTTTAAATACCGATTAAATGTGATATTCAAGCATCACAATCAAAATTATCCAACTGAATATTGGAAATATAAAAACTTAAACCGTAGAAAAGATTACACACACTTTATTACCAATCATTATAAAACAAGAAACCCTATTAACCACACACCGAATAAAAGCAAAAAAGAACAATTAAAACAATTGATTACGATCATGTACTCATGAAATAGATATGATTTATATTGCTTATCGCACATGCTATCAATATTATTCCTTAGCTCTAATTAAGCACTCATAAAATAAAAGTAAGGGAATACAAGTGAAAAAATCAACTATAGCGCTTTCAGTTCTGACAGCGATTACTCTCTCTGGTTGTGGTAGCTCAAGTGATGATAATCCGCCGCCACCGTCAGAAAACAGTCGCTCTATTACGGTTATAGATGGCTATTTAGGCCGCACTGAAGTGTGTGTTGACCGAAACGCGAATAATGTTTGTGACAAAGACGAATTTCTTGGTATTACCAATGACGATGGTACATTCACAATCCCTGCGGTTGATTCAAATTACCCGGTATTGACCCGCGCTATCGCTGGTTTTTCTTTAGACAGTGATCGTATTGGCTATGTGCGTAATACTTACGAGATGGTTGCAAATGCAGATTCTAGCGTTGTTACACCATTCACAACGCTGGCCAAATCAGCCAACATGACGGTTGAAGAATTGGCTAATGAACTAGACCTACCAACATCAGTCATCTCTGGTGATTATGTTTCAGCTAAACAAGGTGATAATGCTGAAGATGCAGTGGTTGCCCATGCTCTTGCTCGCAGCCTAGTAAACGAGCTACCTGCAAATGCAGCAGAATTAAATGGTGAGTCGTTAAAAGAAGCAGCGGCTGATATCAATAATGCAATCAATAGCCATGTGAACGACAACGGCCATGACAGCCTAGATGACGTTGACTTCGTCATTGACGGCAGTGGTGATGTGGTGACCGAAGATGTGATCAGTGACCTACAGTCATATCTGATCGGTGACGAGACGGTTTGGAACATGGTGAGTCTAAACGGATCATACGCTCAAGATGAAGGGATTTTTGCTGTTGAGCTCGATGAAGACAAAATGTGTGTGACAGCTGATATGGGAGAGTTCTGCGCCCTATATTCTGTAGAAGGTAACGTTCTTAGCTTCGACGGTGAAAGTGACGAGTTCATCTACACCTCTTCTAATATCGCCTTTGCTGTACCTGCAGAAGGTGACCTGTCATTCTGGACAACTGATAATCTGATTGATGGCTCTTCTATGGAGTTTGCATCTACCGATTTCAGCGATAAGACATGGTTTATGGTCTTTGATGATGCAACTAACCAAATGCCAGTGCCGATTTTTGTAGAGTTCCAATTTAAGGAAAATGGTCGCATCACCTTCGTTGAAGATGGTGAAGATGATTTCTACGGCGATTGGGCTATCACTAGCGATGGCAACCTCCACATCACATTCGACGATGAAACAGTTGATGACATGCACCCTATGACGTACTCCTACGTTACAACTAATGGGCGCTTGATGATCGTTTCCAATTTGGATCACCATGCAAATGTATTCTCAATCTTTACCGAAGATAAAGCGCTTGCAGAAAACATCATCAAACAATGGGAAGCAACTAACTAGTCTAACTAGTTAAGTGCGATAGTGATGAGAAAGCGCGGTACAACAACCGCGCTTTTTACATAACATGCGCCTCAATCAACCTATCCAACTCCGGACAGGCATGCCAATCATCAGGCTGGGCAGCACCATGCTTCACCGTATGTAAATCCGTATTGGGATACACAAATACATTATGCGGCACACCGGGTTTCACGGTGATCACTTCATTCGCGGTGACCTTTCTTATCTCTAACTCACCCTTAATTAACTCGGCATAGAGAATCGAGCCAGACTGGACAATATAGGTCTCGAAAGTTGTTTGATGAAAATGGCTGTTTTGCCAACGTCCCTTTTCTTCATTCAGATAACGGGTACGGATGTAACCCGAACCATCACAGGATTTCATGCGAGAACGCGTTTCACCATTGTTCATGACTTCGGTGTTAACTTGAAGAATATCGTTGGCAGGAAGATCTACATTACTCATCATGTGGCTAGCCTAAGAGGGACATTCAGCTTGGTATGCCATACATATAAGAAGCCGCGATTAGAGAACCGCGGCTCGACAAAATTAAGAATTAGGTATGTGGTTAGGCTAGATATCTAGCCAGTCATTAAAATCGACCCAAGATAAACCTCGGCTTTTCATCTGCTCGACGTAAATCTCATACTCGGCACATTGCGTATCTCGCTCGGTGTTGCGCCAGTTTTTGTCTTCTTTCAAACTCATAAATCCATCCTTGAATCCAAATGAAGGTTGAAGCACCTACGGTCAATTCAGACTATCACTATGAAACAGCATTGAAAACAAGAAGAATGGCTCCTTTGCCAACTTTTTCTACCGCTAATACACCACTTATCATCTTTTTTGTGATCTAACCTCTGTTTTATACTCGGCCGAACATTATCAACCTTAAACAAAGTCTTCTATACGTACTGTGATTTCAAACTGAAGAAATCATTCAACTCTTTAACCAAACCTTTGCGGATTCTGAAGGTACAGACGAAGGAAAAGTGATCGGCCGTTTAGTCAGCGAGATATTTGCATCAACAGAAAACGATGACCTTTTCGTCTTTATCGCCATGGAAGAAGATAAAATTGTTGGTAGTATTCTGTTTACCCGCCTGACATTTGAATCAGACAAAACGGCCTTCTTGATGGCACCAGTTGCGGTAGCTACCCAAATCCAAGGCAAAGGTATCGGCCAAGCGCTGATCCAGTTTGGCCTCGACACACTGAAGCAACAAGATATCGAGCTGGCCTTTACGTATGGCGACCCAAACTTTTACAGCAATGAAGACAACTCAGACTATATAAACTGACACCCAACAATCAACATCACATTTATTTGCAATTAAATGTATTTACAACGGCGGCGTTTAGCGTTAGTTTGTCCGAGTCTGCTACTCAGACCGACAATGATTTTCGAAGTATACACCTCACTTCTCGCCAAAGTTAGATGCACCCCAAGAAGATTATCTCTATTACCATTCCGCTGCTGCGCTAAGTTGCAAGCGTTCCGCAGTGATGAGTCAGTGAGTTTGGTGATCTCCTGACGCCCAATAGTAAAGGTCAATGAGTAAACCGGATCAGCCAAGGCTGACAATCCGGCAAGACAAGCGCTGTTTTCAGCATTTGTACTCAATTTGATAGCCACAAACTCAAAGCAAGTTCCCAATCACTAGCAAACAATGAATACGCTAGTCGGGACAGAATGCAGAGTTTGGGCACGAAGGAAAAAATATGATTTCACATACCGGCATTATCCGCAGCTACAACCCAACTAACCGCACTGGCCTTATCACTTGTGATCTAGGCGGCGACATTCGTTTCTGCGGCGTAAACATTGCCAGCCAAGGCCAACCCGCATCGGGCAGTTTGGTCGAGTTTATGATGGATGACTCGACCAGCAACCTACAGGCTGTAAAAATTCGATTTATTTAATTTTTCGAACCCTCAAAAACCAGCGCTCTAGCCAGAGCGCTGTCATCGATACTTCCAACCTCTCACCAGCTCACGTTTTAGCCACCTGTAAACCACTCTTCCCGCAAGCATTCTCGTTAGCCCAATGCGTTTAGATGCATTATCAACCAATAGTACTCATCAGCACACATATGTTATGTCAGGGCAATGTTAGGTGTCGCTTTTTTCTGCTTTGACATCTACCTGCCATCCTAAGCCTCAAAAAATCAAATGTACTTCACAAAATGCATAACTTTTACGCAAGAAAACTGATTTTTTTAGGATCGAGGAACCTTTTTAACACACCCGATGTCTCTTTATGGCAGACTAGCGCCTATTAATGGATGCATAGTGATAAGCATTCCAAAATTCATGGTTATGGAACATGACAACAACGTTCCATAGCCCGAGAGATAAAGAACCTTTATCCGTAATAAAAATCAGCAATAAAACGACGAGTTCTTTCTACCATGTCTACGCAAAACGCGACGCTTTCTCGAAAGTGGATGTCGACCAAATTTTTAGGGATAGCAGGCTTTTCGCTATTGACGATAGCAACGCTGCTAACACAAACCACTACGACTCAACGCACGGTCCCACTCAACCTTGCGATCAATACAACCCAATGGTCTCCTAGCGAACAGACTGCTCAGCCAGTTTATGAGCCTCCTCGCTATGCGTATACCATTCAAAAAGGTGACACACTTAGCCAAATTTTCTCCCGGCTGAATATTCCTTTACGCTACATTCAAGAACTGCAAGAAGCCGATCTTAACCATTTGAAGATTGATACGCTGCAACCAGGCAATACCATGCGCTTTTGGGTTAATTCCGTCGAAGGGCGTCTTAATCGCTTGGAGTTGGAGTTTAACATTGCTCAAAAAGTCGCCTACCAACGTGTAGAAGATAATGGTTTTGAGATAGAGGAAATTACAATTCCTGGCGACTGGGACGATATTATCGCCAGCGGAGAGATCCACGGCAGCTTCTCTGTCTCTGCGCAAAAGGCAGGGCTAAATTCAGCAGAGATCTATGAAATTACTAGCTTGCTAAAAGAGAAGCTTAACTTCTCACGCGATCTCCGTGCCGGGGATAACTTCGAAGTCGTGGTTTCTCGCCAGTCGGTCAACGATACTATTACCGGCCAGCACGAAGTTCGTGCTATCCGAATCCACAGCCGAGGTAGGTCTACCACCGCTTATCTTCACAGCGACGGTAACTTCTACGATTCCAAGGGCGAGAGCCTGCAGCGTGCCTTCCTGCGCTACCCTTATGAACCTAACCGCACTTACCGGGTTAGCTCTAGTTTCAACCCTCAGCGACGCCACCCTGTCACGGGGCGTATTTCGCCACATAACGGTGTCGATTTTGCCACTCCAACTGGCACACCAGTGATCGCAACTGGCGACGGGGTGGTTTCCCAAGTCGTCAACCACCCTTATGCCGGCAAATATGTCGTGATCCAGCACGGAACCAACTACCGTACCCGCTACCTGCATAACAGCAAGATCCTTGTCCGCAAAGGCCAGAAGGTTTCTCGCGGTCAGCGAATAGCGCTCGCAGGGGCCACCGGTCGGGTAACCGGACCGCATATCCACTATGAGTTCCTGATCAGAAACCGCGCGGTAAACCCAATGACAGCCAACATTCCAATGGCCTCGTCGGTACCGAGCAAAGAAAAAGGGCAGTTCAAGGAAACGGTCGCGCTATATGATGAGATGATGGACAACCCAAACCGCTCATTACTCAGTATGGCCGATACCAACCAAGAGCCTGAGGCATAAAAAACAAAACGGGGAAGTAAACTTCCCCGTTTTTGTATCAGTAGATAGCCTCAACTTCGTAAAATACGATTTTACCACCAAGGTGTACTTCCGCATCTTCTTCGACTGTCAAACCAAGCAATGCCTCTCCCAGTGGTGAAGTCGGTGTCACAACAACGACCTCATGCTTTTCTAGCGATACCTTGATCCCCCCCGCCGTTGGCCCAAAGAATATCCATTTTTCATTATCATTCTCGTCAAGGATATGAACTAAGCACCCTAAGACAATTTCATCGTTTGTCTCCGGCAGTGCAGCTTTCAGCTGCTCATAAGCATTGATATCAGCCAAGCACTCAGCCACTCGTTGTGACTGGCCATGGGCAAGGTAAGCGGCTTCGATAGCCAAGGTATCGTACTGGGTTTCCGCCACGCTCTGATCATCAGTCGCAGCACTGTGCGCCTGATCGGCGGCATGCAATGCACTTTGGTAGGCTTGCTGTAAATCGGCGAGAATAAGATCAATGATCTGGGGTTTTAAAGTGGCATTCATGTTGGCGTTGGTATCATACGGGCAAAATCAGAATTAGCCTGAAATAGTAACTCGAATTGGGGTTTATACCAAGTTCCTGCCATGCAGTGCGGGGTTATAACTCTTATGGCTAAGCTTGCGAAACTCGGTTGGCGTCATTTTCATATAGCGCTGAAAGGTTTCGTAAAAGCGGCTACTGGAATTAAATCCAACCGTCAGAGCGATAAAAAAGGCCATCAGAAGATGTGACGGCCAAAGATGCTAAATTGATACGAAATACCCATTTACCTAGCGAGTTTTTGGGTAGGTATACCCAAGTGACTGGGTATACATATCTTTGTTTTAAAGAACACCGATATTTATAACCATAAATATCGGCTTGGTAAAACAAGCAATTTTTATCACCAAGATAAAATAACTTCGCGCCGGATCACCACCGCTCACCGCGGCCAAAACGATATACCAACTGACTAGAGAACAGATCATCATTGGTCGATAATTTTCCGCTGTAAAAGTGCACCCAATCGGCCTGAAGCGCCCAATTGCTATCTAACTGATAATGCAACCCCAATCCACCATTGACCTGAAAAGTCGTGGTATCGCGATCTTTTTCCAGCAGTGTTTCACCAATGCCAGCATTAATATAAGGGCGAACATCATGTTCGGAAAGGAAATAATACTGGAAGTCAAAGCTGTAGTTTTCGTAGGTAATACTTTCACCCGTTAGCTTACTGTCAGTATCAATACGGGTATATTGCAAACGGGAAGACAGCGATGGTGTGTAATACAGACCCAGAGTGATCACCGGTGCCCAATTGTTCTCAATGCCCCACTCTTCATCCAGATCCAGATAACGTCCGCCAACAGAGATCCCAACAATCCCGTAGTCCACAGGATCACTGGTCGTGACGTTTCGAACCCGAGTATAACTGCGCCGCATAGCCGGGCTGGTTTCCCCCTCTCCGAACTGGAAATTCAGATTAAAATTGAATTGAGTGTCCGTCTGGCCATTTGGCAAAGCAACGTCTTGGTAACCGATATAGCCGGTACCGGCTTTCACGACATCCCGCCCCATCAAATGGTTTACCCCACGGCCTAAGCTATCAACAGGGTCAAGCAAGAACAAAGCGGTGTCTCCCATCCATTCAGAATCCCAGACTTTACCGCCGCCCTGAATAATCTCTCGCTCTTTGTTAAAGGCCCATTCACCATACACCCACCCTAAAACTGGGGTTACCACAATGTCTTGTATGGCTGGGACTTCGGCAAAAGCCTCTACGCCGTACTCCCAATAGAAGGTCGACATCATGAAGGAGTAGACAAAGGCATCCCACTGGCGGTATCCCGATTTACGCGCAATTTGATAGTACACGCCACCAAAATAGGGGTGACCAATATAGTTGATGTACCACACATCTCTATCCCATATCGGACCATCCCTTACGTTATCCCACCATTTTTCCAACAAGCGATCATCGCTGGTATCCCAGTTGGAGATATCTTCTGGCAACAAAGCGATAAAGCCCGCCACGCCCACGCCATACCAAAAAATAGATTTGGTTTGTGACCACAAACGGTCTGTGTCTTCACCGTTCTCTCCCGAAAACAGAGCAACATTATAAGGCGAATCATAGACACCAACATTTCGTGGCACTTGCTCCCAGGTGGTATTGGTATATGGAAAATTTGAATAGGTGGAGGTATAGCTTGATTGTTCAGTTTTGGTTGAAGTATTTGAAAGGAATGTGGGCTGCTGTTTTACTTGAGTATGCTCAGCATCATCATTAACGGCATCTGCCACAGCCATTGAGGATGCCAACGCTATTCCCACTGCCATTGATAACCGCATTTTAATCTCCCTTCAACACAACTGTCGGCTCAAGCATCAAATTTGTTATTTTTATTGGCCATTATTTTCAGGTACTTAAAAGCCATGCTATTGAGTATAGTGAATTAAAGTGGAAGAAAATAAATGCTTTTAGCCATTTATCAAATCTCAGACCTGTCGCACAAATTTATAATCCCAGGTTCACACAGAAACTCATATCTTTACTTATCACGCTAGCAAGGTGAGTCACTACCGGCTGATCAAGCTGATAGCATCATTGCCTCTGCTTTCGGTAACCGCATTGGCAGATACTCTCGGGGAAATATACAAAAAAACGGCAAAGCAAAGCGGATTTTGGCGTGAATATTACATGAATAAAAAAGCCATACTCAGATTATACTCCCGAGTATGACTAACCATTATATTTTAAGTATTATTAAGAATCAGTTATCAAGATAATGAAGCAGTTCAGCAGGTTGGCACATATGCAATGCTATTTTTCGAAGATAATCAGCAACAATTTCATCTCCTCCGAGACAGCGCTGGATTAATGCAATAACAGACTCAACCTCAACACCATCATAAATTAATGATGCGATCCACTGATACTCAACGGAATTAACATCTGAGATTGTGTCCCTTCCAATAGATAATTTACCCATTATTCACCCTCAGACTCACGTTTTTCATACCCAACTCAAATAAACTGGGTAACACGATGCATAAAATACCAAAAAAGCATGAACACAGTTAGCAAGATTACAAAAAATTACAAAATTTCAATTACTTGATAGCAGGCATTCGCAACCACCACTTCCACTTTGCTCATTACTGGGCAATATCTAAGGCGTTATTTTTCACACCATCTTCTTCGGACCAGCAATCGTTCATATAAATAACAGTCGTCAAACGTCGGTTTTCATTACCGCGAAAACAATCAAGATACTTCTGGTAGAAATCCCCTTTCTCGTATTTCGCTCTTGCTTCAACCCTCACTTCCACCCCATGAGCCAACGGCTACTGTCTTTTAATTCACGCCAATCGAGTTCAAACATTCGATGATTAATTACCGCTTGGATGAGGCAACTGACGACTTTTTGATTTTCGTCGTATTCGACGTCTATCACCATGAAATGCTTCTCTCGCCCTTCCACTTCCACTTTGGTCCATTTGCTGCCAAACAGCGATTTGGGGTGTACCCGATTCATGGCAATCTCCTATCAATATCTCATTTATACCCAAGCTACTTGGGTATATAAAACAATACGTAATCTAAACGAGGAAGGTTTACTGCTCAAGGTTCTAGGTTCTAAAACCATTGTGAGAAATTTGTGAGGTTTTTTGGAGAGTCCTGCAAGATTTGTTCGCCATAGTGAAGGTAACTCACCAACACAGGGAAAGAACAATGAACAAGACACTCACAGCCCTCTCACTTGCGGCTGCCTTCATAAGCACAGGTCAAACCCAAGCAGCAGAAATTGATGTCACCATCACCAATGCGACCAAAAACATCTACTTTACTCCTTTATTGGTTGCGGCCCACAGCAGCGATATCTTCCTGTTTCGCAGCGGCGAAGCGGCTGGCTCTGAGGTTGAGCAGATGGCTGAAGGTGGAGATATCGGTCCGTTGTCATCCCTCGCCAGCAACGCTGGTGCAGTCGTTGTCTCAAATCCTGCTAGCGGCCCACTTAACCCCGGCGATTCAACCACCGCAAGCATGGATACCGGTGATGCCGACAGCCTTAGCATTACTGCCATGCTACTCCCGACCAATGATGGCTTTGTCGGGCTTGATAGCTGGCCAATCCCAACGACACCCGGCACCTATACCGTGCGTCTGAACGGTTACGATGCAGGTACCGAGGCCAATGATGAACTCGCCACCAGCATGCCTAACCCACCCTTCGTCAATCTAGGTACTGGGGGGAGTGGTGCCGAGACAACCGTGACGAATACCAGTGTTCATATCCACCCGGGTAACCTCGGCGATACTGACCCCACAGGTGGCATCAGTGATATCAGCAGTACAGCTTACCGCTGGCTCAACCCTGTTGCTGTTGTTACTGTTACCGTGAAGTAAGGAGGCAGCATGAAGAATTATCGCTTACTCTTACTCGCCGCCAGTGTCGCACTGTTGGCTGGTTGCCCGACTGATTCGGATGACGATGATCCCGTGCCACCGGAAGACACACTCGCGACTTTCAGTGTTGAGGTTAAAAACACCTCGGCAAACCAGCCCCTGTCACCACTGGCTGTCATTGGTCATAGTAACGACTACCAGCTATTCACTATCGGTCAACCCGCGTCAGAAGCTCTCGAGATGCTCGCGGAAAGCGGAGATAACAGCGCCCTACTTAGCGAACAAGCTGACGGTATTTCGGTACAAGCGGCAGGGAGCGGCGTGATCCTGCCAGCAGGCAGCGATTCTGTCACCGTTACAATAGATACCTCGACATCATCTTATCTCTCGGTGGCCAGCATGTTGGTCAATACCAATGATGCCTTTGTCGCTGAAACCGCGATGGACTTAGCCGACTTGGCGATTGGCGATACCTTGCGCATCGCCATGCCAGCATGGGATTCAGGTACCGAGGCCAATGATGAAGCCGCCGAGACGATTCCGGGCCCAGCAGCGGGCGGTGAAGGATTCAATAGCGAACGCGATGATAACGACCGTGTTTCATTCCACCCAGGCGTGATCAGCAAAGATGATGGTTTAAGCACATCGATACTGGACGCAACACACCGGTTCCAGTCTCCCGCCGCCCAACTGATCATTACCCGTACCGAATAATGACAATGGTTTCGACAATTCTCATTATTGAGTGAAAGATATCAGTCGTAACCCGGTCATCTGAGGGAGCCAGCTCCTTCAGATGATTGGGTATCACAATGACGCTAGCAGAAAAACAGGTACCAGCCGCTATGATCCTCATCGTAGAAGATGACAATGATCTTGCTGATCTGATCAACATGCACCTGTCCTTCCAAGGGCACAACGTTGTTCGGGTAACGAGTCTACAACAGGCAAGGCAGGCGTTGACTAACCAGTATTTTGAGCTTCTTGTGCTCGACCGTGGGCTGGAAGACGGTGATGGCCTGAGCTTGTGCCAAGCAATCAGACACCATCAGATAGGCAGCCAGCCATGGCTTCCGGTACTAGTACTGACGGCGAGAGATGCCGAAAAAGACAAAGTAGAAGGATTAGAGTCCGGTGCGGATGACTACCTCACCAAACCTTTCAGTGTGCTGGAGTTCCAAGCCCGAGTCAGGGCTATGTTGCGCCGCCAGCACTTTAGCAAAGAGGCTGCGAATGATACGGATCCCACCACGCAAAAGCACAATGATAATCGAAGTCATGTCTTGAATTTTGGTGATTTAATCATCAACCCAACAACCCATAAGGTTGAACTCAAACAGGATGACATATCCCTGACCGCAACCGAGTTTACCCTGCTGCATTTCCTCGCTAAAAAGCCGGGACGCGTGTACAGCAAAGATGAGTTACTCGAAGCGGTTTGGCAGACGCATTTTTCTGGTTACCACCACACAGTGTGTAGCACCATAAACCGATTAAGAACCAAGCTCAACGCCAGCAACGAAGAGCACAAATACATCCATACCGTCTGGGGTGTAGGGTACAAATTTGAGGCCTGATATTTGAGGCCTGATAAAAGCTCTAAAAGCGCAATCCACTGGAGAAGCAGAAATGAATTTTAAAACCAAACTTGTTCTACTTACCGGTTGTTGGTTTTTGCTCTCCATTGTCGTTATTGGTGGCATGTTCAACTACCAACAAACCTATGTTGAACAGCGCACACAACAGAACCTGCACCGAGAATTAGCCGCGCACATGCGAGACGATAGCCCACTGATGGACGACAGTGACTACAACCCCAAGGCGCTGAAATCTATCTTCCATACCTTGATGCTGCTTGGCCCCGATTTTGAAATTTATTTCCTCGATAACGATGGCAACATTAAAAGCCATGCCGCACCGGAAGGGATAGCCATCAGCCAACAGGTAAACCTAAAACCGATTCGCGCTTTTCTCGCCGACAAGCCTTTTCCAATTTTGGGAGATGATCCACGTAACGCCACCCGCCAGAAAGTCTTTTCTGTCGCCCCCATTAAGGAGGGCAATACAACGAATGGGTATTTATACGTAGTCATTGGTAGCGAGCAGCGCGCCCTAGCCGCCAAGTTGAGCGACATGGATTCCCTCCAACAGTCACCTATTGTCTGGGTTACCTCTGCAGCATTAATACTGGTACTCGGCTTTAGCTTGACGGTATATAGACTCACTAAAACGACCTTACTCAACCCAATAAGGCAAGTCACACAAGACCTTAAGACACAAGCTGAAAATGGCTACCGTCTAAAGCCCGAAGCCATGCTCAATGTGGCAGAACTTAAGCCGATCGCCAAGCAAATGTACCTTATGGCACGTACTATTTCACAGCAATTCCTCCAGCTTGAGCAGCAAGAGCAGAAGCGTCGCGAATTACTGGTACAGCTTAGCCATGACCTCAAAACCCCGCTGGCCAGCGTACTGGGCTACCTTGAGACATGGCAAATTCAAGCCACCAAACCGGACCCATTAATCAACACCGCACAGCGTAATGCCTTGAAGTTATCCGAACTATTAACCCAACAAATCAAAATCGCCCGTCAGCAGTCTGTGCTCAGCGAGCCAAAATTTGAAGCCTTAAAGCTCGGTCATATCCTTCAGGATGTCATCGATACCATGCAACCTGAGGCTAATAAGAAACAGGTCGAGTTGACCCTGAACATTCCCAAGCAAGATGTCGTCTTCGGCGATAAACAGTTATTGCAACGGCTGTTTACCAACTTGTTTGATAACGCCATCAGGCACGCACCTTATGCAAGTACGGTACAACTGATGATCAATCCCGAGCCAATAGGACTGGGGATTTTCATGGAAAATGACATCGACCCGCAAGCACCCCAAGGCACGATGGGGCTCGGCACCAAAATCATCCAATCGATTCTGATGTTGCATCAAAGCCAGCTAAGAACCAAACAAGGACAACAGCATTTCGAGCAATCTTTCAGCCTTCCTCTTCCCACCTAGTCACCACTTCTCCTGAAGCGGAATGAGGAAGGCTTTTTTTAACGGCTTTCGCGATATACCAAGAAACAGTTAGGACGAAAGCCTCTCACCCATTTCGCGGGCCATTGCGTCGTCAACCACGGGCTGCACCGTAATACCCATTTCACTATTCCACTTCAGTGCATAGGCTGTGACGGCCTCTATACTGTCAGACTCTACGATGCACACCCCCGTTCCGCTGACTAAATCGTGCCAGCGACCAATCAACCTGATTTCCGGCCCCATCAGCGCCTTATCTTGTTCTTCAGTCAATTTGGAAAAGTGTGCCAGCACCGGATGCAGCCGACCTTGGTATAGCTGCCATGAGATCAGGAAAGTCATTGGGTACCTCTTCAATCACGCATCAAACGTGTTGAGAGTATAGTCACAGATACCTCACTCACCTTGATGAGTTAGGTATCTGTTTTTGCAAAATGGGAATCAATTTTGGAAAGGGGATCTGAGATTAAGTAAGGAGAATCATACCAATCAAAGAAAAACAAAGCGTTGGATATATTGGAAGAACCGAGTACGTTTCATACTACGAATTTTGTCGAGCGCTTCTTCTTCTTTGAGGTGCTCACTGCAGCAAAGAGAGTCAATTTTAGAGCGATCTGTTGTATTCAAACGGTAAATCTCACGCTCAATAATCATCAAGCACTCTGATTTGGTATAGCCCAAGGCTTGCAGCTCATGAACGGCTGGCATATCAATAATGGACAGTTTCATCTGTATCTCTCCTTTAACAGAGAATTTAGAAATACGCCGTTCTAACCAGCATATTTTATGCCGCAACACTTTCTCTTTGTTATGCCCCTCCCAACGCCTTATACGCCTGACAGACCGTTGACATACTTTTCACTGTCTTTTTGTATATTCTGCCGAAAATATTTTGCAGGATACCCCATGAAAAGCAGCAACTTACTTTTACCGCTACTATTGAGCACGGCACTTGTCGGTTGTGGCTCTGATAGCGGCAACGACAACGGCACGACGCCAACCGATGCAACGCTCAACTTTGGTGTGATAAACCAACTTGACACACCGACGAGTGCAAATAAAAGCCTTGATGTGACAACTGATGACAGTGATACAAACTGCCATCACGATAAATGTCTGAGTGACATTGATGAAGCCGTTATCGCCTTTAATTATGTGTTC
The DNA here is from genome assembly GCF_052873815.1 of Photobacterium sp. DNB23_23_1. Taxonomy (NCBI): domain Bacteria; kingdom Pseudomonadati; phylum Pseudomonadota; class Gammaproteobacteria; order Vibrionales; family Vibrionaceae; genus Photobacterium; species Photobacterium sp. DNB23_23_1. The sequence continues at coordinate 29,806 of NZ_JBNNXT010000031.1, read as the reverse complement.
TTAAAGAAAGCGGGCAGTAACGGCAGTGACGAGGCAACCTGCGATCAAACTGGTGAATGTGAGGCGTACCACATCACCTTTGAACAAGAAACCAATGAGCTTCGCATGATCGATGTTATGAATGCCAATGGTGATAATGCCTACCCGCTGTTCCAAGACCTGAAGCTATCACCTGGCGACTATGAAATGTGCCTATATATCAATGGTGAACAGGGTGCTAACACGCAAGTTGAGGTCGATTATGACTCTCACGTCCGTGATATTGACGGCAGCTACCTTCACCTGAGCACACCAAGTCAAGGTTCATGTGCCGGTGCCAAGCCGCCACAAAATGCCCGCCCTAGCGGACGTTTGGTCAGTCAACCATTCACGGTACATAAAGGTTACAACAACCTCGCGTTCTGGTTTAACTTGGAAGAGACACTGCAGTACAACAAAAACCATGACTGGCGCTTCCTCAGCAGTAAAGATTTCGAAATCGTCCATATCGATGATATCGCTCCGCGACTAGGCCATATCCGTGGCACTATTGATATTGATTCAATCCAAAGCCAGTGCCATGAAAACAACTATGACTCCGCCGACGCTGTTTACCTGTATCGTGGGGATACCACTAAAGAACAGATGCTCGGCTTCCATAACCCAAGGCTTGGCAGTGAAGGCGAACGCCGCCCGAAAGAATCTGCTCCGGTCGCCGTCCCTCTGATTGAAGACCCATCAGGTTTGCAGGCTAAATTTAGCTTTAGTGACGTTTATGCAGGGGAATATGCGGTTGGCTACACCTGTACCGCGCAATACGATATTGAGGAAACAAACGGTTCAGGGTTTGAGATCTACGACTCTCGCAACAACATCATCGTCGAGCCAGGGCGTATGACAAGCGTGACGTTTTCTTTTTAAGTAGCGGATACAACCTTCTTTATAACTAACCATTAATTCAATGAAAAGGCCGCATTGCGGCCTTTTTACTGTCCGGAGCCAACATCCCATTAACTAATATTGATCTCACCATTGCGGACCAATTTGCAAAACTGCGAGTAGTCGTGACTGTAGACACAAAATGCCTGCGGCAAGGTCGTCCCAGATAAGAAATTATCGAACGCTTTACGGGTATCGTCGGGTAAACCGGTAGGGTCAACGACTTTGAAAGGGACATCCGGTATCGAAAACTCTGCAAGCTCGGGTAACAGGGAGTCAAAATCAGTAGCCATAGAATCATCACCTTCAACAGTTGTGTTCATGATGCCTTCTGAGTATAGCCAATCTCCTATTTCCAATAGTTATGTTTTCTTACCGTGTATCTTTTCAATCAGATAATCGATGAACCTTTTTTGGGTACTGGTTAAAATCGTCTTCATAAGGATCGAAATAAACCACATCCAGATCATTAAGTGGTGTGGGCTCGCTATGACCATGCAGTTTATCCCACACCAAATTACGGACAAATCCTGCCGCTAAATAGCATTGCGGTAAGTTCAGCAGCCGAACGCTCAAGTGCCTTCAACCTGGTTTCATCTTGTTTCAACCACTCAGGGAGCTGCTCATTAGCCCGTATCAATCGCCATTTCCTTCAAAGATGTCCTGAAAAGATCCTTTAAACAATTTTGATCCCCATCGGCATCGCACGCTCTGGGGTCAACAATACACTTTCCGACTCGTCATCGGTTTCAGCGCAAAGCAGCATACACTCAGACGTTTCACCGCGCATCTTCGCTTTTGCCAAGTTGCACAGTACCACTACCTGCTTACCCATCAGCTCTTCCTCAGTGTAATAAGGCACCAAGCTAGTCACAGTCTGAAGCGTTTTTTCACCTACATCAATTTGGACAATATAAAGTTTGTCGGCGTTTTGATGACGGGCCACCTCAATGATTTTACCCGTGCGGATCTCCAACTTGGCGAAATCTGAGTAACCGATAGTTTCCATTGCATACATCCTTATTAAGTAAAGTTTACTAAAATCAATTTAACTTACCAGAAGCCACCAAGATGGCAAGCAGCAACGTTCTTTTTTTGAGCTATACGCACACAGTAAAAACAAGCTGACTGTTAGGTAACAAATTATACCCATTAGAAATAGTTAAAAATTCAAGGTATACGTTAAATACCTCTGCGTTATCTACCGTCAGTTTAACCGTATACACCCACGGTTTATTTGAAATGATTTTAGTAAAACGTGGAACTTCACAGCCGAGTTTGTTTACAATAACAAGATTGATAGACCACTCACGGTGAGTGAGCCTTGCCAATGGATACAAGTAAATGGCGACACTAAAAGACATCGCGGCTGAAGCGGGCGTATCTCTGGCGACAGTATCACGAGTACTCAACGATGACCCGACACTAAGCGTCAAAGAAGAAACCAAGCATCGAATTCTAGAGATCGCTGAAAAACTGGAATACAAGAGCAGCAATACTAAGGCATCAGCTGCCAGCAAGAAGCAACAACAGCACTTCATGGCTGTTTATAACTACAAGCAAGAAGCTGAAGTCAACGACCCTTACTACCTCTCGATCCGTTACGGTATTGAAACCCAATGCAGCAAGCTGGGTGTTGAGCTAACCAACTGTTACAACGGTGAAATACCTAACGATAAAAGTAAAGTCAGCGGCATTATCCTCGTCGGACGCAACAGCACAAAAGTGCTGAAAAAAGTAAAAACACTGTCGGACAACATCTGCTTTGTTGACTTCAGTGATGCCAACTCTTCACATGATTCTGTCGATATCGATTTGGCCCGAGTCAGCAAGGAAATCACGGACTTCTTCATCGCTCAGGGTTACCAGCGCATAGGCTTTATCGGTGGGCAAGACTTGCCGGACGTAGCCGATATTCGCGAAGAAGCCTTTGCCGAATACGGCCAGCTCAAAGGCGTTGTCTCCAGCAATGACATCTACCGGGGAGAATTTACGAGCTCTTCTGGCTATAAGCTGGCAAAAAAGATGCTTGCCAGAGGTGATTACCCGGCAGCGCTGTTTGTCGCATCAGATTCAATCGCCATCGGTGTATTGCGGGCAATTCACGAACACGGCCTGCGGATCCCCGATGACATTGCCTTAATCAGTGTCAATGATATCCCAACGGCGAAGTTTACCTTCCCGTCTCTGTCTACCGTTCGCATTCACTCGGAGATGATGGGCATTCAAGGGGTGAACTTGCTGGTTGAGAAGATCCGCGATGGTAGAACACTGCCGCTGCAGGTGTATGTGCCAAGCAAACTAAAGCTACGCGATACCACAAAATAACTCTCCCCTTTTTTGATGTCATAAGGCGCTGAATATCAGCGCTTTTTTATTATTCCCGTTGACCAGCCCACGCTCTATCTAACTCCCAGATCACACACCATCGTCCCTCCGCACGGTAAATCATTGACGCAATCAACACTTTCCTTGCTAAAAATCACCCTCCTGAATTTTCTTAATCACCATCACACTATTGAGCGATAGAACAGTTAAAACCGTGATCAAGTTAAAGCATCCTTCTTTTACTGATTTAATTTAGTAAAACTTTTACTAAACTGACTCCCAAGTTACCTGACCAACATCCTGGTCATGGAAGAAAAATACATCGGTATCGAACCGGAGGCATTTCGTGAACAATTGGGAAAACTTCCTTCAGCTACATGAGAACCGTCTTGCACCACGTGCATACTTCTTCTCATACGACTCCCTAAACAGCGCACAGACTTTCCAGCGTGAGCTAAGCAGCCACTTCATGCTGCTTAGCGGGCAATGGCAATTCCAATACTTTACTCATCCGTTACTAGTGCCTGACGAATTTTATTCGCGTCCAATGGCCGACTGGGGCCAAATCACGGTACCTAACATGTGGCAAATGGAAGGCCATGGTGATCTACAGTACACCGACGAGGGCTTCCCGTTCCCGATTGATGTGCCTTTCGTACCTACCGATAATCCAACCGGTGCTTACCAGCGCACATTCACGCTTGGCGCAAACTGGCAGGACAAACAAACCATCATCAAATTCGATGGCGTAGAAACCTACTTCGAAGTGTATGTTAACGGCGAATATGTCGGTTTCAGCAAAGGCAGCCGACTGACGGCCGAGTTCGATGTCAGCCACTATGTTCAACAAGGTGACAACCTGCTTTCTGTCCGCGTCATGCAATGGGCCGATTCGACCTATATCGAAGATCAGGATATGTGGTGGACAGCCGGGATCTTCCGCGATGTCTACCTTGTCGGAAAAGAGCAGGTTCACGTCCAAGATTTCACCGTTCGTACTGATTTTGCCGATGACTACCAGCGTGCCACGCTATCTTGCACCGCTGAGATTGAAAACCTGTCGGCGCTTCAGGCATCAGGGTATGCACTGGAATATACGCTCTATGATCAGGGGAAAATCGTTGCAGAAGGGGCATGTTCCCACCTGACTATCGATGCCAATTCACAGGCACAGACACAATTTGCTATCAAACTCGATAACCCGACTCACTGGACTGCTGAGAACCCTTACCTATACCAGCTAGTATTGACGCTGAAAGACAACCTCGGCAATACCCTAGAGATCATCCCGCAGCGCGTTGGTTTCCGTGATATCAAAGTTCGCGACGGTCTGTTCTACATTAACAATCAATACGTCATGCTGCACGGTGTCAACCGCCATGACAACGACCACCTGAAAGGCCGTGCAGTTGGTATGGATCGCATCGAAAAAGATCTGATCCTAATGAAGCAACACAACATCAACTCGGTCCGCACCGCACATTACCCTAACGATCCACGCTTCTACGAGTTGTGTGATATCTACGGGCTGTTCGTAATGGCTGAAACCGATGTCGAAACCCACGGCTTTGCCAATGTCGACGATCTGAGCCGCATCACCAATGACGCGGCATGGGAAAGTGTCTTTGTCGACCGTGCCGTGCGCCATGTCCACGCCCAGAAAAACCATCCATCCATCATTATGTGGTCAATGGGTAACGAATCCGGTTACGGCTGCAATATCCGCTCAATGTATGACGCAACCAAAGCGATTGATGACACCCGCTTGGTGCACTACGAAGAAGATCGTGATGCGGAAGTGGTCGATGTGATTTCAACCATGTATTCCCGCGCCCAGCTGATGAACTACTTCGGCGAACACCCGCACGAGAAGCCTCGCATTATCTGTGAATATGCCCATGCCATGGGTAACGGACCGGGCGGTCTGACCGAATACCAGAACGTGTTCTACCAGCATGACCACATCCAGGGCCATTACGTATGGGAATGGTGTGATCACGGTATTCTCGCTCGTGATGAAAACGGCACCGAGTTCTACAAATACGGTGGCGACTACGGTGACTACCCAAATAACTACAACTTCTGTATGGATGGCTTGATCTACCCAGACCAGACACCGGGACCGGGCCTGAAAGAGTACAAACAAGTCATTGCGCCAGTGAAAATCCGTGCTGTTGATGAGCTGGCTGGCAAATTCCTCATCGAGAACAAGCTATGGTTCTCCGATCTGAATGATTACACCATCACCGCCGATGTGCGTGCAGAAGGTGAAACCCTTCGCACGGTGCAATTTAAGGTCGAAGATCTTGCGGCAAATTCTGCCCGTGAAATCACTATCGCGATTCCAGAGTTGGACCAGCGTGAAGTTTTCATCAACTTCACAGTGCGCAAAGACAGCCGCACGCTGTATAGCGAAGCCAACCATGAGATCGCGGTGTACCAGCACCAGCTAAAAGAAAGCACGGCTAGCGAAGCCAAATTCAGTACGAACAACGCAACACCGTTAGTGGTTGAAGAAAGCCGCCTTAATACGCTGATCTCCGGTAATAACTTCACGCTTAACTTCTCCAAAATTAACGGCAAGCTTACATCCTGGGTAGTCAATGGCGAAGAGCTGATCAAGTCAGAGCCAAAGCTTAACTTCTTCAAGCCAATGATCGACAACCACAAGCAGGAGCACGAAGGCTTGTGGGAGCCTGCGCACCTACAGATTATGCAGGAGCACTTCCGCACTATCGACGTGGTCGAGCAAGCGAATGGCGTTGAGATCACCACCACCAGCATCATTGCCCCACCAGTATTTGATTTCGGCATGCGCTGCGAATATCGCTACCAGATCACCCCGGAAGGCCAGCTCAATGTTGAACTAAGCGGCGAGCACTACGGTGATTACCCGCATGTCATTCCGGTCATCGGTTTGGATTTGGGCATCAATGGCGACTTTGACCAAGTGAAATACTACGGCCGTGGTCCTGAAGAAAACTACCAAGACAGCCAGCAGGCTAACCTGATTGACGTCTACCAGACCACAGTTGCTGACATGTTCGAAAACTACCCATTCCCGCAGAACAACGGTAACCGCCAGCACGTTCGCTGGGCAGCTCTGACCAATCGCCATGGCACCGGCCTATTGGTTAAGCCGCAGCAGGACATCAACTTCAGCGCATGGTTCTACACCAACCAAAACCTGCACCAAGCCCAGCACACCATTGAGCTGATTCATAGTGGCTACATCACCCTGAACCTTGACCATAAGCTGATGGGCTTAGGCTCCAACTCTTGGGGTAGCGAAGTGCTCGACTCCTACCGTGTCTACATGGATAAATTCCGCTACGGCTTAACCCTGTTGCCGTTACAGGCCGGAGATTTCAGCGCGCAAATGATGGCAAACCATGACTTTGGCAACGGCTTCTTTACCGTCCCAGCCAAACTAACCCAACCAGTAAACGAGGCGTAAATCATGATCGTGCTAGAGAGCCTAGAGCAATTCAAAGAGGTATACCGCGATGGCCGTAAATGGAACCGCTGTGTCGAAGCGATTGAAAACATCGCCAACATCAAAGATGGCGTGATGTATTCCATCGGCGATTCACTGGTTTACATGGTTGAGGACGGTGTCGCACGCCATACCGAAACCTTTGAAGGCAACCGCCGTTATTTCGATGTCCACTACTACCTGGAAGGCCGCGAAACCGTTGAGTTTGCCGACAAATCAGCACTGGAAACCGTTGAGGCCTACCGAGATGAAACAGACCGCGAGTACCTGCAAGGAAAAGGGGAAACCCGCGAGCTGTGCGAAGGCCAAATCGTCATCTTCGACAACAGTAAAGCCTATCGCTTCTGTGGTGATAACCGGGTACGCAAGGTTGTGCTGAAAGTAACCATTGAAGATGGCTACTTCCTGAATAAATAACCAGATAACGATAAGAGGGCTTGGTACTCCCAAGCCCTTAGATAACAACACGCTGAATAGCATTTAACTCTATAATTGACGTGATTCACTGGAGGACACAATGTCTGAATCCTTACGCGGCACGATTGGCAAGTTCGCTTTGCTATCAATGACGTTTGCTGCCGTCTTTAATGTGCGCAACATCGTAAACAACAACATTGAACTGGGCTTAAGCTCTGCACCTATCTTTTTGCTGGCAACTGTTGTCTATTTCATTCCGTTTGTCTTTATTATTTCTGAATTTGTTTCAGCTAATAAGAACTCGGAATCGGGTATGTATGACTGGCTGAAAAAGCCACTGGGCAGCAAAGCGGCTTATCTTGGCTCTTTCCTTTACTGGTTTGTAAACCTGTTCTGGTTTGTCTCGCTGCTACCAAACGTTATCGCCTATGCGTCCTACGCTATGCTTGGTTACGAGTACACCTTCTCGCCGATGGTGACCTCGATGATCTCTATCGTACTGTTTGCCGCCGCGACCCACATTTCAACCAAAGGGGCGACTTGGCTAGGCAAGATCTCTGAAATTGTTGCTTACGGTGTGTTTGCCCTGTTCGCTATCTACGTCCTCGGCGCATTGATGGCACTCGGTGGCGATTACACCCCTGCAGAGCCAATCACTATGGAAGCAATGACCCCAACCATTAACTGGGCAACGCTGGGTATCATGTGTTGGATCTTCCAAGCGGCCGGTGGTGCCGAAACAGCAGCGGCTTACCTGAAAGATGTAAAAGGCGGCCAGAAAGCCTTTATTAAAGTCATTATTGCAGCTGGTGTTCTGATTGGTGCAATGTATGCAATTGGCTCACTACTGGTTAACGTCTTCGTCGCGCGCGAAGATCTGACTTACGCTGGCGGTATGGTCGAAATCTTTACCGGCATGGCGAACTACTTCGAAATCTCACAAGCACTGGTTGGCCGCTTTGTCGGTATCATCCTGTTTATCGCGATGTTCGGCTCAATGATGATGTGGACAGCCGCTCCAGTTAAAATCCACTTTTCTGAAATTCCAAAAGGCGTTTACGGCGAAAAAACCACAGAGCTTAACGAGCACGGTGTACCCGTTCGCGCCGCTTGGTGGCAATTCGCATTCGTTGTTGTCATGCTGGTCGTTAACGGCTTTGGTTCAGAGTCGGTACAAGATATGATGAACCAAGCTATCAACCTGACAGCCGGTACGGCAATGCTACCGCCAATCTTTATCATGGCAGCCTACTTCGTGTTCCGCTGGAAGTATGACGATACCCCACGTGACTTCCGTATGGGCTCTCGTAACGTCGGCATGGGTATTGTCTCGGTACTGATTGTCATCTTCGTTGTGAGTATGACGGCATCAGCCTTCCCAACTGGCGTTAACATAGTCCGTGCGTTCTTCATCAACGTCTTTATGACCGCGGTATTCTCAGGTATTGCATGGTGGTGGATATCTCGCTTTGAAAAAAAGCTGGCAAGTAAAAGCATTGCCACTGAGCAAAAGGCGGTGACTCAGTAAAGACACAACTCGTTAAAGAAATATCCCAACGATAAAGACGACAAAGCCCGCAGTGAGAACTGCGGGCTTTGTCTAAATGTTCGGAGTGCTTTGGTATTAGAGGATTTGAACCCTAGATTCCAAACGCAAAAAAGCCGCTGATTGCTCAGCGGCTTCTTCTAATGTGGCGGAGAGATAGGGATTTGAACCCTAGATACGCTACAAACGTATGCCGGTTTTCAAGACCGGTGCTTTCAACCACTCAGCCATCTCTCCGTTGTGCGGCGTATAATATAGAGGTTTACTTAAGCTGTAAACCCCATAAAAACCGTATGGTTATCATTTCCACGATACACCCCTAACAAGGCTACTTTATGTTCTCACCGTATTTCCAACAGGATGACGAGAACGTTAATGAGTACTTATCACTCACCAATATCCTTCTTCATGCTTTCAGGCCGCGCCCGCTTAGGGTAATCATAATAAAACATAGTCCCCTGCTCTTCGGCAATGGCTTGCCAGCAGTCGACCTCAAAGCCGAACACCACCACACCACAAGTGGGTATATTGTCTTCTTTGAAGCCGAACATTTGGGCCAGTACCGTAATAGCAGGGTTATGGCCCACCAGCATCAACCTGTCTACAACATCGGTGGTTTCACGAATGATATCCATGAGTTCAAACGCTGATTCAGTATAAATCGTTGAATTTGATTCAAGCTTAGGGCGAGAAACCAGACCTTCAGCAAACAGATAACCCGTTTGGGCAGCGCGCAGCGCCGAGCTGGTGACAATTAACTGTGGCCCCTGCTGCCAGCTATTCAGTCGATGGACCATCTTCGGAATATTTTTCAAGCCTCGATTATTAAGAGGCCGTTCGTGATCATCTAATGATGGGTCGTCCCATCGAGATTTCGCATGACGGACTAAAAACAATAATTTCATTGCTCTCCCCTTATCAGAACAGGCTGATCCCCTAGCCACTCCAGCTCGAAATCCGCCAAACTCATACAGCACGCACCTAGCTACATCCTAAATGCTTGGTATTAGTATATGAAATTCAACAAAGATGATTGTTTCGATTACAAAAAAGGCTGCCATTATGGCAACCCTACATGTGTATCGAGTAATTTAACTCACCGCTACATGGCTGATTTCACCGCCCGAGCCAAACGATCAGCGGCTTGTTTGGGATCAGCTGTTTTGGCATTGAAAAAGTTGCTGACCACATCAAAAATAGCAGCTTGGACATAACTGGTTGTCGCCAACCCCTGAGAAACACTCGGCACCAAGCCACCGGATTGGCTGCTTTGCTTGAACACCTCCAGTGAATCTTTGGCACACTGGTCAAATTCAGCCAAGTCCATGTCCATTCTGACCGGAATTGAGCCTTTACTGAGGTTAAACGATGACTGAAATTCCTTATCCAGTATTGCTCTGGCTAAATCCTTCTGCGCTTGGCTGTTGGCTTCATCGGTTAATTTAAAGAAAGCAAAGCTATCAATATTGTAAGTAAATAGCCCCTGTGTTCCCGGCGCAGCCATACACAGATAATCTTTTCCCGGTAATTTTCCGTCCGCTTCGAACTCGCCTTTGGCCCAATCCCCCATGATTTGCATCGCGGCTTCACCACTGCTTACCATGGCCGTTGCCGAGTTCCAATCACGTCCCCAGTAACGAGTACCGACATAATCACGCATACGGCGGAACTGGGTGAAGACATCCACCATTTTATCGCCACCAAGCACCGACATGTCGAGCTCAACAAACGCCCGCTGATATTCAGCGGGGCCCAATACCGCCAAAGCAACCGCTTCAAATAAAGTCACGTTTTGCCATGACTGACCACCATGGGCCAAGGGGACATACCCGGCTTGCTGTATTTTCTCGGCGACAACAAAGAACTCGTCAAGCGACTTGGGAACATCAACCCCAACTTTGGCAAACACCTTTGGGTTGGCCCATAGCCAGTTCACTCGGTGAATATTGACCGGCACAGCCACATAATCGCCGTCATACATCATGATTTGACGAGCAACAGGCGGAAGGATCGTCGACCAATGATCGGTTGCAGCAACATCATTCAAGTCGGCAAGAAAACCCAGTTTTCCCCATTCCTGAATATCATGGCCTTTGATTTGTGCTGCCGAAGGCGGATTGCCCGATACCGCGCGGGTTTTTAACACGGTCATTGCGCTTTCCCCACCGCCACCAGCAATAGCAAAATCTTTCCAACGATTACCTTGGGCTTGTATTTTTTCTTTCAGTAAAGAGACCGATCGAGCTTCGCCTCCAGAAGTCCACCAGTGCAAGACCTCTACTTCTCCAGCAGAAGCTGAACCACCGACAAGCATCAATAAACCCGATATCAAGGTGTGTTTCATGTTCATTGCTTAATCTTCTTTCAACAAACGGGGAATATAAACTTTCACTTCCAAACCGCCATCTACCGCATTATGAATAGCCATGTCGCCGCCATGAGCGTGAATGATATTACGGGCTATTCCTAACCCCAAGCCATGGCCTTCCTCATCTTTTGCGACACGCACGTAAGGTTCGAATACCGACTCAAGTGACTCTTTGGGAATCCCCGGACCTTTGTCTTTAATAATTAGGATCAACGAGTCTTTATCATCAACGATGATCAATCTTACCTCATTGCCATATTTCACCCCGTTATCAATCAGGTTGCTAAAGCAGCGCTTGAGAGCAAGCGGCTTACCCGTCAGCGGGGCGATTTTCATTTGTGGGATCACCACCCTCGTTTGATGATGATTATGGCGCTCGGCAATGCTATTAAGCAGCTCTCTGAGATCCACTTGGGCAAGGTTTTCATGCAAGTCAGTGTCTTTTACCGTTTGCAGTGCACCTTTGACCATCATCTCTAACTCATCAAGATCATGGTTAAATTTCTCGACCTTACTATCATCATCAATCAGCTCAGCACGCAACCTCAAGCGAGTGATCGGCGTTTTCAAATCATGTGAAATAGACGAAAACAAATGCTCACGGTCATCGATATAACGCTGCACCCGAGACTGCATCCGATTAAATGCTCGTGTCGCCGTTACCAGCTCCGTCGCCCCTTCTTCTTTTAGTGGCGGCTGATAAATATCAAAACTCATGGCATTCGCCGCATTCGCCAGCCGTTTCAATGGCTTGGTCTGGCGCCTGATCATCAAGAAAGTGAACACCAACAGCAATGCGGTCATGAACAGCATAAACACCAATTGCTGACCGGTTATGATTTTATCTTCCAAAGTCACATAAGGTGCCGGCAGCAGGGCTGCGATATACAGCCACTCATTTTTAGCCAACTCCAACTGCACCACCAAAATCGGCGGGTTAAAGGGTTCGAGGCTGAGAGTATAATGCGCCCAAGAGCGAGGAAGATCACTGAGCAAAATATCATTTTTCAGGACGTGCAGGGTTTCGGGGCGAGAGAATTCCACCCGGATCACATCAAGTAGAGGAAGCTTCTCGCTGAGCACTTCCTCGAATGCGCCGACCGCCGTTTTCTTCATCAAAGATTCTGGGATGGGGTCAATCAAGATCTCTTCCTGATTAAAGGATACAAAGAATCGCGTCCCCCCCATATTACGCAGCTGATCCAGCACAATATGACGGTATTCCAAAGGCAGGGATTGGAAGAAAGTCACGGTCGAGGCAAACATGTTGGCCATGCTGGCCGAGGCCGACTCCAAGCCTTCCAAATCACGCTGCTTCGATTGCCCATACCAAATACTGGTCGCGATAACCTGGGCAAGAAAGACCGCCAGCAGGGTAAACCAGAGTGTGCGGGCTAACAGGGACTTTGGCCACCACTTTCGAATATTCATAGATAAAACCACCAGCTGTGCGAGGGTGTTTATTCCTCGTAGGTAACCTCGGCATTGAATGAGTAGCCGTTGCCACGGATTGTTTTGATCAACCGCTGCTGGGTACCCTTATCACCTAAACGCTGGCGCAAACGGCTCAACTGAACATCAATACTTCGTGCCGATGGCGTCGCTTCGCGACCACGTGTCGCAAAGGAAATCGTATCGCGGTCTAACACTTCGTTAGGGCGCATCAAAAACAGCATCAACAAGGCGAAGTCACTGCCGCTGAGCTCGTAATCTTTGTCTTTTTCCAAATCATATATACGCTGGGCAGCGGTATCCAAGCGCCAGTTGGCAAACCGGATCGCCTTGGGAACCGATGGCATCTGTTGCGCTTCGGTCGGCTTAACACGTCGCAATAGCGCTTTAATACGCGCCATCAGCTGTCGCGGGCTGAACGGTTTGGCGATATAGTCATCAGCCCCCAGCTCAAGCCCAATGATCTGATCCATTTCGTCTGAAACAGCGGTGAGCATGATAATAGGTACATCAGAGGTTTTTCGGATGTATTGGCACAGGGTAAAGCCGTCATCACCCGGCATCATCACATCCAGCAAGATCAAATCAGGAGTCCCCATTGCCAGGCGGCGTTTCATTTCCTCCCCTTCTGCAGCCGTTATTACCGTAAACCCTGCTTTGGTAAGGTATTCATCCAGCAATTCGCGAATTTCCTGGTCATCATCAACAACAAGAACCTTCTTGCTTGTGTTCATTACGTCTTCCTTTTGCCCGAGCAAGGGCTTTTCCCTAGCTCGTTTACACATTCTTCCGGGCAACTTCATGCCAAAAAGCAATATGCCAACGCCAAAATAATACCGTGCGCTAACATATCAAACTGAATCAAAAAAGGCGCGTACCGCGCCTTATAATCATGATCTGAATAAATAAAAATGACAAACATAGTAACCATTTGCCACTAGCGATGACACGATTGAAGCTTATGCGACACCCATTTTGATCTTGTATTTCGATACCGCTTGCTCAAAGAACTCTCGTTCGTCGTCATCAGCAATATTGCCAGTCACTTCGGCAAAAACCTCATAGCCTTTCTTGCCATTCTTTACCTGCCAAACGGAGTAAGAAGCTTGCTTATCCAGTTCCACCCGATTTTTTTCTGCTTCTGAAAGCAATGATAAATTATGCATGCTCTACATCCTATTCCGATCAATTCGGTGACGATTTTATCCCAAACCCCCGTTATTCCCAAGGTACTCTTAAGCGATCACCAGCGGAAAAGCCCGCATTTCTCCCCATAATAGTAAGGGGAAAAATGCAGGCTTAGCAAAACGATAGAAACTAAGGGATCAGAACCCGAGCAACCACTTAAAGGTGATAAAGAAACCAGCAACCACAGCCATCGTCAATGCGACACTGGCCACAGGACTAAGTGTTGCCGCGCACGGGTTGCTAATCGCATCGGCCAGGCTTGGCTCTTCAAAATCAGTCTTTTTCTGTGATTGAATCAGCTCATTCACATAGTGATCGATAGTATCAATAGACTCTTCTACCGAATCAATAACCTGGGCACCTAGCCAACGTTCTTGGCTTATCAATTGCTGGGACTCAATATGGCGCACCCCAGTAAAACGTCCGGTACGGCGATCAACGACCGATACCGCCATGTAACCCTGATCTTCGTTCCATACCCAGCAAGGCAAATAGTTACCTTCAATATTGACTTGGCTTGGGAATGGGAAACGTGCATTGCTGACCATATCGACCAACTTCTCTTTTGCATCACACAAGCCGTGCAGTTGCTGAAGGCATGTTTCTAACCAATACGGGAAATTATTGCGAAATGCACTCTGGCGAAGCGGAGCAAGGCGAGCGGCTCCCCTTACTACAAACTCGGTAATATGCTGACTAACATCACTTTGATTTGGCCAGCACTGCTGCGCAGATGAAGTGGGTAAAGTCAGGCGCTGACAAATAGTGCCTTTAGGAGAAACGAGTTTCAGTGCTTGCTGGCTACCTTCCATCGAAGGAAGATATTCGATATGCCAAGGCTTAGCGACTTTTCGCATAATGGCCCGGTACACCTGATCAACTGTGGATTGATAATGATCATAGTTGCTCATAGGGCACCTCCGGGGGTGTTTTCTGGACTAACCTCAGTATACCAAAAAACACCCTTCATTATGGTGATCAGAATCTTGTTTTGAATAGGAGGTAAATACCTCTGCAATGCCGATATCGACACAATTTCATCGGATAGAAAAACGACAGGAGGCAACCCGCACTGACAGCCCATACGAATGCGGATAACTGAGTATATTAAAGACCAGCGCTGACCCCAAATAGGATTGAATTATTGGTCACATCTCCCATATCACGATATTCATAATTCAATGAAAGGTCGACAAATGGCAGCATGGAAAAAACGACCCCAGCACCACCGGCAAACCCCCACCCATCTTCACTTTCTCTAGGCTGGCCTGGTTGACTGACATCATAATCGTAGTAATTGGTACCGAGTTTTCCGTACACACTGCCTATCACCAAGGGTAAGTCCGCCCGAAGCGTTAACGGGAATGAGGTGTAGTCAATTTCATTTTTTGCCACCTGGTTCGGCGCGTCTATGTCTACACTTCCTTGCACCACACCCGCATTAACACTAAAAATATCATTGATATGGTAGGCTCCATTAATACCATACTCAACACTGGTATCATCATTGCCCTGATACTCAACGCGAGCGCCCCCCACCGTCGCTCCGACGGAAATGCCCAGTAGATCTGCTGAAACAGGCGCTGCACAGAATAATAACGTCGCCACTAACCCTCGTCTTCTCATAGTTCCTATCCTTCGAAAATTCTAACCGCATCCTTATTATGCGTAGTTTGCATCACAGCAAATTACCAATTCTATTGTTGTTTTCCGTCTCGTAGCTCAACTCTGCCTATACTCATGAAACAGGTTTTCATTCACCATACTGTCCGGAGGGGTAGCCTATATCATGCGATATCTCTGCGTCTTGGTTTTGCTCGTCCTGAGTGGCTGTGACAGTACAGACGATACACCGGATGCCGATACCATCTATATCAACGGCACCATCCTTACCCTGTCAGCTCATACCGAGAAAGTCACTGCGATTTCATTCAAAAACGGTAAAGTACAAGCAATTGGTACCCGCATCGGTGTCATGCGCCACCAAGGTGATATTACAGAAGTCATCGATTTGGACGGCAATACCATGATCCCTGGTTTTTTTGCCGGCAACAGTGAGTTTTCCAAACACCTTGAACAAACAGCAGACATTGAACAAGCCCAGCTATCATTCGCCAGCCAAGGGATCACAACACTGGTCGATATCGGTATCAATAGCACTGAACTCGTGGCCTTGCTTCAGCATGCTAACGCTAACGAGCTACTGTTAGATATCATCGCAATTCCCAATGTCAGTGAAATAGAAGCCTTAGTCGATAATGATCAATTCACCTTTAGCTTGTACAACAACAAGCTAAAAGTAGCCGGCTTTTCACTGGCTCTTGACGGTGATGCATCAGACTACACTGCTTGGATGGCTTACCCTTACCAAGAAAACCCGGCCTTACCTAAACAGAATTGGCGTAGTGAACCACAGTTGCCTTTCAGCACCTTTTACAGCGTATTCCAATTAGTTGTCGAAAATGAGCTCCAACTCTTTATCCATGCCATGGGCGATGCCGCTATCGATGCCATTATCCAAGCTGGCTATGACCTAAAACTCAATGCCGAACAAAATCAACGCCATGTTGTTGTGATGTCTCGCTATATGCGCAATAACCAGTTGCAGCATTATACCAAGCTGGGATTGATCGGCTGCTTTGACACCAGCAACATTTATCAGCAGGGAGAGGATGATATCGAAAAGCTCGGTCTCAGGCGTGCCAATGGCCAGAGCCCGATTAAGCAAGCATTAGAGGATAGTTTACCCGCCAGCAACATTTGTTTCCCCGGTCCAATGGCTGCTGATACCGTTTTCTCATTGTGGTCTGCTGTCAATCGGGTGACAGCAGAAGGAGAGATCATCGGTAGTGGGCTGCGCCTAACCCCTCAGCAAGCCCTACAGGCGATGAGCACCCATGCAGCCTTCCAGTTTTTTGAAGATGGTAGTAAAGGTGAGCTGGTACCCGGAAAACAGGCCGATGCCGTGATCCTCTCTGCTAACCCGACAGCGATAGCTCCCGGGCTTATCAAAGACATCAAAGTTATCGAAACCATCAAACAAGGAAAGACTATCTTTCGCCGTTCCGCCATTGTCGACGACAGCAGCGACGCTCAATAAGAATAATTGGCAATCCCTTTAACCGATATCACCTTTTATTTTTTAGTGGGTATATTTGTTCCCACAATGGATATCAACACCAATGAAATCCATTACAGCATCACATTTTTACTCACATAGTTTCAGTGTTTTTCATTGATAGAAAACATCAACAAAAAACGAATAAAACCCATATATTTCAAACATTTAAACTCAAAAACAAAATCCAACCACTAGATATCGATTACCATCTGCGCAAACGATACCCCTCACCTTTTCAACAGATTTAGTAATCAACACCTCATTTTTGATTAACGGCTCAATAAAGTGTGATCATGATCGCGAGATTACATCACATCCTTGCTTACACTTTAATCCATCAAAACGACACAGCGAGTCAAGGCGCCAAAAGAGCAGCCAACTACGTCGAAATACACAACAATATAGAGGGTAAACACATGAATGAGATTCTGCTTGCGGTTTTTGCAGGGTTAATTGTTGGTCTATTTTTCTCGGCCATTAAACTTCCACTGCCAGCGCCACCGGTGCTACCTGGCATTATGGGAATCGTCGGTGTTTACCTTGGTGGCGTCGCCTACCAAAGCATCGTTGAACGTTTTTTCTCTTAAACGCACATTTTTAAAAACGGTACAGCGACAACATAACGTACAAACAACATTCCTGGAGTGAACTATGGCTACCCCACATATCAATGCTGAACTTGGTGATTTTGCAGAAACAGTCCTGATGCCAGGCGATCCACTGCGTGCAAAATTCATTGCAGAAAATTACCTAGAAGACGTTCAACTTGTTTGTGACGTTCGTAATATGTTCGGTTACACCGGTACTTATAAAGGCCAGCGTGTTTCTGTAATGGGCCACGGTATGGGTATTCCATCGTGCTCTATCTATGTTCACGAGTTAATCAAAGATTTCGGTGTTAAGAACATTATCCGCGTAGGTAGCTGTGGGGCTGTTCACGACGACGTTAAACTGATGGATGTGATCATTGGTATGGGCGCGTCGACCGACTCTAAAGTTAACCGTATTCGCTTCAACGACCACGACTTTGCAGCCATTGCTGATTTCGGCCTATTGGAAACCGCCGTTAATGAAGCTCGCGCACAGAGCGTACCAGTACGTGTTGGTAATGTTTTCTCTGCTGATCTGTTCTACAGCCCAGAAGCCGACTTGTTCGACAAAATGGAAAAACTAGGCATGCTAGGCGTTGATATGGAAGCAGCGGGTATCTACGGTGTTGCCGCTGAGTTGGGCGCGAAAGCACTGACTATCCTGACAGTTTCAGACCACATCAAACGTGGAGAGAAACTAAGCTCAGAAGATCGCCAGAAGTCCTTTGCACAGATGATGAATGTTGCTCTGGAAACGGCCATTAAGCTATAACGAACCTACCGTGGTCGATGTAACCCCGATTCATCGGCCACACCTTAGTGTTCACATTCATACCAATACCATTTGTTCAGATGTTATCGGTATGACAGATAGTGAGAGTTATTAGTCTCTACAGCATTGTTTTGTTTGGCTATCAAGCAGCTCAACATTTTGTAAAATGTGGCGTCTTACACAATTTGAATGGCACTCGCGATGGAATGCCGGCGAAGATATCAAGACAAAGCTCGTTGTAGAAACTAATGGTACAGAGCAGGGGGATACCTGCTCTGTACCACCCCCTTATGGGCTCTCCCCTGCCAACACATACACATAACGCGCTTGTTGCTTAAGCCCATGGATAAGGTTAGGCTGCCATGATGAATACACGCCGCATCGACAACGACGCATCGTTACTTCCCCAAATCTGTAACGGTCACCAACTCAATCATTGTAAAACCGTCAGCTGCATCCATTTTGGTTCTACCGACCCTCAACATTATGTCCTTCAGCGCAACAATCCGAACAAACCAATGTTGGTTTGCAAAGAGTGCGGAGCTTTCCCTCCTATCATCAATAACCATGACGTCGTGGAAGAAGCCTTACGCCTCAAGCAACAACAAAGCAGCGGCATGCCGGCTTGCAGCAACCCTGATTGTGAAAACCTTGGACTGCCGGTACTGACCCACCGCCACCTTTATCACGCTTTTGGTTTTAGTGGTGATCGCCAGCGCTACCGTTGCAAATGCTGCCAAGCGACCTTTGTCGATCGTTGGTCGGGTTTTAATAGCAAAAACCTTATCCAGCAAAAATTGTTAGCCATGCTATTCACAGGCTATCCGGTCAGGGATATCTGCCGCCGCCTGAACATGAACCCCAAATCGTTCTACGATCAGCTCTCGCATATTGCCAGCCGCTGTCGCCGCCAACTGGCTATGTTTGATGCTCGCTTGGTCAAACATGTACCACAGTTAGCACTCGCCTCGGATATCAGTGAACTGCAGCCTAATAGCGGGAACGGTGTGCTCTGGGTGGCCAGCAGTGAAGCTGAGTCCGGTTACGTATTGGCGCAAGACATCAATTACCAACCCGATGAGCACGCAGAGTGTAGCGAATGGCATGACCCTTACAGTAACGGGGCACGGTTTATGGCTGCTCCCCCGGTACAACTTGTTGAAGCTCCCAACACAATGCCACAGGGGTTACTTGCCCATATCGACGCGGTATACCGTCAAATCATGGCACGACCAAATTTCGAAGACCCGCTGTCGAGCAAGCCTCGGTTGAATTACCCCTCTAAAGGTTGTTTGATCCGGCCGCAATACACCGTGTATGCACATTATATGCACTTGCAACAAATGCTCGAACAAAATGAAGAACTTGCCATTTATATGCCGCAAGAAACCTTGCTTCGCTCGGCCTGTATCTCTATTTTTTGCGATCGTATCAAAGACAAAACCATACACCCAATTTATGTCGAGACCGATCCCGAATGGCAACATGGTCAACATGCGGGGCGAATTGATATTGTGCTAATGGGTTGGTGGCGGGACCGCTGGGCTTTCACCCGGAAAAACGACATCAGTAAAGGGATCTGCCATTTAGGCGGCGAAAAAGATAACGAAGGAAAATGGCTGGAGGTTGCTACCCACAGGACCATTACGCAATACCAGCAGCGCTTCCAAGATCAATTTGCCCAGTTCATTAATGAACCACGACGTAAGCTGCGACCGGGTGGCCTGTTGCCCTTACTCGATATCTATCGCGCCTGGCACAATTTATGTCGCCAGGATAGAGACGGCATCACCCCGGCCCAACAAATGGGGTTGATTGCCACGCCGTTGACCCTTGAGCAACTTCTTAGCTAATACCAATAATGATGGGGAGATCCAATTTCTCCCCTTCCTTTCCACGTACCTGTTGATAAATTCATGGAAGATATATCACACTCGTACCAACGTATGAGTGTATTGCCCAAGGGCACGCTGCAATGAAATGGAAGTTCACGGATGATACCCAATAAAATTAAGCCAATTATACTCGGAAGTATGCTGTTTATCGGCATTGTACCGGCCTTTATCTATAACTGGCTCAGCAGCGATAAACTGACAACGGTAGCAACCGAGCAAATAGCCAAAGGGCTAAGCAGCCGCACCGAATTGGCTGCGCACAACCTTGATGATATCCTCGCCCAGCGCTTGTTGAGCATCCGCAAACTCGCCAGCTCGCCTGTTTTCGAACTACCGAGCTTGGGACATAGAGAAGCTCACTATCCAGAACACCAAACCTTTATCAGTAACTATCTCAAGGAGTTGTCTGAGGTTGATCCCAGCTTCAATCAAATTGACTTAATCGAAGCAAGTCAGCAATCATTAACAGCGGTTGCTAGCTCTGCCGATACGCTGCCAACAAACATTGAAACAACACTGGAACAAGCCGGACTGGCAGACATCACCCAACAGCTCATCACGCTGAGAAGCGGTAAAGCCAAACTGTTGATCTCGCCACCGCAATACCAAAACGATATTGCCTACCTGTATATCATCAGTACGTTGACCCACCAACATCATGCCGATGAAACACACGAAATCTATCTGGTGATCCGCTACCAACTCGATGAGCTCAACGCGCAACTGACATTCCTGGGCGAGCGGATCAGCAATAGCGACTACATCATGCTAATCAACCACAACGCCGACATCATTCTTTCAGGTCGCCACCAAGGAATGAGCCTAGCGATATTTGACGATTTCCAGGCATACATACGCCAACAGTTTCAGCATGCTCAGCAAAACCAACAACTCGATAGTCAGAGTTCAAAAGACCTGCACAGCTTTAACAATCGCCAAGGGCAAGCGATGGTCACAACGCTTGCTCCGCTCAATATCCATCTCGAGGGGCAAGCAAACTGGTACCTCGCCTCCATCACTCCCGAGCACACGGTAACAGCCACCATCGACTACCTTCAACAGTATTTCCTGCTGACACTGCTGTTTACTGCCGGTATCGTCATCGTACTGTCTTTAATGCTAACCAAGCACATCACCGTTCCTATTGCGGCGCTGACCCGGTTGGCCGCCCAGTTCAAACTTGGCAATTACTCACGTAGCAATCAGTTCAAAGGCCCCTATGAATTCAAAGTCCTGCACGATGCATTGAATCAAGGTGCCGACAAAATCACCAGAGATACCAAACGCCTAAACCAAGCACGGCACAAGGCAGAATCTGCGGACAGAGCTAAATCGGCTTTTCTGGCTAATCTATCCCATGAGATCCGTACTCCGATGAACGGGATGCTGGGTTTATCACAGTTACTGCTAAAAACTGAGCTCAACAAGGAGCAAGAGCAACATATGCGCACCTTGCTCGAGTCAGGTAAACACATGATGACTCTGCTTAACGATATTTTGGATTTCTCCAAGATTGAGCAGGGGCAATTGAAGCTTGATCCCACCCACTTCTGCTTTACCGATCTGGTTGGGGCCATCGAGAGTACCTACTATTCGCTGGCGAAGGAAAAAGGCATCGAGTTCGATATCCAGTGTGACTTTGACCGCCGCCAATGGTTCTATGCCGATAAGGCGCGGATCCGGCAGATCCTTTTTAACCTCATCAGCAATGCGATTAAATTCACCGAAAAAGGCACGGTCTCAGTATCACTATCACTCACCACGGGGGAATCAAGTGGTGATCAATACCTCCACATTGCTATTAGCGATAGCGGTATTGGGATCCCTACCGAACGCATCAACCTAATATTCGACCCTTTTGCCCAAGCCGAGGCATCGACCAGCCGCCGTTTTGGCGGTACAGGGTTGGGATTGAGTATCGTCAAGCAGTTGGCGCAACTAATGCGCGGACAAGTGTCTGTTTCCAGCGAGCAAGGAGTAGGCTCGACTTTCCATGTCTCTGTCATATTACAACCGGGGCAATTCACTGCCGAAGAAAGCAATGATATTGCCTTTGACAGTCAAGCTTTTGCAGGGCTCAAGGTTCTGATCGTCGAGGATAATCACCTCAATGTGCTGATCATTGAAAGTTTTCTTAAGCAGAGGGGCTTTATTCCGTCCATTGCCGAAAACGGTGCCGAAGCATTGAAAATACTGGAAACCCAAGCCTTCGACCTGATTTTAATGGATAACCATATGCCCGTGATGGATGGTATCGAAGCGACCCAGCGAATCCGTCAGCTTCCCCCTCCTGCCAGTGAAACACCGATATTTGCCTGCACTGCCGATGTCTTTGCCGAAACCCAGCGCAATATGCTCAAGGCTGGGGTGGAATGCATGATCACCAAGCCGCTGGACGAACGAAAACTGGTTGACGCCCTGCAACGCTTCAAGCACAAAATTACCCGCATGGCATCGCTGCATGACCAATATGCAGTGCCAGTCATCGACACGACAGAAACCGATAATAATGTTGAAGCCTTAGCACAGGATATCTCACCGCTAGACAGCGAATTAATAGAATCGCCAAGCTCTGCAGATAACCTAGACCCTGCAGATTTCCACTATATCGACCTAATCCCATTATTGGATATGATGGATAATGACAGTGCCATAGCAGCCCAATTCCTAAAAATGTTTGCAACTGAACATGGGAGTGATATTGAGCAGTTAGAAGACGCTATAGAGCAAAAGGATTTTGAGCAAGCCATTTTGATCAGCCACTCACTTAAAGGTGTATCAGGCAGCATCAGTGCCACCCAGGTACAACAAAGCGCCACGCTCGTTGAAAAGCAGCTTAAGCAAAACCAATGGCCAAGCCAGCAAGACATCTCGGCACTGCGGTTAGCGCTGAGCGCAACCATCGACGAGATACATCAACAACTAGGCGATATTGAAGATTTCGGCGAATCGCTTTTTTAATGTGTAATTAATCACATCAAGACCTATAACCCAAGTGACGTCAAGACGCTTGGGTTTTACACACCTCGGCCTTCATTAATACCAATCTGGATAAGTCGCTGATCAAGTATTTGCACTGGAAAAATCGTTGTTATCAAGGCAGATATTGCAGTAACTAGTGGCTCTAATTACAAAATATCTAACGCAGAGAACAGCTGTTTTAACCAGCAAGGGTCCGTCGTTTTGCTTATGGACAACAGCTCATCACAGCTAGAGGAAAAAACTGTCCTTCGTTAAGTGAACGCCCCACAATTAACCATATGATCACCATACGGATCATATGATCAGGCTGGAAATTCATGCTCACTTGCGATTATTGCCCTAAAAACTGACAAATACGGCCTAACAAGCGCAAATCGAGTAAAAATTGAGATCAAATCAGGGTTTAAGAAGATTTATGATTGACAAAATATGCCAAAACGCTAATTATCGAATAACCAATTGTTCTTAATCGATCCATCCGCTCACCAACATTGTTTTTGGTCTGATAAGGAAAGGTTAAGAAGACGTACTTATGACTTTACTAGCCGGAATTTTAGCTAGCATTGAAACAAAGCCCAACGAGAATAAGGTCGATATTTATGAGCACTAAACTGGAACAACTGCGCGCGCTAACTACTGTTGTTGCTGATACCGGCGATATTGAAGCTATCAGTAAGTACAAGCCAGAAGATGCGACCACTAACCCATCTCTGATCCTTAAAGCGGCTCAAATTGCCGAATACGCTCCTCTTATCGAACAATCTATTGCTTACGCAAAAACACAGAGTGATAACAAAAAACAACAAATCCAAGACACCTGTGACATGCTAGCCGTTAGCATTGGTAAAGAGATCCTAAATGTGGTCCCTGGACGTATTTCTACCGAAGTTGATGCGCGTCTTTCTTACGACACTGAAGGCAGCATTAAAAAGGCACGTCAGCTAATCAAAATGTACAACGATGCCGGTATTACGAATGACCGCATCCTGATCAAACTAGCTTCTACCTGGGAAGGTATCCGCGCTGCAGAAGTACTGGAAAAAGAAGGTATCAACTGTAACCTGACTCTTCTATTCTCATTTGCCCAGGCGCGCGCTTGTGCCGAAGCCGGTGTTTACCTGATTTCTCCTTTTGTTGGCCGCATCATGGACTGGTACAAAGCCAAAGAAGGTCGTGACTTCGACGCTCAAGAAGATCCAGGTGTTATTTCTGTATCTAGCATCTACAACTACTACAAAGAGCACGGTTACAAGACTGTGGTTATGGGCGCAAGCTTCCGTAACATCGGCGAGATCCTAGAACTTGCTGGTTGTGACCGTCTAACTATCGCCCCTCAATTATTGGCTGAACTAGAAGCAGCTGAAGGTGAAGTGGTAGAGAAGCTAATCGACTCTAACGGCACTAAAGAACGTCCTGCAGCAATGACTCATGCTGAGTTCCTATGGGATCACAACCAAGATCCAATGGCTGTTGAGAAACTGGCAGAAGGTATCCGTAACTTCGCTGTCGATCAGGGCAAGCTTGAAACAATGATTGCAGAGCGTCTATAACCCTGCAGATATAATTTTAGAAAGCGGCCAATTGCCGCTTTCTTCCTTTTTCGATTAAAACAAATTCATAGTGGATACAAATATGGAACGTAAAGTGTTGGCAAATGCAATCCGTGCCCTGAGCATGGACGGTGTACAACAGGCAAACTCTGGTCACCCTGGAGCTCCTATGGGTATGGCTGATATTGCCGAAGTATTGTGGCGTGGCCACATGAACCACAATCCACAAAACCCTGAGTGGGCTGACCGCGACCGCTTCGTGCTGTCTAACGGCCACGGTTCAATGCTGATCTACTCACTGCTTCACCTTACAGGTTACGAGCTGTCAATTAACGATCTGAAAAACTTCCGTCAACTTCACTCAAAAACACCAGGCCACCCAGAATATGGTTATGCGCCAGGTATTGAAACAACAACTGGCCCACTAGGCCAAGGCATCACCAATGCTGTGGGTATGGCAATGGCAGAGAAAGCCATGGCTGCGCAGTTCAACCGTGACGGCCACGACATCGTCGACCACCACACATACGCCTTCATGGGCGACGGCTGTCTGATGGAAGGGATCTCTCACGAAGCGTGTTCTCTTGCTGGTACTCTAGGTCTAGGCAAGCTGATCGCCTTCTGGGATGACAACGGTATCTCTATCGACGGTCACGTTGAAGGTTGGTTCTCTGATGATACACCTAAGCGTTTCGAAGCATACGGCTGGCACGTAATACCAGCAGTAGATGGTCACGATTCAGAAGCAATCAATGCTGCAATTGAAGTGGCTAAAGCAGATCCTCGTCCAACGCTTATCTGTACTAAAACAGTGATCGGCTTTGGTTCTCCAAACAAATCAGGTACACACGACTGTCACGGTGCACCATTAGGCGCTGAAGAAATTGCAGCAACTCGTACACAACTAGGCTGGGAGCACGGTCCTTTTGAAATTCCGTCGGAAGTTTACTCAGAGTGGGATGCGAAAGAAGCAGGCGCAGCTAAGGAAGCAGCGTGGAACGAGAAACTTGCCGCTTATGAAGCAGCACACCCTGAGCTGGCAGCTGAATTCAAACGCCGCGTAAATGGCGATCTGCCTGCTGAGTGGGAAGAGAAGGCGAACGCTATCATCGCTGATCTGCAAGCCAACCCAGCTAACATTGCATCACGTAAAGCGTCTCAAAACGCGCTTGAAGCATTCGGCCAGATGCTACCTGAGTTCATGGGCGGCTCTGCTGACCTTGCACCTTCAAACCTAACAATGTGGTCTGGTTCAAAGTCGCTAGAAGCGAAAGACTTCTCAGGCAACTACATCCACTACGGTGTTCGTGAATTCGGTATGACCGCGATCATGAACGGTATCGCACTACACGGCGGTTTCGTACCTTACGGTGCAACCTTCCTGATGTTCATGGAATACGCGCGTAACGCAATGCGTATGGCCGCACTGATGAAAGTGCAGAACATCCAGGTATACACTCACGATTCTATCGGTCTGGGTGAAGATGGTCCGACTCACCAACCGGTTGAGCAGATTGCATCACTTCGTCTGACACCAAACATGAGCACATGGCGTCCATGTGATCAGGTTGAATCCGCGGTGGCTTGGAAACAGGCTATCGAACGTAAAGACGGCCCGACAGCGCTGATCTTCTCACGCCAGAACCTAGCCCAGCAGCCGCGTTCTGAAGCACAAGTGGCTGACATCGCTAAGGGTGGCTACATCCTGAAAGATTGTGAAGGTAAGCCAGAGCTTATCCTTATCGCCACCGGCTCTGAAGTTGAGCTAGCAGTAAGTGCTGCCGCTGAGCTAACGGCCGAAGGTAAGAAAGTACGCGTAGTGTCTATGCCTGCAACAGATGCATTCGACAAGCAAGATGCAGCATACCGTGAGGCGGTACTGCCATCAGACGTGACAGCACGTATCGCTATCGAAGCCGGTATTGCTGATTTCTGGTACAAATACGTTGGTTTCGACGGCCGTATCATCGGTATGACAAGCTTCGGTGAGTCTGCACCTGCAGGCGAACTCTTCAAGATGTTCGGCTTCACAACCGAGAACGTCGTTGAAACAGCTAAAGAGCTACTTGCGTAAGCAAAAATAGCCATTACCTTTCAAGCCAGGCATTTTGCCTGGCTTTTTTATATCTCGTCCTATGGTCCTCAGGCTTTTCTCTATCATCGCCAAAAAGCGTTAATAAGCCTCAAGCTATTAAAAGTCGAGTTTACTTTTAATAGCTTCTTTCTATGACGGCTTGTTTTCTTATACCAATTTGGATAAGTAGTTGATCAAGTATTTGCACTGGAAAAATCGTTGTTATCAAGGCAGATATTGCAGTAACTAGTGGCTCTAATTACAAAATATCTAACGCAGAGAACAGCGGTTTTAACCTACAAGACTGATCAGATATTTATGTCGGTTAGTATTAGATAGGTTTCACCTATCAAATCAATAGAAACGTCCGATTTCTAAATTTTTCGGTGGTATTGCATTATAACTCCATCGACGCAGGACAGCGTCAAACACGATAAATAAGAAAGAGAGTTAAAGCATGATCAATTCAGAAATCAAACCATTCCAGGCAACAGCATTCAAAAACGGCGAGTTCGTAGAAATCACAGAACAAGACGTAAAAGGTAAGTGGGCTGTATTCTTCTTCTACCCAGCAGATTTCACGTTTGTATGTCCAACAGAGCTTGTTGACCTGCAAGAAAAGTACGCAGAACTTCAGTCTCGTGGCGTAGAGGTTTACTCAGTATCAACTGACACGCACTTCTCTCACAAAGCGTGGCACGATACATCTGACAAGATCGGTACTATCGAGTACTTCATGGTAGGTGACCAAACTGGCACTATCACCAACAACTTCAACGTAATGCGTGAAGGTCAAGGCCTTGCAGACCGCGCGACTTTCCTCATCGACCCAGAAGGCGTTATCCAAGCGATGGAAATCACTGCTGAAGGTATTGGTCGTGACGCTGAAGACCTACTACGCAAGGTTAAAGCAGCACAATACGTAGCGGCTAACCCAGGTGAAGTTTGCCCAGCAAAATGGAAAGAGGGCGAAGAGACTCTAGCGCCATCTCTAGACCTTGTTGGTAAAATCTAAAATCAACTGAATAGCGGACACTATTCGGTTTGACAGGCACGCTTTGGCCTACCTCCTAAAGGGCTGGGCGTGCCGCCCCAAACAAGCTATCCGCAGCCAAAAACAATCCATCCCACAAAATGTTTGCCGACTTGCGCCCCCTTTTTATATTCCTTTAAAGCAAGAAGGTATTGGTCAATACCAAGAAACAGAATTTAAGAGTAGGCACGATTATGTTAGATCAAGCAATGAAGCAGCAGCTTAAAGCATACCTAGAAAACCTAAAAACCGATGTACAGCTAGTACTTAGCCTTGATGGCAGCGAAACCGCTAACAAGCTTCAGGCTTTAGCAGATGATATCGCGTCTCTAACAAACAAAATTATCGTCACCCGTGATGACAGCGCCAGTTCGCGCCAGCCAATCATGCAGGTGGTGAACCAAGAAAAAGGCACAGCAATTGGATTTGCCGGCCTGCCAATGGGACACGAGTTTACCTCTCTAGTGCTAGCACTGCTTCATAGTGGTGGTCACCCAATTAAACTCGAAGCGGAAACAATCGAACAAATCAAAGAACTTAACCAACCCTTGAACGTTGAGATCTTCATTTCACTGTCATGCCAGAACTGTCCAGAAGTCGTTCAAGCATTCAACATGATGTCTGCTATTAACCCGCTAATTAAAACAACCATGATTGACGGCGCAGCATTCCAAGACGAAGTAAAATCTCGCGACATCATGGCGGTACCAAGCGTATTTATCAACGGTGAGTTATTTGGCCAAGGCCGTATGTCACTGGCTGAAATCCTAAATAAAGTCGATACAACTGCGGTAGAAAAGAAAGCGGCAAACCTAAACAAGCAAGAGCCGTTTGATGTTCTCGTTGTTGGTGGCGGTCCTGCAGGTTCTTCAGCGGCAATCTACGCAGCCCGTAAAGGCATTCGCACCGGTGTCGTGGCAGAGCGTTTTGGTGGCCAAGTGATGGATACCATGGCTATCGAGAACTTTATTTCAGTGAAAGCGACAACCGGCCCTAAGTTGGTCGCAAGCCTGGAAGAACACGTAAAAGAATACGGTGTCGAGATAATGACTGAGCAGCGCGCAGCCAATATCATCGACGCAGAAGAAACAACCGATGGTTATATCCATGTGGAACTAGAAAGCGGTGCAGTATTGAAAGCTCGTACTGTCATCACAAGTACAGGTGCGCGCTGGCGCGAGATGAATGTTCCTGGTGAGCAAGAATACCGTAATAAAGGTGTCGCTTACTGCCCACACTGCGATGGCCCATTGTTCAAAGGCAAGAAAACAGCCGTGATTGGTGGCGGTAACTCTGGCATCGAAGCGGCTATCGACCTAGCCGGTATCGTTGAGCACGTAACGGTTCTTGAATTTGCTGATACGCTACGAGCAGACCAAGTACTGATTGATAAAGCGAACGCAACGCCGAACATCGAAATCATCAAGATGGCACAGACAACCCAAGTTCTGGGTGATGGTAACCGAGTAACAGGTCTTGAGTACAAAGACCGTAATACCGATGAACTGAAGCAAATCGAACTCGCGGGTATATTTGTCCAAATCGGCCTTATGCCAAACAGCGAATGGTTGAAAGGGACTAACGTTGAGCTATCACCACGTGGTGAAATCGAGATTAACGCACACGGTGCAACATCTATGAAGGGTGTATTTGCAGCGGGTGATGTAACAACAGTCCCATACAAACAAATCATTATCGCGATGGGTGAAGGAGCCAAAGCAAGCTTAGGTGCTTTCGATTACTTAATCCGCAACCCAGCACCCGCTAAAGCGGCCGAGACAGCATAAGGAATTTATCTAGCCTTAAGCATTATCGTTCTTTTGTCGACATTACGACGCCACTTCTGAGCAATCAGAAGTGGCTTTTTTTTGTTTGACGAGGCTTCGTTGTAGTGGCGGAGCGGCTGGGGTCGCACTCGACCGGGACTCATTCGACCGAAGGGCGAACGCTTAAATTCAACACATACAAAAAAGCCCCGTCATTTCTGACGAGGCTTCAATGTAGTGGCGGAGCGGACGGGACTCGAACCCGCGACCCCCGGCGTGACAGGCCGGTATTCTAACCAACTGAACTACC
>NZ_JBNNXT010000030.1:0-64711 GCF_052873815.1 Photobacterium sp. DNB23_23_1 | reverse complement strand
AGGCTCTGATGTCAGCGACCTTCTGCCTCATAGCAATACGACCGCTCAATAGCTAGGTGGGTAGGAATACCCGCTTACGTTCATAGAACAAGAGTAACGAGAACACTGAGGAAGGAAGAAAGATATTAGGGTACGAAAGGGGCGAAGGTGCTGTATTCTTTGCACGATGCAATAGATGATTAAAGGCCAGCAACCGGTTGCTGGCCAAAACTACGCAATGCCAGGCTTACCGCATCGGCGATGCGATAAGGAACAGCAAGCATCATACTACTGCTTAAAATTAAGAGAATTGAATGTTTTTGCTCGCTTTTCAGGCAATTTAAAGTAATCAGGAGCTTTAGCGTAGACAATTTCTCTACTGCGGTGCCGAAAAAGTTCAACAGCTGTTGAAGTTAACGTTATAACCTTATCCGCCTCCATGCCTAATAAAGGCATAATTTCCGCAGGAAAGCTTGGGCGAAGAACGGATGCATGAGGAAAATGCACAGAATAGTCCGTTTGATCCGCTGGATGAGGTTTGATAATCAGTTTTGACTCATCTACATCTAAGCTGTTAAGTAGAATCCTATAGCCATCAACCTTACTTTGCTCAGAATAACCGGAAACTATTTCATTCAAAGGCTGCGTGAAGAGTACACTGTAACTACTGTCGAAGCATTCAAACTCATTCGCATCAACGTCAAACAACTCAAGTATCTGGGTACGCTGCTCTTCAGATTTTTCTGCCCACAAAGTATTCAGATCAAGAACTGCAATTTTCTCTTTGAACTCAGCTTTTACTTCTAAATCACGGCTAAGGTAGTATTTTTCAATTTTAGAAATTTTCGTTGACTCTTTGAGAACTAGCCGACTAAGAAAGCCGCTTAAAAAGCCTTTTTTCTTTGGGCCGTTAGCCAGTTCAACATGAGTTCCCACCCCGTCATCAATCTGAACTCGCGCTATGTTTATCAAAGGGTTGTTTATTTCACGTGCATTACCAACACACACATCATAGTTTCTAAAAATCTGCGTTTGCTCAAGCTTTCTCTTAAAGTACTGAACAGGTGCTTTATTCAACTTGGGTATAACCCTAGGAAAATAACGGTATGAGCACTCTAGCACATTTACAGTGTTTGCCATTCGCTCTACGCAGTTCAACGTAAATCGATTCCCCCAAAAGATATAATCACTATTTTGCCAGTCATCATCCAAAAGCACATAAATGAACAAACTAAAATAGGTATTTTCGAAAACGATTTTTTTCTTGGCTGGTAAAAAAGACATAAAATTAATCCATTAACCCCAGATATTGCTTAGCCACCACTTCTGATGCCACTTTTCTTTCAATACCACAATCAGTCAAGTCTATCGTTCTTGACAACAATAGATCGGCTTTTTGGGCCAGTTTCTCTGGATCACGTCTCGGCACCAAATATTCAGCCAAATTATCCAATAAAATCTCCTTTGGGCCATGCGGGCAATCAGTGCTAACAACGGGAGTTCCACATATCAGAGACTCAATTAAAACTGTTGGAAGCCCTTCAAAATCAGAGCTTAATAACATTCCTTTAGCTGCTCTAATCCATGGGTAGGGATTATACTGAAATTCTGGGATAATCAAGCGATCTTCAACACCGTATTTTCTCGCCAGTTTCCTTGCTTGCTTGGGTTTATGGCAAAGCAAAACAATAGGGAGATTGTTTTCCATCTTTGATAAAGATGCAAAAAGGATGTCATGTCTCTTTTGTTGTACAAAACGCCCAATATGAATCCAATACTCGCCACTAGGAATTTCTGGGTTAGGTTCTAGTGACTTAGATACAATATCCTCAATATCAAATGGGTTGTATATTGTGGTGATCGATGCTGGTTTAATTCTACCCTTAGTTCTAATCTCTTCTTCAATACCTTTTGAAACGGTGATCAAATGGTGGCCATTAAGCGCTAGTTTTGACCTGATTTTTTTTACATATTTTAACGGCCCCAACATTGCGTGTCTTTTGAGCTCTTCTTCCACTGATGCGTGTATAACAAAAAATAATGGTTTAACTGATGTTCTGGACATCAATAAATTTGTTTTGTCTAGGTTAGACAAAAACAGGTCAAATTGGCCGACCTCAGATTCGATTTTCGCAATTTTTTCATTTAGTTCATTAGCGACCTTATCGAGGTTGAATAATCTGTTAAGCCTTTTGTCATTACTCTTAAAGAGGTAATGAACATTGATTTCTTTAGGCAGATTGTAGATATTTTCCTCAGATATCAAAAGAAAATGTGGTTCATGACCAAGTGTCAACAACTCATTTGCCAGTGATAGCATCACCTTCGGCGCTCCGCCTTTAGATAACCGATCAATCGCGATAGCTACTCTCATACTCTTACTATTTCCAAATTACTCACAACATATCCAAAGTTGATGTCTAACAAAAAGTGCAAAATGCATATGATACCGCCTCTAACTTCAAATTTCTGTGGGGTTAGGGGCTGTTATCTTTTTATGGTTGAATTCTCTTCGATGGAGACGTCTAGTCAAAAGCGTGTGAATCAAGGCAAGAAGTGTACCGACTAGCCATTTTAAGTCAAACACCTCTCAACAAAGAGTAAACGCTTTTTGCCACCCATTTGGGCAGCACTTGAATTCCTTTTTACAGCGTTAGTGGCTTGTCAGATAGAACAATTACAGTTCAAAGTCTTTACTGTATATAAATAGCCTACAAGTAGCTGCAAAAAATGGCTTCAAAGATCAACAGTTACGAGTTACCAACTCGTTATAATTTGTTCCATTTGTGTTGTTTGGTATTTAAAATTAAAGCCCCATCCATGTCATCATGCTCACCTTGGGCGTTACTGCCTAGGCTCTGCATTTCAAGCATCAGATCTTGAAGCTCATCTCATTGAACTACGAAGATTAAACGTTAAAAATCAATGCTTTATTTGGAGGTGTCAATTGCAGTACTATATGAGAAGATAAATATTACGATTCATACAAGTCACCAAGCCAATCAAAGCATTTAACTCTTAACCTTATCAATTGTAGTCTTAATGAAGACTTACCTATAACGACAGTTGTTTCGTATCTGAGATGACAGTTAAGGCACTAAAGGCCTTTTAGCTTTTTCAGGGTGATGAGGTGCTGTGTCACTCATTAGAACGGATACCTGAAAAGTTGCTCTGCCTGATAGCGGTTAGCAAAGCCTAGTGCCAAGATGGTAACAATGGTGAGCAAGACAGTAAAGTCGGCCTTGGTCATAGGTTTCAGGCTATCAACTACGACGTTTGTGTTGGCCGAAGCCACGTAAGGTCATCGCATTGGAGATCTCCTCGGCCCTATCTAGGCTGGAAAAAATCAGTGGCTCGAGGGTTTTTGCCACGTTCTTGCTGAGCATGCATGATATTGATGACGCCTTTGGTCACTTTTGGCCACCGCTGAGATCGAAAGGAGACAGTTGTAGCATGTCTTCCTGCGCCATCATCGCGGTAGTTTCTTCAACCACTTTACGCATCGTGCTAGTCGCAACCATATACATGAACACCAAACATAAAGGAAACCTCTACAACTAGACGTCTAACTCTTAGCCAGATTTCTAATTGCTTGCTGTTGCCTTAAACATTGTTCAATGTTTATCAGAAGTTTGAAGTCATTGAGCAGCGTCAACTGTCATATTTCAATGGGCCATTTTTAATGGGCAATGATGCGCCATACTTTATACAATAGGAGAGACCGCGGTATGCGTCTTCGGATTATCGTTGATGTCTTTTGGCTAGTCTTGTGAGAGTATGCACTTGTGGTTTTTTTATGAACGATTTTTCGTAGCTTGCCGAAAATAAAGAGGATTACAGTAAGTAATTGCTTTTTTTAAGCTTTGGTAAGGAAAGCCCGCACAGACACCACTTATAGATAATTGATTTAACGTATTGATTATCACAATAATATGACAGCTTAGAGCTATCTTTTTGAGGTAATTATAACTAATTGGATATCTTGAATATTTCACTTTATTTTTTCCTAAATATAGTAAATACTGCTGTCCAAGCTAATTTGTTTTGAAGCTTGTGAAAATTGACAGAGCACTGTTTTGTCAAGCCTTAACTTACTGCGAAAACATGCGTTGTTACACAGAAACTGCATGAGATCAGATAGGAAGTTAAGGTAAAATTGGGTAATATCAGTAACAGCTATCCCGCCAATCCGGCTGGGTGCAGAGCCAAATCATATTGGAGATACAGCTTGATTAATGTATTCCTTGTAGATGATCACGAACTGGTTCGCACAGGGATCCGACGTCTGCTTGAAGATGTCCGTGGTATAAAAGTGGTAGGGGAAGCCGACAGTGGTGAAGATGCCGTAAAATGGTGCCGTAATTCGCATGCGGATATCATTCTTATGGATATGAATATGCCAGGTATCGGTGGCCTTGAAGCGACACGTAAAATCTTGCGCTTTAGTCCTGATGTCAAAATTATCGTTCTGACGATTCACACAGAAAACCCGTTCCCGACGAAGGTGATGCAGGCAGGAGCAGCAGGCTACCTGACTAAAGGTGCCGGCCCTGACGAAATGATTAATGCGATTCGTATGGTCAACAGCGGTCAACGTTACATTTCCCCGGAAATTGCACAACAGATGGCATTAAGTCAGTTTGCACCTGATTCGGAAAACCCTTTTAAAGATCTTTCTGAGCGTGAACTTCAGATCATGATGATGATCACGAAGGGACAGAAAGTGACCGATATCTCTGAACAATTGAACCTGAGTCCAAAGACCGTCAATAGCTACCGTTACCGTCTGTTTAATAAGCTAGACATCAACGGTGATGTAGAGCTTACTCATCTCGCTATCCGCCATGGAATGTTAGACACAGAGACGTTGTAGTGTCGGAACTGTTTGACGCAAAGAGCTTTCTCAAGACCGTTACCCATCAGCCAGGTGTATACAGGATGTATGATCTGGCCGATGAGGTTATCTATGTTGGTAAGGCAAAAGATCTCAAAAAACGCCTTTCCAGTTACTTCCGGGCTAATGTGGTCGGGGAGAAAACCCGAGCACTGGTCAAAAATATTGCTAAGGTTGATGTCACCGTTACGCACACCGAAACGGAAGCACTGATCCTTGAACACAATTACATCAAGCTCTACCTGCCTAAATATAATGTTCTGCTCCGGGACGATAAATCTTACCCTTATATTTTCCTCAGCGCTTCGGCTCATCCTCGTTTGTCGATGCATCGTGGTGCCAAGAAACGTAAAGGTGAATATTTCGGTCCCTATCCTGATGGCGGGGCTGTCAGAGAGAGTTTGCATCTGCTGCAGAAAATTTTCCCAATCCGCCAATGTGAAGACTCGGTCTATGCCAACCGAAGTCGCCCTTGCTTGATGTATCAGATTGGGCGTTGCCTTGGCCCTTGTGTAAAAGGACTGGTTAGCGGTGACGATTACAACGAACAGGTTAACTATGTCCGGATGTTCTTGAGGGGCAAAGATCGTCAGGTCATTACATCAATGGTCGAGAAAATGGAGCTGGCGAGCCAGCAGTTGGCATTCGAGAAGGCGGCAACCTATCGCGATCAGATCCAAGCGCTAAGGCGTGTGCAGGAACAACAGTTTGTCAGTCACGACAGTGACGACGATCTTGATGTTGTCGGGGTTGCTTACGAAAACGGCATGGCCTGTATCCACGCACTTTATATCCGCCAGGGTAAAATCCTCGGCAGCCGCAGTTATTTCCCAAAAATGCCGATCGACGCTGATATCACCGAGGTACTCTCCAGCTTTGTGACCCAATTTTACCTCAATCAAGCGGAGGGGAGGGTTATCCCGAGCGAAATCCTATTGGGAGAGGCGTTAGGCGATGAGCAAGCTGTTATCGCTGACACTCTGACCGAGCTCGCTGGACGTAAGATCGTTATTAAATCGAGTACACGGGGGAATAAAGCCAAATATCAAAGACTGGCCCAAACCAATGCCAGAACCGCGTTGACGAGTAAGCTCAGCCACCGGATGACGGTTCACCAACGTTTCTCCGCCTTGCGTGAAGCACTTCAGCTTAACAGGCTAGAACGGATGGAATGTTTTGATATCAGCCATACCATGGGGGAAAAGACGGTTGCTTCCTGTGTGGTGTTCAATCAAGATGGACCATTAAAGCAAGAGTATCGTCGTTTTAACATTTCCGGTATCACTGGTGGTGATGACTATGCGGCTATGGCACAAGCTTTAGAGCGTAGGTATGGTTCACAAGTCGATCCGGATAGAATTCCTGATATTATTTTTATCGATGGGGGTAGAGGTCAGCTGTCAAGAGCGTATGATGTAGTTAACCCATTGATGAGCGAGTGGCCTAAGCGCTCAATGCTCGTGGGTGTTGCCAAAGGGACCACCCGAAAGCCAGGGCTGGAAACTTTGCTTCTGACAACAGGTGAAGAGTTTTCGATGCCTGCAGACTCCCCAGCGTTGCATTTAATTCAACATATCAGGGATGAAAGTCACAATCATGCAATTAGTGGTCACCGTGCCCAACGTGCAAAAGTTAGAAAACGCAGTGCTTTGGAAGACATTGAGGGCATTGGCCCGAAACGCCGGCAAGCATTGCTCAAGTATATGGGTGGCCTACAGGAACTGAAGAAAGCTAGCAGAGAAGAAATCGCAAAGGTGCCGGGCATCAGTCGTGCTATGGCAGAAAAAATTTATGACGCGCTGAATCATTAGCCCAGCGCAGTACATCTACACAATAAGAACGAAGAATTATGCGTTTAACAATTCCGAACATTCTAAGCTTCATACGGTTAATCTTGATTCCATTTTTCGTGGTCACCTTTTACTTACCGTATAGCTGGTCACCTTTCGCGACTGCATTGATTTTCTTGATTGCTGGCGTAACAGACTGGTTTGATGGTTACTTGGCCCGTAAGCTCAACCAGACAACGCGCTTTGGTGCCTTCATTGACCCTGTGGCCGATAAGGTAATGGTGGCAGCGGCGATGGTATTGGTCGTCGAACACTATGACTCAGTATGGGTTACTATCCCTGCGATTACGATGATTGGCCGTGAAATTATCATCTCAGCTTTACGTGAGTGGATGGCTGAGCTAGGCAAACGCTCAAGTGTTGCCGTTTCTTGGGTCGGTAAGGTGAAAACAGGGGCGCAGATGGTTGCGTTAATCGTAATGCTATGGCACCCGAATGAATGGATGGTATGGATTGGCTATATTGCCCTGTATGTTGCCATGTTCTTGACCTACTGGTCGATGTACATCTACCTGAAAGCGGCAAAGCATGACTTGCTGAACTCCGAGCATCTCTAAGAATACATTGTTGATAAATTCATTAAGAAGCGGCGAATACGCCGCTTTTTTCATATATGAAAACATGACCTACTGAGAGAATTTAGAATTTAAGTAGGTAAAGATGTTTTTTTGACCATTTCTCATATCTAGCACTGCTAACTTCTTATTTTAATGCTCTATTGAGATAAGAGTGATGATTCGCACGTTTCTTTCTCTGTGTTTTTTGCTATAAAATTGAGCGGTATACAAAAGGTAAAGTACGAAAAACCTATAAAACGGTGCTTATTGGCTGTAAAACCACCACTTGGCAATAAGTAATGAATTTTACTGTTGACTCAAATGCTGTTTTGCGTAGAATGCATCACATACCGCAACGGAACACACCGGAGTGGTTGGTTAATCTTAATAAGATTAACTTGAGGCGCGTTGGCAGAGTGGCTATGCAGCGGATTGCAAATCCGTGGACCTCGGTTCGACTCCGGGACGCGCCTCCATTTGCGACACTAGCTCAGCTGGTAGAGCGCAACCTTGCCAAGGTTGAGGTCACGAGTTCGAACCTCGTGTGTCGCTCCAAACATAATTCTTACGGCAACAGCGGTAAGATAAAGATGGTGTTTAACTTTTCAGTTGGCGCATCGCAAAGAATTGCGTGCCCTGGTGGTGGAATTGGTAGACACAAGGGATTTAAAATCCCTCGACGTTCGCGTTGTGCCGGTTCAAGTCCGGCCCGGGGCACCATCTTATTTGAGCCCACAAGCTTAGCTTGTGGGCTTTTTCGTTTCTGAAGTTCTGTTCGATTACGTTATTGGTAGCTGTTTTGAAAGATTATTCTGAATATCTAATGTGGTAGAGTTTTGATATTAACGTAGTACTGAATTTTGTGTTTAATAACCGCTTGTATTCTTATCGCAGAGAGTACAAGCGGAAATTTTTAGTCATAAAGGTGATTTCGCCAATGCAATAAATTGTCACTTAATGCGTTGTCTTTGAATAACGCACTTCCCGATACCACTATGTGGGCCCCTTCGGCGACTGAAGCTTTCGCTATATCCAATGACATTGAACCATCAACACTAATTATTGGCGCATATTCCGAGTCATTTAATAGCACTTTTAGTTTGTTTAGTCTTGATATAAACTCCTTCTTGTCGATCTTTTCGCCAGTTCTTGGGTCTAGAGTAAGTAATTGAATTATCTCTACATGAGGTAACAAGTTACCTAACACGTTTAAGTTAGTTTCAGGGCATAAACTTATGCCTCGAATTAAAGGTAATGTTTTACCTTGATAAGTTACTTTCACTTGCTCAAGTTCTATAAGATTGTTAACGGGGCTTGCTAATGATTCATATTGCAGCGTGACTGCATGTGCACCATGCTTAGCTAACGTTAATGCTTGGTTGATTGGTGATTGAGTCATAACGTGAGCATCGACAATAAACCCTTGGGGCAATGCTCCTATCGCCCATGCACCAACGGTTAGTTTTGGGCTGAACTGACCATCCATTACATCTAAATGCAACCACTCTGTCTCAGGAGCAAGTGGCATTAAAGAGGTCGTAATGTTCCTCCAGTTTGCAGCTGTAACTCCTACGCTCAAATACCGTTTACTAGTTGGACGCAACCAGTTCCTGTTATTCATTGAAATTCCTAGTTATCCAACATCAAACCGTCATAAACGCGCTTTGTACGAGCGCCTGTCATTATCTGCTTCAAATCTTCGACACATTGCAGGTAGTGAGGCGTTTTTTTATGCGTTAGCATCGCGTCTTCATCTCGATAAGCTTCATAGATCATGAAGCGTGTCGGCTCATCTGTATCTTGTAGTACATCAAATCGAATGTTGCCTTCTTCCTTAATTGAACCCAAATGGTTAGGAAGAAAGACTTCTTTGAAACGTTCCACCATGTCCGGTTTGACATTAATCTCGACTAATGTGACGTGCATAAACCCTCCTAGCTATTTTTTAACGAAAGGAATAGTTCATGGGCATGTGATGCTGACATATTATTATGTACAACTTCACGTACCGCTTTTATCATCGCTACTGGATCGTCTGACTGGAAGATGTTCCGTCCCATATCGACTCCTGCGGCACCTTGGTCAATGGCTCGATAGCACATATCAAGCGCTTCAAGCTCAGGTAATTTTTTACCGCCGGCGATCACTATTGGAACAGGGCAACCTGCAGCAATTTTCTCGAAGCCACTTTCAACAAAGTAAGTCTTTACAAAGTGAGAGCCTATTTCTGCGGCGATTCGGGTTGCAAGGGAGAAATAGCGCTGGTCACGTGCCATATCTTTACCAACTCCCGTTACTGCCATCGTTGGGATGCCATACCTTGTGCCATCGTCAATAAGCTTAATGATATTGTTGATTGATTGGTGCTCAAACTTGGAACCAATATAGATTTGGGCAGCCATCGCTGACACATTCAGGCGAACCGCATCTTCAATACCTACTGCAATAGCTTCATTTTCAAGTTCGGTTAAGATTGAGTTAGCACCAGAACAGCGTAATACCACAGGCTTATTTGTATTTGCCGGTACCATTGAACGAACTGCTCCACGTGTCGCCATCAGTACGTCGGTGTATTCAAAAAGAGGCTTGATGTTCAAATCTATACGCTCAAGGCCAGTAGTTGCGCCTTGAAAGTAACCATGGTCGAAAGCCAGCATTACGGTTTTACCCGTTTTGGGGCTAAATATTTGAGAGAGACGTGATTGCATACCCCAATCAAGAGCACCACACCCTTTAATATCGATAGTTGGGTTCACTTGAGGTGTGTCTAAGCCAAAGTCTTTGCCATCTTTGATATCGTCTAAATCAGCCATTAATCTTACTCCGAATATTGTGAGGAAGAGCCAGCAACCGTTACTGGCTCTGCTGCCGGGATTTAAAAATCAAAATCGTCGATATTGTCTTTTGTGAAAACGGTACGCTCAGGCATGACGACAATCCCATTCCCGTCGGCTTCGTAGTCGTATTTTTGCACTTCGTTTTTAGATACTTTTACGGGGCCAACATTTGGGATATCTAGTGAATCACCAACATTCATATCACCGTTTTTCAGTAAGTAGTTGGCAACATGGACAGAGATCTTACCTTGGTTGACCACATCCCATAGCCCAAACTGCTCTACGGTTCCACGCTTAACATAAGGGCGCATAACATTCGGTGTACTGAAACCAACGATAGCAACATTGGTTTCTTTCAAGTTCTCAGCTGCTTGAGCAGCAGCAGGAAGAGCATTTGCATCTGGAGCAATAATGGCGTCTAAATCTGGGTACGCTTTAAGAATGTTTTCTGCTGTTTGTAACGACTTGGTCGCATCGTTATAGCCAAATTGAGTCGTAACCACTTCCCATCCTGGATATTCGTTTGCAATTTTTTCTTTTGCCGCAGCAACCCATTGATTTTGATCTGTCACTGTTGGGCTTGAGTAGAAGAATGCAACTTGTGCTTTTTTGTCAGTGATCTGGTTGGCTGCCATATCAACTAACATACCGCCAAGTTGATCAGGTGTGCCCTGACTGATGTAAATACTTCGACATTCTGGTTTGGTATCTGAGTCCCAAGTCAGTATTTTCACGCCGCGTTGCATCGCGCGTTTTAAGGATGGACACAAACCATCAGGAGATACGGCAGACACTACGATTGCATTATAACCACGGTTTACAAAATTGTTAATTAATTGTACCTGATTTGGTACGCTGGGCTCCGTTGGGCCATCATAGGTCACATTAACTCCGAGCTCTTTACCTGCTTCTACTGCGCCTTGACCACCGCTAGTAAAAAATCCAACACCTGTAAGTTTAGGAATAAAAGCAATCTTCTCTTCGGCTTGTGCAACCGAGGTCATTGCGATCCCCATAGAAATTACTAAAGCTATTGTTTTAATTGACCTTTTCATACATCCTCCAAGGGATTTCTGTTTCAATGTAGGGTTTATTATTACTTTGCTTCTTTGTTTATTTGATAAGTGGAAAACATCCTATTCCATTTATCGAAGAGCAGATCTCTGTGGCTAACAATTGATCGCGTAACCACGACGACGATTAACAAGCCTCCAGATAGTGCACTTGAAATTTGATTTGGCACTCCAACCATTTGTAGGCCTTGCTGCATATACCCCACTAACAGGGCTGCTAATGCGGTTCCTAGAATAGAGCCAGCACCGCCATAGATGTTTGCCCCCCCCAGCACCACGGCTGTAATAGCGGGCATTAAGAATGAAACGCCTAGATCGGAGCGTGCTGAGCCAAAGTAAGAAACGAGTAATACCCCTGATATCGCAGCGCACACACCGACCATGCTGTAGGCGAAGCATAATGTTGAAGCCACTGGTATACCGCTATATTTAGCAACGCGATCGTTTTGGCCGATTAGAAAGAGGTTGCGTCCAATTTTGGACCTATGCAATATGAGTGCGAGTAATATGATCGCGATAATAAACAAGAACAATGGGAAGGGAAGTCCAAGTACCATTCCATTCGCTATGTCAGTAAATGAACTAGGGAAACCGCCAATACCTTCATAGCCGGTGGCTCCTGACATGCCAGAAAGTAACAGCGCGCTTCCTCCGTATAGATACATGGTGCCTAGAGTAATAACGAGAGGGTTAACTCCGGTGTAAAGAATGAGTAACGCATTTATTAAACCGCATAATGCTCCAATTGCGACTGTGAAAAATATACAAAGCTCTACGGGTAAGCCAAGTTTAAACAGCACCCCCATTGCAATTGCGCTTAACCCAATGGTAGAGCCTAGAGAAATGTCTATCCCGCCACTAACAATAACAAGTGTTAGTGGTAGGGCAACGATACCTATATAAATGAAGTCACTGGTACTATAGAGCAGCACATTCAAACTAAGCATGCTTGGGTTGATCGCCCCAAATATAAGGATTTCAATGATTATCAGCGCGGCAAGTGCGCCTTCCCAGTTTGCAATTCGACGGAAATTCATAGTGAGTGCTCCTCTTTCGTACTGCTAGCAATATTGGCGTTTGCCTCTGGCTCAGAATTTTTCTTAGTAGCGGTATCATCTTTAAACCGGGCATATCGCTGAGCTTTGATTGCTTTTTCGATGGAGACTCTTAATCGACCGTCAAAAACTAATACTGACAGCAACACCAACCCAGCAATAAAGTCGTTCCACCAAGCGGGTAGACGCATGAGCACTAGAACACTGTCTATTTGAGTGAGGAAGAACGCCCCAAGAATCGCACCGATTACCGTTCCTACACCACCGAGAAGACTTACACCGCCTAACACACAAGCTGCAATAGCTTTCATTTCAAGTCCGTTACCGGTGGTATTTGGGACGAAACCGATCTGTGATGTAAAAACGATACCGGCCATTGCTGCCATGGTTCCGTTAAGTGTGAAGGCGGTTATTCTTGTCGTATCGACATTGACTCCTAACTGTCGTGCTCCTTGTAAATTGTCGCCGACGGCATAGAAATTTCGGCCAAATTGAGTTCTAGACAGCATGTATGCACAACTTGCCGCAATAAGCAAAATAATCCAGCCGAAATAGGAGATGCCAAGAAAGTTTGAAGACGATAAGGTTTTGATTGAGTTAGGTAGACCCTCTATCCATTTACCACCAGTCCACAACAACATTAGGCCTCGGAATAGCCCTAGTGTGCCCAATGTCGCAACGATTGCAGGTATTTTCCCTATCGCAACCAAGATACCGTTGAGGTATCCGCATGCGGCACCAACTAACAGGGCCATTAGCATCGCAATGGGGAGAGGATAACCTGCGTTTAATGCTGTTGCGACGGCGACTGCTGACAATCCCATTGTAGACCCAACGGATACATCAATGTTACGGGTTAACATAACCATAGAAGCACCTATCGCTAATAAGATAAGTACCTGTGCACTAGAAAATACCATCGTCATTGTTTGGACATGAAAGTAGTTACTGTCCGCAATGCTGATTACAAGGAACAGAATTAAAATCGCGATAAGTACAGTTGATTCTCTATTGTTCTTAATAAAATTAAGCATGATGAGCCTCCTGACCACCGCTGAATGCAATTTTCATGATGTTAGCTACCGAAATTTGATCGCCTGTCAGTTGGCCACTTTGCTCACCATGGTGTAGCACAAAAACCGAATCAGATAAGATCTCGACCTCATCAAGATCTGATGATATGACGACGACGGCGACATTCTTAGATGCAATAAAACGAATGATTTCGTAGATCTCATAGCGAGCAGAAACATCTACACCTCTGGTGGGCTCATCGATAATAAGGAGCTTTGGATCTGCTTCTAGGCATTTTGCTATTAGTATTTTTTGCTGATTTCCGCCAGACAATGTTTTTGCTGGTTGGTCATTGTCAGTTGTACGAATTGACATTGCATCGATATAGCTACTTAAACGACTCTGCTCACGAGGGTTTTGCAGCCATAGGCCAAAACGATTGTGCACCATAGAGCGTACATTCCAGCTTAGTGGTGCTTCAAGAAATAGTCCTGATGCTTGCCTATCTTCAGGTAAATAAACAATGCCTTGTCGCAAACGTTCAGAGAAAGACATTATCGAAATATCTTTGTTTGCAAAACGCACACTGCCTTTATATGGTTTCCGTACTCCACAAATGGTTTCTGCTAATTCGGTTCGACCAGCACCAACAACACCAGCTAAACCCATTATTTGCCCCGCTTTCACATCTAGACTGATGTCTTTGAAGCCCTCACCAGTGAGGTTATTTACAGATAAGACAACATCACCTTCGTTAAACTGAGTTGTAAGTTGGAAGTCATAGCTCTTATGGCTCGTTTGTTTACTTTTATCTATTTGACAGTGTGGCGCGATTGCACTAATTACCTCGTCGGGTGAAATGGTGCTAATTGGTTCACTCAATGCAATGCAACCATCTCTCATTACGGTAACGTTATCTGATACTTCAAAAACTTCAGGTATTTTGTGGGAAATGAAGATTAATCCAACCCCTGACTCTTTGAGGCCTTGCATTTGTGTAAATAGCTGCTGTGTTTCTTTCGGTGTTAAAGAAGCGGTTGGCTCATCAAGAATAAGGATTTTCGAGTTACGGATAAGCCCTCTCATTATTTCAACGATCTGCTGGTCAGCCACTTCAAGTGTATTGGCCTGTGCATCAAGATCTAACGAGCAGTTCAAAGCACGTAGCGTTTGATTTAGCTTCTGATCGCTTTCATGGGATGTAGGAAGCTGAAATAAGATGTTCTCTCTTACTGATAGATTTGGGAATAGAAGTGGCTCTTGGGGGACGAGATAAATCCCAAGCTTGTGAGCCGTAGTGGGTGAAAACTGGGTGATTTTTTCACCGCGAATCATTATGTTCCCGCCATCTGGCTGTAAAAGACCAGCGATGATCTTCATTAACGTAGACTTTCCGGCTCCATTGCCACCCAGTAAAGCGTGAATTTGACCTTCTATTAGC
The DNA here is from genome assembly GCF_052873815.1 of Photobacterium sp. DNB23_23_1. Lineage (NCBI taxonomy): Bacteria > Pseudomonadati > Pseudomonadota > Gammaproteobacteria > Vibrionales > Vibrionaceae > Photobacterium > Photobacterium sp. DNB23_23_1. Next base: position 50,011 of record NZ_JBNNXT010000030.1, on the reverse strand, counting down.
AAGAAGTCGATGTCTTTAAGCACTTCCACTCCAGAAAATTGCTTCGACACTTCTTTGACTCGAACTAACTCTCGCGCAGAAATGTGTGTGGTACTGCTAGAAACATCCATTTTGCCTCCAAACACTACATTGATTTGAACAATTGAATTTTTAAATAACAATTGTTCTAAATCATATATCTGAAATTAGGTTAAATCTTGAGCGCTCGTCACAAAATGTCAATACTTATGTAATTAGTTGAAAATCTCTTGCTGATCACAATTATCTCTTAATTAATAGTAAATTATATGTAGTGTGACATTTAGAAATAGGTTGATTACTGAGTAGGAATTGTCTGTAAGTGAAAATTAACTCTTAACTGATGACAAATATAACTTATAATTCGCAATTGATTTTTATGAACAATTGTATTTTATAATTTTATATTTTCATTTTGGGAGTGATGGAATGCTGGAGCCAACAGATATGATGACGGAAGAAGAGCAAGTCGCAAGAATCGCTTGGTTTTATTACAACGATAATTTAACTCAAACCGAGATAGGCAATTTACTTGGACTTCCTAGGCTTAAGGTATCTCGACTGCTTGAAAAAGGGCGCCAGCAAGGGCTGATTCATGTCCGTATTCATTCTAGGTTTGAAGGGTGTATGGAACTGGAGAATAAGATTCGGGAGTACTTTGGCCTTCAAGACATTCGTGTGATTCCTGATGCTGATCCGATGGGTGTAGATATTACTCAAAGGGTTAGCGTTGGTGCTGCAAGCATGGTCGTCAGTACAGTGGGCCCTGAAGATCTACTTGCGATTGGGTTTGGTGAGACAATTATGGCCACACTAAAAAACCTAGGAAGTTTTATTCAAACGAAGCAGGTTCCTGTGGTTTCGCTTGCTGGAGGTGTAGGTACATACATGAAAGGGATATCACACTTAGATGCTAGCTGTGATGTTAACCTAGTGCCAGCCCCACTTAGAGTGTCGTCGAAAGTGGTCGCTGATGTGCTTTATCAGGAAGCAACCATCAACGATGTGTTGATGGCATCTTGTTCCGCGGATGTAGCCGTTATCTCTATTGGTTCTATTGCGCAAGTAGAACAAGCCACCATGCACCAGTCAGGATACATATCACTAGGTGAACAAAAAATTCTTCAACGAAAAGGGGCTCAAGGTGACATTTTGGGGTACTTTTTCGATGAAAACGGGGATGTACTTGAGGACATTAAGTTACATGAAGAACTGATCGCAATTCGTCCTGAGAAATTAAGAGAGATCCCATTAGTTATTGGTGTTGCAGGGGGAACGGTGAAAGCCGAAGCCATATTGGCTGCATTGAATGGACGATATATTAATGCACTTGTTACTAACGAAGCAACAGCAAGGAAGATTCTTGAACTTATAAGTAAATAAGAATGAGGATGCTATGCAAAAAAAACGGAGTGAACATCAATATTTGATGGCAATTGATGCTGGCACAGGTTCGGTTCGTGCTGTGATTTTTAATGCATCGGGGGAACAAATTTCTGTAGGTCAACGAGAATGGACTCACCAAGCTGTCGCTGGGGCAGAAGGCTCTATGGACTTTGACTTAACAAATAATTGGGAGCTGGTATGTCAATGTATTCGGCAAGCAATTTCGGAAGCAAAAATTCCAGCTGATGCTATCCTCGGAATATCAAGCTGTTCGATGCGCGAAGGCATTGTCGTCTACGATGTAAATAATTCTCCTATTTGGGCTTGTGCTAACGTAGATGCTCGAGCTGGTGAAGAAGTCGCCCTTCTTAAAACGCTTAGAGACGGCGAGTTTGAAGAGGAGGTTTATCATCAAACAGGACAAACACTTGCACTAGGAGCATTAGCACGTTTATTGTGGTTAAAGCGACATCGGCCTGATATTTATCTAAATATTCACTCCATCAGTATGATAAGCGACTGGGTAGGTTATAAGCTTTGCAGTAAAATCGCGGTAGACCCATCGAATGCAGGTACAACAGGTATGTTGAACCTTAAATCACGTCAATGGCAGCCAGAAATTCTGACTCAAGCGGGTGTTAATCCTGATATTCTATCGCCGGTTCTAGAGACTGGCACTGTGTTGGGTGTTATTTCCAAAATTGCAGAAGAGGAAACGGGGCTTTGTGCGGGAACTCCATTTGTTATGGGTGGAGGGGATGTTCAATTGGGCTGCCTAGGGTTAGGGGTCGTTCGTCCTCATCAGACCGCGATTCTCGGAGGTACATTTTGGCAACAGGTCGTCAATTTGCCGGAACCCATTACCGATCCCGATATTAATATTCGAATCAACCCTCATGTTATTCCTGGAATGGCTCAGGCAGAATCAATCAGTTTTTTTACTGGTTTAACCATGCGGTGGTTCCGAGATGCGTTTTGTGGGGAAGAAAAGCTGGTTGCCGAGAGGCTTGGTAAAGATGTTTACACTCTACTAGAGGAAATGGCAGACCAAGTTCCTTGTGGCTCACACGGTGTAATGCCTATATTTTCCGATGCGATGCACTTCAAAACTTGGTATCACGCCGCACCATCATTTATTAACCTCTCTATTGATCCGGAAAAGTGTAATAAGTCAACCTTGTTCCGCTCGTTGGAGGAAAATGCCTCAATAGTGTCTTCATGTAATCTTGAGCAAGTGTTCGAATTTTCAAAAGCTAATCCAGACTACATCGTTTTTGCTGGAGGAGCCTCTAAGGGGAGGCTATGGAGTCAGATCCTTGCAGATGTTACTGGGATTGAGGTCAGAGTACCTGTAGTCAAAGAAGCAACGGCCCTTGGGTGTGCCATAGCTGCCGGTGTTGGTGCAGGAATTTTTTCAGATTTAGCATCAGCAGGTGAAGAATTAGTTGAGTGGGAAAAAAGCTATTTTCCGAACCCTGATAATCGAGCTATTTATAAAGAGCTTAAACAGAAATGGCTCAGTATCTACAAAGAACAATTGCATCTCGTTGATGAAGGACTGACAACATCTCTCTGGAAAGCAACAGGATTATAGGAAGTAATAATATGATAAAAACGAATGAAGGTAACCACAGTTATCGATTCGATGATCATGGTCCCAAATACCTTGTCCGCACTGATCAGTATGATCTGGGTGTTGTCGTATTAAAACCAAATCAGGAGTTTAAAAAACATCATCATGCTCATGCATCTGAAGCGTTTTATACACTTTCAGGTGAGATCCATATGTATGTGAATAACGAACTGCAAGTGCTTACCTCTGGGGATATCCTGAAGTGTGATCCCAAAGAAGATCACTATGTTGTGAACCGGGGCACTGAAGATTGGAAAGCCGTATTTATTAAATCGCCGCCTATTGATGGTGATAGTGTATATAGTGACTAATCCATTCAACGAACCTATCAGCTTGAACCCTCGGGTAGGGTAGGTTCGTGCTTAAGTACCTTTATTTTTAGCGCGCTACCAGTAAAGGTGAGTGTGGCGCGAATTAACTAGCTCAAATGCCTCGAAAACTTTAGAGCTAGCCTCATAAGCAATAGCTATTGATTTTACAGAAGTGAAATAACCTGAGAGTGAAAGGGTCGTGCAGAAAAGAAAAAGCCGTCGCACAAAAGAGGTGCGACGGTAAAAGAATGTAGAACTCTTGATAAGGCTTAAATCATCAAGATGTGGCTATTATGGCACAAAAATCGCAAGTATCAATAAAAATGATGCACCTCGCTTTGTTGATAAGAAAAACTTCAGTTAAGGGTAAGTTGTACTGTTAGCTGTCTACTGAAAATTGTATGAAACCTGTAGGGCAAAGTGTGATATTGGTTGAATAATTTACATGTATTTATAATGAATGTATAATTGTCAATCATTGATTAAGTTTATGGTTTCCTGTCATTTAATCAGAGATATGGTGACTTTTTATAGCTTCCAGCACTGAGGTTGGAAGTATGTTTAATTGATTGGTAAGGACCGATGCAGCTTAATAATTATGAACCTGATTTCTTGGCTCACAGAATCAAGACCCTCAGAGAGTTTCGTGGAAAAACACAAATTCAAGTTGCTACGTGTATTAACGTTTCTAGAAGAACCTATATAGATATAGAGTCAAGTAAGTCAGATATAAAGCTATCAACGCTTTACCGGATTTGTAATTGTTTAAAGTGTGAAATTGCTGACATGTTAGGTATCCCCGCTAAAGAGAAAGGGCTGGGGCCGAGTAATATCGACATTTATGACGGCAGCGAAATCATGGTTGTGAGTAGCCCAAAACACCCCCTTCTTTAAACATACAAAAAACGCTGTTAAACACTGTTGACCGCTCAATAAGATTTCCATAATCATTCCTTGTGTTTCAATACTGTATTGGAGAGTGGTAAACAGGAATTAATAGTGGGCAGGGATCCTAAAGGTGGGGAGAACTGAACGATGGGCCTCATCAGTCATCCTTAATGGCAGCAAAAACCCAATCAGGCACCAGCATATTGAACTGGATGTGTCATTTACATTCTTCATTTTTCACTAAATGTTGATATGATTTTGGGTGTTTCGTTCTGTTATTGACCGTTTGCTGGTGGACGATCGCGAAGTTAGATTTTGACACATAATTCAGCTAAATATTTCTGGCATCCACATTTCTGGTGTGTTACTTTTCTGCGCAATCTCAGCAGCACATTTCTGAGGCACATTGTATCAAGCGGTATTCGGGCTGATTGCCACTTGATGCGCCGTAGGTACTAACCTCTTGGGGTTAGTAGAAGGGCATTAATAGTGCGGACCTGTAGGCATAACGCAGGCGCATATTGAAGGAACCCAACAGTGAATACTTTTACGCTTATTACTCTAATCAGCTTTGTCTTACCCAATTGCAGTATTATTACTGAGCCTTGATCGTCCCGATCACAATCACTGGTATTTAACTTTCTGATCACATGTTGCTGCTTTTAGCGGTAGGCATTTAGGCAAAACGTTGTCTTGGTAATCAGTTTGTTTCGGTCACGCCGAGAGCAACAGCAATCGGTTGTTTATAGTCAATGCATCGATGAAAGATGCAACTGCACCGAGTCTTGATACTTTCTCCAGTTCGCACCAAGCACATCACCATTAATCAGGAGATGCTTGTAGTGCTGAGCAAAAATTACTTTTGATATTGATATCAATGGGGAGAATAGCAAGGGGTGCGGTGTTTCAAATGGAAAATAACATGAGTAATGTGTTTGACCTTGACGAGCTAAAACTCGCTTCTAATGTACCTGTTGTACATGATGTTTATGATTTAACGCCTGATGAGCTGCTGCTTAGTCAAGAGCATTATGAATCCGAAGTACGCTCGTATCCACGTCGCTTGCCACTGGCTATTGCCAAGGCTGCAGGTGCACTGGTCGAAGACAGTCGTGGTCAACTGTTCCTAGACTGCCTAGCAGGTGCAGGTACGTTGTCCATGGGATATAACCACCCTGAAATTAATCAAGCGATTGTCGATCAGTTGCAAGCTGGCCTTCCGTACCAGACGTTGGATATCACCACGCCGGTAAAAGATAAATTCATCAAGGAGTTAATGAACTTCCTTCCCGATGAATTCGCAAAGAATGCCCGTATTCAGTTTTGTGGCCCATCAGGCGCAGATGCCGTTGAAGCCGCGATCAAACTTGCCAAGCAAACAACTGGCCGCAATACCATGGCTGCCTTCCATGGTGCATATCACGGCATGACCAATGGCACCATGGCAATGATGGGTAACCTCAATACGAAAGCCCGTCGTCAAGGCTTGATGTCTGATGTTCATTTCCTTCCTTTCCCGTACAGCTTACGCTGTCCGTTTGGTATGCACGGTGATGAGGGTGCCAAGCAAACGCTTCGTTACATCGAGCGGATGCTTAATGATGACGAAAGTGGTGTACAAAAACCTGCGGCAATCATCGTTGAGCCTGTTCAAGGCGAGGGTGGGGTGATCCCTGCGCCTGCGTTCTGGTTACGTGAATTACGCCGTATTACTCATGAACACGGTATCCTGCTGATCTTTGATGAAATCCAGTGTGGTATCGGTAAGACCGGTTCTAACTTTGCTTTTGAAGAGTCTGGCATTACCCCTGATATTCTGTGTTTGTCTAAAGCGGTAGGTGGCGGCCTGCCAATGTCGGTACTTATTTTTGATAAGTCAATTGATACCTGGAAGCCGGGGGAGCACACTGGCACTTTCCGTGGTAATCAGCTGGCAATGGCTACAGGTGCTAAAGCGCTTGAGATTATCCAGCGTGATAACTTGGTTGAGCACGCTCAAAAAGCAGGTCAATACTTACGTGAAGGTCTGGAGCGTATTGCTCAATATACAGACTGTATCGCAGAAGTACGCGGCAAAGGCTTGATGCTGGGTATGGAGATCTGTAAAACCGACGGTTCGAAGAACAAGTTCGGCGAGCCAGAGGCAGATCCAGAACTGACCATCGCTATTCAGCGTGCAGCGCTAGAACGTGGCCTGATCATCGAAAAAGGTGGCCGCCAGGGCTCTGTATTGCGTTTCCTTCCGCCATTGATTATTTCTTATGAGCAGTTGGATTTTGCTATTGATACAATGAGCAAAGCGATAATAGCTACTGCAGGTCCAGCCAAGATAAAAGAGCCTGTTGTTGCTGAAGCCGCTGATTGGCGTCAACATTTCATCCACACAGGCAAAGGCGGTGCGGAGAAGTTCGAAGCGGCATTAAACCAAACCACGCAAGTGCTTAAGAATGTGTTTGAGAGCGCAGATGCACCTTACTCGGGCATGGATCCTCAGCAACTGAAATCGATGATCAATAATATTGATCTTGATAACGAGCAAATGCCATTAGATTTGGTGATAGAGCAAACCGGTGAGCTTATTGCCAAGAACTCTATCATGGTTCAGCACCCGCATTGCATAGCCCACTTGCATACGCCGCCATTGCTACCAGCGGTCGCAGCAGAAGCCTTTATTGCAGCCCTGAATCAGTCGATGGACTCTTGGGATCAGGCTAGTGCTGCCACTTTTGTTGAGCAGAAAGTTGTCGATTGGTTGTGTGAGCTATACCAGCTTGGCAGCCTAGCTGACGGTGTGTTCACCAGTGGTGGTACGCAGTCGAACCTTATGGGTTTGTTGTTGGCACGTGACTGGGCGGCTGATACGATTTCTGGTCATAATATCCAGAAGCAAGGCCTACCTGATTACGCAGCCAAACTGCGTATTCTGTGCTCGAAGAAATCTCACTTCACGGTTCAAAAGTCAGCGTCGTTAATGGGGCTAGGTGAAAATGCAGTCGTTACTGTGGACACCAATCCCGATGGTACTATCAAGTTAGCTTCACTGGTTAATACCATTGAAACACTGAAAAACGAAGGTCTGCTACCCTTTGCTATGGTGGGTACGGCGGGCACGACTGACCACGGTGCGATTGACGATCTAACCGGTATGGCAGATGTTGCCCAGCAACACAACCTATGGCTGCACGTTGACGGCGCTTATGGCGGCGCATTGATTTTGAGCCGCCACAAGACTCGCCTACATGGTATAGAGAAGGCTGACTCGGTCAGTGTCGACTTCCATAAACTGTTTTATCAGCCAATCAGCTGTGGTGCTGTACTGATTAAAGACAAAGAAAACTTCAAGTACTTGCTTCACCATGCAGACTACCTTAACCGTGAGGATGATCTGTTGCCAAACTTGGTGGACAAGTCAATTGCGACCACTAAACGCTTCGATGCCTTGAAGGTATTGATGACAATGCAATGTGTGGGCCCTCAGGCACTGGGTGCGATGTATGACCACCTTCTGAACCAGACGCAGTTGGTCGCAGACATGATTAACCAGTCAGCAGAATTTGAACTGTTGGCTGATCCGGCGTTATCAACCGTGTTGTTCCGTTATATCGGCAACAATGATGCGTTGGCATTAGATGGAATTAACAAACAACTACGCATTGACGCACTTGTTGAAGGCAAGGCTGTACTGGGTGAAACCGTGGTAGAGGGCAAAGTTGCTTTGAAGTTCACGATTCTAAACCCATGTTTGACTATGCCTGATTTTGAATCATTACTAACAGAGATCAACCTTGTTGCAGCTAAGGCTGAACGTAAACTAGGTTTATAAACAGGTACGGCATAGCTGGTAAAGTGGCTGTGCCGGAACGCTTACTCATTTAATTATGGAATAAGAAGAAATGGCAATTCTACAGATTGGTGCTGGTGGTGTTGGCTGGGTAGTTGCGCACAAAGCGGCTCAGAATAACGAAGTTCTTGGTGATATCACGATTGCATCTCGCACTATTGGTAAGTGTGAGAAGATTATCGAGTCGATCAACAAAAAGAACAACTTGAAAGACCCATCAAAGAAACTTGAAGCGCGTGCTGTTAATGCAGATGACGTTGACGCGCTAGTAGCACTTATCAAAGAAGTTCAGCCTGATCTTGTGATCAATGCTGGTCCTCCTTGGGTCAACATGACTATCATGGAAGCATGTTACCAAGCGAAAGTATCTTACCTAGATACATCTGTCGCGGTAGACCTATGCTCTGAAGGCCAGCAAGTGCCACAAGCGTACGACTGGCAGTGGGGCTACCGTGAGAAGTTCGCAGAAGCGGGCATCACTGGTATCCTAGGTGCAGGTTTTGATCCAGGTGTAGTATCGGTGTTCGCGGCCTATGCGGTTAAGCACCTGTTCGATGAAATCGACACGATTGACGTGATGGACGTTAATGCCGGTGACCACGGCAAGAAGTTCGCAACCAACTTCGACCCAGAGACTAACATGCTGGAAATCCAGGGTGATTCGTTCTACTGGGAAAACGAAGAGTGGAAACAAGTACCTTGTCACTCACGTATGCTTGAGTTTGACTTCCCGAACTGTGGCACACACAAAGTTTATTCAATGGCGCACGATGAAGTTCGCTCAATGAAAGAGTTCATCCCAGCTAAACGCATTGAATTCTGGATGGGCTTTGGTGACAAATACCTGAACTACTTCAACTGCATGCGTGATATCGGCCTACTAAGCCCAGATCCGCTGACACTGCACGATGGCACTGTTGTTCAGCCACTTCACGTGCTTAAAGCGCTTCTACCAGATCCTACATCACTAGCACCGGGCTACACTGGCCTAACGTGTATCGGTACGTGGGTACAAGGTAAGAAAGACGGCAAAGAGCGCTCTGTATTTATCTACAACAATGCAGATCACGAAGTCGCATACGAAGACGTTGAGCACCAAGCGATCTCTTACACCACAGGTGTACCAGCGATCACTGCAGCACTTCAGTTCTTCCGTGGCAAGTGGGCAGACAAAGGCGTGTTCAACATGGAACAGCTAGACCCAGATCCGTTCCTAGAAACCATGCCTGAAATCGGTCTTGATTGGCATGTTCAGGAGCTGGAAGTCGGTCAGCCTGACATCAAAATCCTGAAATAAGGCCCTGAGCTGGTTGTTTCTCTCCATGGCGGTGTCGGAAGTACTCATTTATGTTTATAAACTCCGTGCTTCCTCCTAGCCCTGAAGAGAAACACCGGCGCTCAGTACCTTATTTGTCGTGAATTAGAGGTGACTAAGTGTTGTTTAAAATTCCGGCGAAATCTATTCAAAATAGATAGAAAGTAAGAACAGAAGGGAGCAGCTACTGCTCCCTTCTTGGATAAGATTCTGAAATCGGTTGTCCTATCAATCGAAATGAGGGACTGTTGAGAGTCGATATTTTCCTGTTTTGTCCTGTCTGAACGCAGTGAGTTACAAAATAGGGAAATATTGAATCCAACATCCTTACAGACACAGCTTGAGTGTGTGAGAAAAAATGACATTTAAGAAAGAAGAATTGAAAACACCTTACTTCATGATTGATGAAGATAAGCTGATTGCCAACTTGGAAAAAGCCAAGCAGCTCAAAGAGCTTTCGGGTGTAAAATTGGTATTGGCCCTGAAGTGTTTCTCGACGTGGGGGGTGTTTGACATCATCAAGCCATACCTCGACGGTACAACCAGCAGCGGCCCGTTTGAAGTGAAACTGGGTTACGAAACCTTCGGTGGCGAAACGCATGCATACAGTGTGGGATACAGCGAAGATGACGTCCGTGAAGTGGCAGAAATCTGTGACAAGATGATCTTTAATTCTCAGAGCCAGCTAGCTGCTCACCGCCATATCGTTGAAGGCAAAGCGTCACTGGGTCTGCGCCTTAATCCTGGTGTTAGCTACGCCGGACAAGACTTGGCCAACCCGGCGCGTCAGTTCTCGCGCTTAGGAGTACAGGCTGATCACATCAAACCAGAAGTATTTGATGGACTTGATGGTGTGATGTTCCACATGAACTGTGAGAACAAAGATGTCGATGCCTTCATTGGCTTACTTGATTCAATTTCAGAGCAGTTCGGTGACCACCTTAATAAGCTTGATTGGGTGAGCCTGGGTGGCGGCGTGTTCTTTACCTGGCCGGGTTATGACATCGAGAAACTGGCACAAGCCCTCAAAGCCTTCTCTGAAAAACACGGTGTTCAGCTGTATCTTGAGCCGGGTGAAGCGATTATTACCAAAACCACAGATCTTGTGGTGACTGTTGTCGATATCGTTGAGAACGTTAAGAAGACTGCTATCGTTGACTCAGCGACAGAAGCACATCGTCTAGACACACTTATTTACGACGAACCAGCTTCTGTACTGGAAGCTAATGACAACGGTGAACACGAATACGTGATCGGATCATGTTCATGTTTAGCCGGTGATCAGTTCTGTGTGGCTAATTTTGACCAGCCACTAAAAATTGGACAGAAGCTCCATATCCTGGATAGTGCTGGTTATACCATGGTGAAACTAAATTGGTTCAATGGTTTGAAGATGCCATCAATTTACTGCGAGCGCAGCAATGGTGACATTCAAATGCTGAACGAGTTCGGCTATGATGATTTCAAGCGTTCGTTGTCGCAGTGGTCAGTCTCCTAATGTGATTTTGTTGGGCTTTAGGCTTAACAAAAAAACCGCCCAGTACGCTGTACTGGGCGGTTTTTTTATGACAATTTGAACGGTGTCAGCAGTTTTTTCTGGTCTGTGGCAAGTTGAGAAAGCTCTTCACTTGCTGCTGTAGATTGTGATATGCCCGCGACATTTTGATGAATGGTATTCACGGTAGCCGTCACATTCTCTGAAATAGATAAAGCGACCTGAGCCTGTTCTTCAGCGTTTTGAGAAACGAGCGCACTGACTTGATTCATCTCATCAACTGAGTTGGAAATATTGCTAAATGCTTCGCTTAACGCCTTTGATAATGCTTTGGATTGTATTAATAAGTCAGCATTGTTTTCCATATAGAGGAAAGTGGTTTGTGTATGGGATTGGAGTTTATCGATCATTTCTTTAATGCTTAATGTCGATTGCTGTGTTTTCACTGCCAATGCTCTGACCTCATCGGCCACGACGGCAAATCCGCGACCTTGTGATCCCGCACGAGCGGCTTCAATTGCAGCGTTCAGCGCAAGTAGATTGGTTTGCTCTGAAATCGCGTTGATCACTTCAACAACATCGCCAATGTCATTGGAAAAGAGTTTCAGTTGTTTCACAACAGTGACAGAATCGGAGACCGATTGCTCAATCTGATTGTTCAGCGATTCTGTTTGGCGAAGAGACTCATCACCAATAGAAACATTACTAATAACCGCAGAAGTAATGGAGTGGGCTTGATTTGCCTGCGTAGTGACTTCTTGAGCAGAGCTTGTTAATTGTTCTACTGCCGCTGATACGCTCTCGACCTGAGCCAGCTCAGAGTTGGCATTTTGCTGAGCTTGCTGCATAACAACCGCGAGCTCTTCCGATGCAGAAGCAACATTATTGGCAATTTTCGACATCTCGCTAAAGGAGGCATTGAGGTTTGCAGACATGGTTAATACGTCTCGGTAAATCCCTTTTTCTTCGCCTTGAGGGTGTGTTGTCAGATCACCTTTGCTAATCAACACTATTTTCTCAGAAATCGTCTGGGGTTCGCCACCGACATAGTTGTCAGTAAATTGGTAGATGATAAAAATAATGTATAGCGATGAGGCTAAGCACAGCAACATAACGATAGAAATAAGTTGCTTCGCAGACTGAGCCTCAGAGAGGCTGTCTTGGTATAGTGCTTGGGCGATAGACTCTTGAATAACGGTCAGTTCAACACCTATTTCAGAGAGCCTATCGACGTGTTGATATAATTCACCAATAACCGAAGCAGGCATCGGGGACTGCATAACACGATCTAAGTAGCGCTCAACGACATTTTTTTGTCGCTCAAAGCGAGAAGCAATAGCTTGTTCTTCCACTGTTAAATACGTATTCATGTAGGCAGACCATTGTTCGTCAACAGCAACTAATCCAGATTGAATAGAGGAGCGCATTTCTTGTTGTGATAGTATTCCAAGGTGGTGTTTGTTGAATGCGTCAATAATATTGACTGCGAAGGTATCATTAATCACCTTTAGTTGCCCCATAGGGATAACTCTATCTTTATATAGCTCACTTGCTTTGTCATTAATTTGGTTGAGTGATATGCTATTCGCAATAAAAATTACGCCAAACGCCAATAAATTAACAGTAAAAAGTAAAATCAGTCTTATTTTCATAATTATGTTGTATTGCTGAAAAACAGCCATGTATTTTAATGATATATACTTACACTGTTAGTATCATTCATTTTTATTATATTGATGTAATTCAAGGAATGTTTTTTTATATTTTAAATACAAATGGTTATGTTAGCGTGTTTGCATTGCGCAATTGTAAGATTATATTACAGAGTGATATTTTCTTTCATATATTACATTTTCACTCGGATGTAGCAAAATAGAGCTATCATATTGGTTTGGAATATGTTCATAAAGGTGATTGATTTTATAAAATACTCAAACAACACGGTAAGGCGATTTTATTGTTTCCCCCTTCTTTGCTAGCCTATCAATCGAATGTGAAAAGCACACTACTTCCCAAAATGCAGGGTTGATTTACAGGCGTTCTAGTATGACAGTGTTTGGGACTTATTAGCGTTTATTTTGCCGAGGCGGGCTAGCGCAATCCATTGGATGTGGTGAAAATACCATCGTTGATGTAGTGCTTGAATGCAAAGTGACCAGTTGATGGTGTTTAGATTAATTTCTTGTTGACTCAATTGCTCCAATGCGTAGAATGCACCTCATACCACATCGGGGTACACCTCGTAGGTATCGAAGGCGCGTTGGCAGAGTGGCTATGCAGCGGATTGCAAATCCGTGGACCTCGGTTCGACTCCGGGACGCGCCTCCATTTGCGACACTAGCTCAGCTGGTAGAGCGCAACCTTGCCAAGGTTGAGGTCACGAGTTCGAACCTCGTGTGTCGCTCCAAATTTCAGGAAGATGTGCTAACACGAGGAACCTCGTGTACCTAGTCGGCCACGTCTCTCCATACATAGAAAAGCCCTAGCAGAAATGCTGGGGCTTTTTTGTTTCAGTCTCTCCTTCCGCTTACGTTATACCAACCTACATAAATATTTGATCAACGACTTATCCAGATTGGTATTATCTTTCTGCTCGCTCCTTATCCCATTTGTTACCCCACTTGTTATACTTACTTGAGTCGATTTAATATCAATCACTTAGTTTGGTATGAAGCAGGGAGCAAAGATGAAACTCAATTGTGATATGGGCGAGAGCTTTGGCAGTTGGACGATGGGCAAGGACGCCGACGTGATGCCATACATCGACATGGCTAATATTGCCTGTGGCTTTCACGCCTCTGATCCGGATCATATGGCCAAGACCATTCAACTGGCCGTTGAGGATAATGTCGAGATTGGTGCCCACCCAGGTTATGACGACAAAAGTGGTTTTGGGCGTCGTTCAATCCCCCATAGTGCAGAGGCAATCACCCGTTTGGTTGCGTATCAAATCGGTGCGTTGGATGCGCTATGCCAGTTATATGGCGGTGAGGTGAGTTATGTGAAGCCTCATGGTGCGCTATATAACGACATGATGGCAGATGAAGTGGTCTTCACCGCGATTATTAATGCGGTTGCTGATTTGAATCGATACCGCACCTCACCGCTGAAACTCATGATTTTGGCCCGCCGTGATAACCATCAATATACTGAACTCGCGGCACAACTGGGCGTCGAATTACTTTTCGAAGGCTTTGCAGATAGGGCATATAGTCATGATGGATTGTTGGTGGCGAGAACTCAGGCTGGTTCGGTATACCATGACAGCCGTCGTATCCGCCAACAAGTTGCAGAACTTGCCAAGGGCAAAGTTACCACCATTGATGGAAAAACGCTGGTGTTACATGTTGATACGGTCTGTGTTCACGGTGACAATGATGAATCCATAGCGGTTGTTCGACAACTCGCCGAGGATCTTAGCCATGTTAAGAATTGAAGCCGTATCGGAGTGCAATGCTATTGTGTACTTCGGCGATCAAATTGATCTCATGCTTACTCCTAAGATCAGCGTGTTCGTGGCTCACCTTCAGTCTTTGGCTCATCCTGCCGTTGTAGAGGTTATCCCTTCATATACCTCGGTGCTCATTCAATATCGCCCCGGTGTGCTGAGCTATGAACAGCTATATAGCTTGCTCGTGGACTATCTGGCCCAGTTTGAGGGAGGGTCGGTTGAAGCTCTTGAGATGGAAGGAAGCTATCAAGCCAAACTAATTACATTGCCGGTGTACTATGGGTCAGAGGTTGCCCCTGATTTAGCTACGATAGCGGATGAAAAAGGCTTTAGCATCGAGCAGGTTATTCACCTCCACTCTGAGCGTACCTATACGGTTTGTGCTATCGGCTTTGCACCGGGGTTTGCCTTCCTCGCTCCCGTTGACGACACCATTGCAACCCCTCGCCACGTTGAACCCAGGAAATGGATCCCATCCGGCAGTGTTGGTATTGCCAACCAGCAGACTGCAGTTTACCCCAATGAATCCCCTGGGGGCTGGCAGATTATCGGCAACTGTCCGCAAACCTTGTTCCACCCCGACCAATCACCGATGGCCCCTTTTCAGGTCGGTGATCAGGTGAAATTTACCCCTATCACCAAAGAAGCGTTTATACAGCAAGGAGGGCAAATATGGCCGCAATGGAAGTGATCCGCCCGGGAATGCTAACCCTTATTCAAGACACCGGGCGCTATGGTGCTGGGGGGCAGGGGCTTAGCCAAGGTGGAGCGGTTGATTTGCATGCCTATTGCTGGGCCAATTATTTGTTAGCCAATAAGCCAAATAGCGCAACGTTAGAAATTACCCTAGGTCAGGCTGAATTTCAGGTTTTACAAGACGGCCAAATTGCTGTCACTGGCGCTGATATGCAACCGACCATAAACGGTTGTACTTTACCTATGTGGCAAAGCGTTGCGGTAAAAAAAGGGCAGCGCCTTGTTTTTGGTTTTGCCCGTTCAGGCTTACGGGCATATTTGGCAATACAAGGTGGTTTTGATGTGCCCTTGATTATGGGAAGTGCCTCAGCAGTACCTCGTAACCAACTAGGTGGATTTCACCAAGGGAAGGGGCTTAAAAAAGGCGATATGTTACTTGCTAAGCAGGTTTCGATGGGGGGGCTAAAAAGTCTAAATGAGCAAGCTGTCAACAGGCAAACCTCAGCCCGATTCATTCCCGATTACAATAAGCCGATTGAGCTCCGAGTGATTGAGTCATACCAGTACCAAAGCTTCCCCGAAGGTGAAATGCAGCGCTTTTATGCTGGGCGCTATACTGTTAGCCAGGAAACCGATCGTATGGGTTGCCGGTTATCCGGTGAGCCGATTTATGCAGAAATTGAAGGCATTGTTTCAGAAGGTATTGCACTTGGCGCGATTCAGATCCCTCCAAATGGACAGCCCATTGTTTTGCTTAATGACAGGCAAACCTTGGGAGGGTATCCCAAGCTGGGCTGCGTCGCTCGTATTGATTTGCCTCGGTTGGCTCAAGCAAGGCCGGGTACCGAAGTGGTGTTCAAACGTGCTACATTGGACGAGGTTACTGACCAATGGCTGCAGTTTTCACGCTTTTTTGGTTTATTCCTTTGAGTGAAAGATTAGAGAGGTATTTGCAGGTTTATGTATATCTTTGGTTACGGAAGTTTGATTAACCACGCTTCTCGGTTGTTAACCGGGCAGGCGAAAGAAGCACAACCCGTTACTGTTCATGGTTTGCAACGCTATTGGGGAAAAGTCGATAGCACTTACCATATTTCACCGCTTGTAGCAGCGCCCGGCGAAGGGGTCTGTAATGGTGTTCTGGTCAGGGTGGATGAAAAGGCGTTGCAGCAGTTTGACCGTCGTGAAAAAGGTTACCGTCGAATAGAGCTGGATCCTACTCAGCTAGAGAGTTACCAGCCGATAGAGGGCCATTTACCGGTGTGGGTGTATACCAAGGCGGATCATGAGCCTCCCTGTCATATCCAGCCGATCATGCAAACGTATGTCGATACTGTACTCGCAGGGTGCTTCTCAATATCGAGCTCTTTTGCCAAAACATTTGTCGATACCACCCAAGGCTGGCATCATCCTTTGGAAAATGATCGCCACGAACCGAAATATGGTAATCATGCGGGTGTCCGGGATGATCATTTAGTGCGGATCGATCAACTTCTCGAACAGGTAAGAACAAAGCATCAACATGGCAAAACCTAACAAGAAAGGCCCAACTAAAACTGTCGATATTTATTGCGCAGGCTGTAAAACCCAGCTGTATAAATACCGCAAAGGAGGCAAGGGGGCATTGGTGAAGTGTTTCAAGGAGCGAATAGTCAAAGACTTTACTCAGCAGGAAGGCATATGTCCCAACTGTGAACACGCCTTTGCCAGAGACACTCTGATACGCGGTGCACCGGCCTTGAAAATGATCGGTGGCAAAGTCACGATGAAGTAGCCCGATAGCCAAGGCGAAATAATGGATTGGGGTTAGGGAGTCGTCGGTGTTGCGTTCATTGATAATTGACTTGTCGGGGGACAGTTTTTTTTATGGCTAAGTAAGACGGCTTTTAGATCTAATATCTTGCGCTTATAAGTGGCACGGACCAGTTGGTAATCCACGTCCGGCGAGAACCACATGACAAACTGCCTGTCGCTTTTCCTTACTTGCTCAACTCTGATAGTATTGATACTACCGAAGTTTGAGTTGATCCTCTCTCTTCCTTTGACCTGAAAGTAGTAACGGTTAACGTCGTCTGTGTCTTGCAGGTTATATTCAAACTGTGTTTTTCCTTCGATCAACCCCAGCCTCAGTTGAGTGCCTATTGCATCGGCATCAAGCAGGGGGAGGGCATCACTGGAAAAAGATGACACTTTCCCATCAACAGTGACTTTGGATGACGTTCCGTTACCGTTAAATGAGACCTCGGTTTTACCACCCAATAAGCCTTTGACTTCGCGCCGGAAGCCTTTTGAGAGAAAGCTCTGTTGCTCTTCTGACCAGAAGACTTGGCTTTGTTGGTTGAATCGGGTTTTTGTCGCCAGTACTTCGATATTACTGTAGGCGTTTATTTGGACTTGTTTGTCCTGCCAGCGTAACACTCTGGTCATCTGGCCAATTCTTAAATTATTGAAAAAAAGCTGGTAGTTGAGTGTTTTTGTGCACTGATGAAAAACTGGAGCCGGCTCTGCATGTGTTTGGGGTGAAGCGAAGGTGGCAAGGTAAGCCAGTAAAAGCAAAAAATGGTTAACCTGCACACTGACACCTTCAAGAAACGAGACGTTGGACTATGTAATTAAATTAGCAGGGCTAGCGGTAATATGCCAAATTGGCCTGTCTCACCAACAGACCAATAGGGTTTATTCGAAGCGAGGGTAACGTACTATTTTAGGAAGCGTTTGAGGATTTTACCTGTCGCTGTCATTGGCAGGCTTTCGACAACCTCAATCAGGCGGGGGTATTTGTAATCGGCCAAGCGCTCTTTACCCCATGCAACCAATTCTTTGTTGGTTGTCGAAGCATCTTCCTTCAAGATCACAAATGCTTTTGTTTCTTCACCATAGGTTTTATGAGGAACCCCAATAACCGCAACCATTTGAACATTAGGATGGGTCATAAACGTTTCTTCAATATCCCGCGGGTAAATATTAAACCCGCCTCGGATAATGACTTCTTTCAAACGGTCGACAACATACACGTAGCCATCATCATCCATCCGGACGATATCACCGGTGTGCAGCCATCCATCCACAATCGTTTTCGCCGTTTCTTCAGGTTTTTTGTAATACCCCTTCATGACATTATGACCACGGATCAGCAGCTCCCCTTTTTGGCCACGAGCTTGCTCTTGGCCTTTGTCATCGACCACTTTCATTGTCACGCCTGGCAAAGGTTGGCCAATACTGCCTGGTTTGCGTTTGTACTCCAAATGGTTGAAAGCAGCAACCGGTGATGACTCCGACAAGCCATAGCCTTCAATGACAGGCACCTTTAGCTTTTTTTCGAATTGCTTGAGGAGCTCGACGGGCATCGAAGCACCTCCTGAGATAGCGACTTTCAGCTTAGCTGCGATCTCGTCAATATCATCACTGCCATGTTTTTCGGCAAAGGCGAGCAAGCCCATAAACATGGTCGGTACGCCTGCCATGTGGGTGACTTTATGGCGATGCATTTGCTGGAGAACGTGCTTCGGTACAAAGCGCGGGATCAGAACGAGTGTACTACCGGCAAGAATTGACGTGTTCATGATCAGCGATTGGCCGAAGGTATGGAATAGCGGCAATATAGCAATACTGACATCTGAGCCTTTCTGGTTAGTCAGTGCTTGGCAGGCTTGAGCATTACACAGCATGTTGCTCTGGCTCAGTTCGGCACCTTTGGCTCGTCCAGTGGTACCTGAGGTGTAGAGGATTACACAGGTATCTTCTGCCCGACGGTAAACGGCTTCAAATTGTTGGCTGCCTGACTCAAGCCATTGATTAAAGCTATGGGCGCCGTCAGGAAGCGGGTCACCACTTCCTGACTCAATGGAAATAAAGTGCTGGCAGTTTGGTGTTTGGCTAAACCCTTCGTAGCAATATTCACCACTGGGTAAAACGCTGTTGCCTTGGAAACTGATGATGGCAACGGCATCGGAGTCATTCAGGTGGTAAGCCACCTCTGGTCCTTTGAGCATAATATTCAGTGGGACAGTAACGGCACCGACTTTTTGAATTGCATAATAGCCTATGACAAAGGCTGGCATATTGGGACAAGAGATAGCGACTTTGTCGTCAGGTTTGATGCCGATTTTATACAAGTGGCTAGCAATGGCATTAACCATTTGATCCAGTATCCTGTAGTTGATCTTTTCATCGTTGAATATCAGTGCAGTGTCGTTTCCACGGAATTCGGCGTTGCGCTCAAGGTTGGTGGCTAAATTGTACATATTCAAATTTCTTGTAGGTATTTGTTTTTATTGTAAGCCGTCACTGAGGTAACAGCTATACCCAAATGGCTTCAATTTGCAGGATTCAGAGCTACATCAAGGTGTCCAGTTTCCAAAGGTATGTGACTCAGAAATGAGTGTCTTGATGAGTTCAAAAAGGGCGAGCTACTTTCATCCTATGTGGTGTCTAAAAATATAGATAAGCTTGTCGGTATTGATTAATCCTTTAAAAATGAATCTTTTTTGTCATTAGTGTTAATTTTTCTTGATGCTATTATTTCTTTACATTCAATTGGTTATAAATTCAATGTTGATGGTCAGAGGTGTGTTAATTTGAATGTGATAATAAGTCTTTGAAATGTAATGATATAATAAAACGCACATAGTGGTTGTTTGTGAACTTTATAAGTCCGATATTTGACGATTTTCTTAACGCATCCTATTTTTATTTGGGCTCAATCAATAGAGGTGTGTAAAGATGAAGAAAATGAACTCGGCTTACCGCTTAAAAATCATCAAAGAAGTTGCGACTCGTCGCCGATTGACGATAGGTGGTGACCCAATGGCATGCCACATATCTCGGATGATTGAATCTAACAACCAAGAGCCCACGATAGTCGATAAGCACTACACCGACTGCCATTACGATGATTCGGCTGGTGGCTGGGTCAGTAACCTGTGGGATCAGGAAAAATAGCTTGATAAATTAGAGGCTCATCGAGCGGTATGTCACCGCTCGATAAATGTGGAGAGTACAGTAATTAGTCTTTAATTCGGATATTTTCTGGTACAAAGGGGACGACTCAGGTACATTTCTCCCGTCTTAAATTGTTAGGTCGTCCCATGAACTACGTAGAGTTAGATAACTATTCCCGAAAGTGGATTTTTACCCACGCCTCCATGCCTGTAGCCGAATCAGATTTGGCGTTAATCAAGCCATATACTCAGGCTCGATCTTCTCAGATTTGGGGCGAGCATGTTAGCCGTCAAAGTCCTGATGCCGATCATTTCGAGAAAGGTGATTGGGCACACAATGACAAAATTTGGTCGGAAGACATTGACTGGCAAGCTGCCTGGGATAGCGATGAACCTGAGTTACCGGAAGAAATGCTGGCTTTTCTGGATTGGGAAGATAACACCACAGTGTACTTTTGCTACGAAAAATATAATGTAATCGAAACCAAGTGGGGCGTGTTCAAGCGCAATTGGAAAAACTTTTTGTTTTTTGATGATGGCCCTATGCTGCTAGGCCGTAAAAAAACACACGTTGTTTGGTTTAGCTCTAAGGGAACCTTCCGTTTGGCGAATCGATAGGCTTAAGCCGATCCCACTGATTTAATCATGAAACGCACCACCGCTGTGACTGTATACCCAAGTAGCTTGAAGTCATTTGGGTATATACTCAATCATTATTTGCTACTGGCTCTTTCTCTAGGTGATGAGAAGGCAGGTAGTGAATGAGCTGGCCTTTTCCTTTTAATTTTGCTTTATACATCGCCTTATCTGCCCGCCTCAAAATATCATTGATATTCTGATACTCATTACTCTGAACGAGGTAGCTACCAATACTCGCTCCGATGTTCAGGTGATAATTTTCAATCTTTATCGGTACAGAAATAGACTGCATGATTTGTTGGCAGGTGTTCTGTATTGTTGAAGGGCCTTGGTCTTCAGATAAAACAATGACGAATTCATCACCGGCTATGCGGGCGACAACATCATGGTCGTTGACGGCTTGGGTGAGACGATTGGCAATAGTGATCAGTACTTGATCGCCTATGCCATGACCAAAGTTGTCGTTGACGCTTTTAAACCCGTCCAAATCAAGAAACAGCACGCAGAAGGAATGCCCTGACAGTTGTTGTTCACGAAGCTTGTCGTAAAGGGTTTGATATAATTTGCCGCGATTTGGCAAGTTTGTCAGTAAGTCATGGTTGGCCTGATATTCAAGTTGCTTCATTTTTTTCATAGAGCGTAAATCTGAGCCAATTACGACGGTTTGCTGATCCTGGCTATTGGGTTCGTTGATTTCGCTGATCCTAATGTAGAGGGGAAGTTCCTGGCCATCGTGGGTCAGGAGGTTGATTTCACCATGCCATTGCGTTTGGGTGGCCAGCGCTTCTTTTATCAAAGGGACTATGGGAGCCAATTTATCCTTATCGATAATACAATGATAATGCTGGCCCAAAATGTCGCCCTCGCTGAAACCTGACAGACGAACAAACGTCGTATTGACCATAGTGATCCTAGCGTTACGGTCAAACAATAAAATGGCATCCTGGCTGTTGTCGAACACTTTGGTGACGAGCTTTTGCTGTCTATCGGCACGTTGGCGCTCAGTCACGTCTTCAATGGCAAACAGTGCCTGCTGCTTATTCCTAAGAGGTCGGCTTACCAGCTGAAATACTTGAATTTCATGAGAGTGGGCACGGCTTTCAATGACCAAGTGCTCAATGATTTTGTGCTTATCGAGACTGTTATTCAGTAACCGTTGGAAGGCGTCTCGTTCAGTGGGTTGCAGAATATCGATCAGCGGTTTATTGAAAATCTGAAAGGACGATAATTCGAACATGCTTTGACAGGCTTCATTAGCCAGTGTGATCACCCCTTTGCTGTCGACAACAATCAGGGCGTGCTGCACCGTTTCGATCACCTCATCGGCAAATGCTTTTTCTATCGCGAGCTTTTGCATGGCATTTCGAAGCTCTACATTACGCTGGTTAATAGTGTTTACCATGTTGTTGAACCCAAGAGTTAATTCCTTAAGCTCGTTATTGATCAACTGGCTGTGGGGTATAGGTCGGTGTGTGTCCCCTTTGATCAACCGACGAATGCCTTTGTTGATTTCGGTGATCGGCGTAACCACCCAATGCTGGATCCGGTTGATAAAATACATACTAGTAATGATTAATATAAGAAACAGAAACAGGCTGACTTTTAGGCGGGTTATTAGGATCTCATTGATTTTATGTAATGAAACGGCAAGGTGGATATGAGCAATTTCTTCATTGTCAATGGTGACAGGAACGATGAGGTAGAGGTTGTCCTTACCAAAATGGTATCCATTTTGACGGATGTTTTGTTGCTGTACTCCATTCGGAATCACATAAGGCAGTTGTTTGTTTTCGAATTCTACAAACAGTGAGTGATCCGGCAATTCGAGGCGAGCTCTTGCGATTAAACTGTCAACTTTCAAGGCTGACAGGATTTCTTTGGCGGCAAAAGTATCATGGAACAAAACGGGAGCCGATAAGTTGCTTCCGACGCCTTTGGCAAGTACCTGGGTTCTCGATACAAGGTTTTCGCGCTCGATAGTCAGGTAGCTTTGGTAGCTGATAAATTGAAATCCGATCAATACCAGCAAGTTAAAACTCATAATAGGAAAAGACAAGCGTTGGTTGAGGGTGAGGTTTTTGAGCCACTTATTCATGGTTACCCCCGCTTTCTTCATGGGAATCTTCGGTCAGTAAGGCAATACGTAATAGCAGTGAACTCACTGTTAGCTGACCAAGGTGTATATTGTCGCGGTGAAGAGCTGGTTTAATTTGATAATTCAGTGTTCGTAATTCAATCATTCCCCCCTCGGAGAGCATATTGGGTGAATCACTAATAGTGAGTAGGCCCTTGTATTGTGGTAGGGGCGTAATAGGTTGAATGGCATCATGGGTAATAAAAAGAAGGTCACAATGCAATGCTGCATCTGTTAGTGAAGGCGTTGCATTAAGCTTCCCTCTTGAGCCCGGCTTTGAAAACAACGCGTCTAAACTGCGGGTCGTCTCATCTTGACCTAGGGTGCAATATTTTATGTTGTTCTTTTTTCCTTCAGGCCAGCGAATAAAGCTTGCCAGACGGTAGACATAAACAGCCTTAATATCGTGTTCAGAAAAGCTCTGGCTGTGCTGGTTTTTTGCTTGTGCAGCCCAGCTTAATGGCAGAGCCAAGCAAGCGAATGTGGAAAGTAAAGTTGGGCACCATCGACGAAGCATTATTGGAGCCCCCAACTTGCTTTGAGAAATACCGTTTGCTCTATGCGAGCTCCACTTCTGCGGATCAACATTAACAAGTCTAACTGTGAAAAGGGTACTGGCATAATATAGCGACCTGTCAATAAGAGGTGGGGTGAGGTAGTGAGATAATAAAATAAAACCTTTAAATTTGAATTTTTATGTTGATTTTTACTTGATTGGTTTTATTGCTTATAGGGATGTTTCGCTAGGTGTGGCGATGAGCACTATTGGTCTTTGGAATATAAGGAGCTAGGAAATTGTCACAACGTCTCACATACAGAGATCTTTACCATTTGCGGATTGAATTGTGACCTTTATGGGTTAAAAGTACCCCAAAATTGTAGGGGGTGAAGCTGATAGTTGTCCGAAAGCGTCAAAAAATTGAGTATGATATTTTGCGATAGTGATCACGTAATGGTGATGCTGAAGAGCAGAATCACTTTCTTGCTGTGAATAACTGGTCGATGTTTTGTGTCGCTTTTGTCATGTTTTGTGGTGACGAGTGCACTGAATGTTGGTTTGAAAAAAGAGGTTGTTGTTGGGGTTTTCCAGTAGCGATAAAAATTCTGGCACCGAGTTTGCTCGTTCTTATTTCTATCGGTAAAGATGATGGGACCAATGTTGCCATTTGTTGGTGGTGAAGTTGACTGCCGCTGATGTACACGCTCCCCGAGCGTAAATAAACAAAGCCGACACGTTGCTCTGGATCGGTTTCAAAAGACCAACAGCCATAAGGAGCGATCATAATATCGAGGAAAGTCATTGGAATACTATACTTAGCAGGGCTGGCTGCGCCTTTGTAACGACCGATAATCACTTTTGTGGTGGAGTCGTGCTCCTCAATCAATGGCATCTGAAGCGCTTGCAAGTTAACGCAGCTAGCTGGTGCCATTTCGGCTTTTCCTGCTGGCAGTAGCGTACCAAGGCTGAAGGATTCCACTTGACCATTTTGTGGGGTCATGACTTCTTTGTGAATGACACCGTCGCCTGATGTCATGATGTGTACATCGCCGCTGGCAAGCGTAACATGGTTACCGGTAGAGTCATGGCGGCTGATCTTACCTATAACGGGGTAGCAGACAGTATCGATACCCGAATGGCTTTGGTAGTCGAGTCGCTTAGCATGAAGCAATGCTTTAGCCGTGAAATGATCCCATTGTACAAACGGGTTGAGTTCTTCAAGTTCTGACGGCTTGATAAAAGTGGTCTGGATACCACACTTTGTGCCAAAGCGAATTTTATGTACGGTTCTTGTTTTTTTCATGGTGTTAACCAAGATCGTGATGCGGCGATGAGCATGAAATCAAACCAAAAAGCCAAGTCTAAGAACATGCTGCAATCATGAAATTGATACAATAAATCTTAGACGCAAGACAGTTGCTTCACCATGCTAATTTATGAAAAAAAAACAAAAACATTGAGATAATTGAAATATAAAAAAACGGAAACCAACATGGTTTCCGCTTTTATGTTCTCATCTAGCAATTAGAATGTGCGGCTGTATTGTAGACCAACAAGGATCGCATCTGAACGGGTCGTGGCAGAGACACTGGTGCCGATGTCACCTGCTGGTGTTTCAATCCCCATGAACTCATCGACTTGGGTATCTTTACCGATGAGGTAGGTGGCACCAAAGTCGATATTCGAGCGTGAGTCAATGTGGTAGGTGAAACCAGCAGAGAGCCACTGACGATCTGAATCTGGGATCGAAATTGATTTAACTTTGTCCGTGGCAGCAACGTCATACATGTAACCGGCGCGTAATGTCCAGTCGTTATTTAGGTAATAAGTACCACCGACTGAGATGTGGCCTGCATCTTTCCATGCATATTCTTTTTCAATTCCGGCCATTTGCAATGTATCAAAGGCACTCCATTGTACCCATTGCACACTATAGTGGGCTGCAAATTTGTTATGAAGGCGGTGGTAGCCAGAGAACTCAGCCATGTCTGGTAGTGGCATATCCAACTTATCAGTGCTTCCTGCAACTGTATCGACATCGCCTTTGGCTGTTACGGTAGGGCTATAGCGGTAGGATAGACCAAATCGGTGATTGTCGTTTAGCTCATAAACAACACCGACATTACCACCAACCGCAAAGCCAGATGCATCGACATCAAGAGCGTTGAATTTTTGATCGCTACATTGAATGTTCGGAATCAAACCACTACTTACATTTTGACAGTATTCAAAATCAATATCGCGCTTAAGCTTACCCATACCGTAGATAAGATCCAGGCCGGCACCGAAACTCCACTGGTCATTCAGACGGTAAGAAACACTTGCACCTAAATTCATGCTCTTAATGTCGGTTGTACCGCCAAATACAGAAGCGGCAAAGTCATCTTTAAACTCAGTACCAGTACCAAAGTTAGAATAAGCGGAGACACCCCATGACCATTGATCGTTTACCGGTACAACTAAGAAGAAGTTTGGCACAACAGATGTACCGCCTAGATCGTCAGTACCTGAAATATCAAACTCATTGGTGCCAATTGGCAGGCCTTCAAGGAGCTTCATTTGGTTATAGGTACCGTCTTTAATACGTACGTCGGTTGCAATAACAGTAAAACCCAGTGACATGCTGGTTTCTTTGAACATTGCCATGGTCGCCGGATTACGAGCCATTGAAGATGCATTATCGGCAATAACAGCATCACCAGCAAAGGCACGGCCAAGGCCAGTTGCAGATTGACTATTAAGTTGGAAACCTGCTGCCATGCTTTGCGCAGACGCAAGAGAAAGTGCAGTAAGAACTGCACCGGATAACAAACGCTTCTTGAACATATAGAATTCTTTTGTATTTATGTAATTAGATTTATTAATGCATGTGCATAAATTCGTGGGAATTCTAGATGGGAGTATAAATATAACAAATCTGACCAGTGATTCATTATTTGTTATAAAGGTGTTGGAATTATTAAATGCACTCGGGAAGGTTCCGTTAGAATCAATATAATTGGTTATTAGATGATTTATGATTTAAATAATAAAGTAAATACTCTATAATTGATTGTTCTGGAAATAAACCAACATCGGGTAGCCTTTTAACTGATTGTTATTTTGTGTTTTTATTCTTGAGTGATTAAGAGTTAGCAGTAATCAGCCGTTATGCTTATTGTTTGTATTTCATTGCTTTCACTTGTTATTATCCCCAGTGTTCGGCTTTATTTTTAATCACATAACTTATTGAATTTCACTTTAATATAATTATTTGTACTGTTCTTAACTTGTTATTTGATTGCGTATTATTACTTTGTTTTGTTGGTGTTTTATACGATTTAAGTGTCGGGAAATAATAAATTATTACAAAATAGTTTGATTAGCTTTATTTCTATTGATGAGCCATGGTTTGAACCTCTCTTTACACTGTGATCTTCCTTCAAAAAGGTGAGCCTATACCCATTCCACATACACGACTTTAGCGGGGATTTGGTGCTGCTGGAACATTTTTAACCAACGTATTTGGTTATTTTGCAATGTGTCTCCGGGGCCTTTCACTTCAGCAAAACAGTATTGTTCATCTTTGAGCAAGATTAAATCGGGAAAGCCGCTGCGGTTGCTCTTTGGATCAAACAGTATCCGTTTGAAAATAGCGGTTAACACTGTTGCCGGAATGCAGGATACAGCCTGTGTGATGATATCATCAGATATCAGTCCCCAATGTACCCAGTCATTACTGATTCCTTGCTTGGTACGATACATCTCTAGCCAGTGCTGCCATTCTCCTGCTTCCAAGGCTGCCAAGCGTTGATCGATCTGTCGCTGGCGGTTTAGATAAAACGTTTGGGTAAACATATCTTTTGGTGAACGTTGAAACGGATTGAGGAAAGCGCCGTGTTGAGGTGAGAAGATAATGTCCCACATTGCTAGGCCGAATAAGCCACAGAGTAGAGTATTTTCAAGGAAATAAGCTTGCCAGCCTTGCTGCTGATAGTAAGCACAAACATCCAGTTCAACACTGGCGTGTTGTTGGACAAGCTGGAGTGTTTCGCTATCGAATTTGGGTTTTCTTCGTGGTGGTTGTTTATCACCAAGCTTGTTGAGTAAGCGGTGGGTGAGGACTGCTGCGACATCCGCTTCTTCTTCATTATAGGGAGAAGCCAGCATCATTTTGGCTAATGTCAGTGATGGCTGAATACAGCCCTGCTTGTCGAGGATCCTGACTTGCCTTTCTCTTGATGGTGGCCGTTCACTTTGCTGATAGAGTATGCGAGCCTGCTCCAGTCTTTCTGGGTATTTGCTGCCCAGTCTTTCAATATCACGGCTAACGTGATTGATAAGTTGTTGCCTTTTTCGCTCTAGTGGATGCCAGACAAAACGAGTGGGTAAAGACTCAACCATAGCCGTAATAGCCGCGATATCTTTAGCCTCTTTGTATTGCCAATATTGATCGTTAAGGGCTGATAGTTTGAGCCATTGTTCGATATCCTGCCGGTGTTGGAATAGCCTGTAATTTGGATCTATCGGGTAGTCCTCAAACTGTTGAAGACCAAGATCAGCCAAAACAAATTGGCTGAGATCTTGATGGCTATTGCCAAAAAACAACAAGAAAAATACGTCGAGATGGTGATTATGGTAAACCTCGATTAACTGCGTCGAGTGTGTGCTGATGTTTGGCTGGTGGTTGATTACTTGGACGACAATATCGGGTTTCTTGGCTTGTTTATAACGGGCAAGAAAATCAAATAACTGAATCAGCTCAGGTTTGGTGTAGAGCGCACAAAAGGCATCATAGCTAAGATCTGTTGGTGCAAGGCGAATCATTTTAGCTTGCTCTAATTCTATGAAAGCAGCAGAAAGTGGGCCAATTTCAGGATAATGGATTTTATCGCTGCGAAAATAAGGCCCTTTACGGGTGAGGAGGCGGATATACAGACATTGTGAGGCTTTACTGAGATCATGGAAGGAGTCATACCAGTTCTTTTCCTGTCGACTCAGTAGATCGCCGTATAAATTATTGACAGTATTAATCAAGCAAAGGAAATTATCTCGATAATAAGTCTCTGGTAATTCGGTTTGTTTAGTCATATCAAATTATGGGTTATTGGTATCAAGGTTGTCATTATGCAATGCCCGTATTAAGGAAAGCTAATAACCAAGACTTGAAACATATCATCTTTTTGTTTCAATGGCTTATCTCTATTATGGGTAGACTTGGTTTTTACTCCCTCCCTTTGATACATAAGTTGGCTATTTGGTGAAAACAAATCCAATCTTCCTATATCTAGGATACCTTATATTATCGTTATTGGGTTTAAATGCTGTGGCAGAGCAACGACCTGATAATGGTTCTGCTTGGGTAAGGGCTTTGTTAAGCCGTTAGTACGACCATGACGTATTACTAGCATCACTTGGGGGGATACTGTTAGTGATGATAGTGGTTTGAATCAGGCGCTTTTTTTCCCGATAGCGGTAGGGTAAAGTGTGACGATAACCAAATTATTACACATAAAGAGGCCAGTCGTCGTAGGATACGGCGTGATACTGGAAAAGGAGAGCAATGTTACCTGCACTGACACACCAAAACGGTACTGAAGATGTCGTACTGTCGTTTCTGCAAGAGCTCGAGAAATCAGGTTTTTGTGGGGACATAGAAAGCACGTATGCCAGTCGCCTTGCGGTGGCAACGGATAATAGCGTCTACCAGCAGTTGCCTCAGGCTGTTGTATTCCCTACCCAAAATCAAGATTTGATTGTACTCGGCCAACTGGCCCAATCTGATGCCTATAAGATGATTACTTTCTCTGCTCGGGGCGGGGGAACGGGAACCAATGGCCAGTCGCTAACACCGGGGATCGTGGTTGATTTATCTCGCCATATGAACAAGGTACTAGAGATTAATGCTGATGAGGGGTGGGCTCGGGTTCAATCTGGGGTCGTCAAAGATCAGCTCAATGATGCGTTGCGTCCTCATGGTTTCTTTTTCTCGCCGGATTTATCGACCAGTAACAGGGCAACGATCGGTGGTATGATCAACACCGATGCGTCAGGTCAGGGCTCGCTTAAGTACGGCAAGACATCTGATCATGTGTTGGGGCTTAAGGCTGTGTTGGTCGATGGATCGGTACTGGATACCGAGCCACAGCAGAGTGAAGATATTCAGTCATTGGCCGACACCGGTGGACTGGCAACTCGGGCGCTGAAAATCTCAGAGCACGTTTGTCGAGACAAGCGACAGCAAATTGTCGATAAATTCCCACCGCTAAACCGTTTCCTCACCGGTTACGATCTAAAGAATGTGTTCGACGACAAGCTAAGGCAGTTTGATATCACCCGTCTGCTCTGTGGCTCGGAAGGCTCATTGGCTTTTATTACCGAGGCTAAGCTTAACCTGACTCCCATTCCGAAATCCCGCACCTTGGTCAATATCAAGTACGATAGTTTCGACTCAGCGCTGCGTAATGCCCCTATGATGGTCGAGGCGAAGGCCTTATCCGTGGAGACGGTGGACTCCCGGGTATTGAATTTGGCCAAGCAAGATATTGTCTGGCATACGGTTAGTGACTTGATTACCGATGTGCCTAACCAAGAAATGTTAGGGATCAATATTGTCGAATATGCCAGTAATGATCCCCAAGATAACCAGCAGCATGTTACCGCATTGTGCCAACAACTTGATGAAATGTTAGCGCAAAAACAACACGGCATTATTGGCTATCAGGTGTGTAATGAGCTCACGGATATCCAGAAAATTTATACAATGCGCAAAAAGGCGGTGGGACTGCTGGGCGCGGCCAAAGGCAGTAAGAAGCCGGTTCCTTTTGCTGAAGATACCTGCGTTCCGCCTGAGAACTTGGCTGATTTTATTGCTGAGTTCCGTCAGTTGTTAGATGAGTACCAGCTAGACTACGGTATGTTCGGCCACGTTGACGCGGGTGTACTTCATGTCAGACCCGCACTAGACATGTGCGATCCTGAGCAAGAGCGCTTGATGAAGCAGATTTCCGATCAGGTTGTCACCTTGGTGGCGAAATATGGCGGTCTGATGTGGGGTGAGCACGGTAAAGGTTATCGCTCTGAATATGGACCTGCGTTCTTTGGTGATGAGCTGTATACCGAGCTGCGTAGGATTAAGGCCGCGTTTGACCCTGACAATAGAATGAACCCCGGAAAAATTTGCACACCGCTCGAAAATGATGATGTGCTGGTGAAGGTTGATGGGGTGAAGCGGGGTTATTATGACCGGCAGATCCCGGTGAAGGTAAGGGATAGTTTCAAGCAGGCGATGGAGTGTAACGGTAACGGCCTATGCTTTAACTACGACACCAGCTCACCGATGTGTCCGTCGATGAAGATAAGTGCAGATCGGCGTCACTCACCGAAAGGGCGTGCAGGCTTGGTGCGTGAATGGTTGCGCTTATTGTCCGAGCAAGGGATTGATCCTGTTGTGCTAGAGAAAACCCTGATGGATAGCTCGCCATCAGTGAAGCAAATTATCGACCGTTTCAGAAACACCTTTGGTGCCAAACGCAATGAGTATGACTTTTCCCATGAAGTCATGGAGGCCATGAATGGTTGTCTGGCGTGTAAAGCCTGTGCTAGCCAATGCCCGATCAAGGTCGATGTACCTAGCTTCCGTTCGCGTTTTATGAATATGTATTACAGTCGCTACCAACGCCCGGCGAAAGATTACCTTGTCGCTTATGTCGAAAATTATTTGCCTATCATGGCCAAAGCCCCTGCGACCTTTAATGCGATGATGCGCCCGAAGTGGTCGAAGAGCTTAACGGCAAAAGCGATTGGCTATGTGGATATGCCTGCGTTGTCTGTACCAACACTGTTTGAAAGTTTGGATGGCCATCATGCCACCCGTTTTGACTTGCAGTGGTTACAGGCCCTATCAGAGCGGGAGCGGCAGGATTATGTGTTGATCGTGCAAGACCCATTTACCAGTTATTACGATGCTGAAGTGATCCGTGATTTGGTTTTCCTGGCTGAAAGGTTAGGTAAGAAACCGATGTTGGTGCCATTCAAGCCCAATGGTAAAGCTCAGCACGTGAAAGGCTTTTTGCGTCAGTTTGCCAAAACAGCCAAGAGCACCGCAGAATTTCTCAATCAGCTGGCACAGCTTGGTATACCCATGGTGGGAGTCGATCCGGCACTCGTGCTTTGCTATCGTGATGAATACGATGAAGTGTTGGGGAATAAACGCGGTGATTTCAAGGT
This sequence comes from Photobacterium sp. DNB23_23_1, assembly GCF_052873815.1. Classification (NCBI taxonomy): domain Bacteria; kingdom Pseudomonadati; phylum Pseudomonadota; class Gammaproteobacteria; order Vibrionales; family Vibrionaceae; genus Photobacterium; species Photobacterium sp. DNB23_23_1. Next base: position 18,557 of record NZ_JBNNXT010000030.1, on the reverse strand, counting down.
TCTGGTAGCCCATGAATGGCTGCTACCTTTACTGAACGATAAGCCGGCATCGTCAAAAATTGAAGGCGATGACTGGTACTTGTTCGCGCACTGTACCGAAAAGACAAAGTTGCCCAATGCTGAAAAAGAGTGGGAGACTATTTTCCATCACTTTGGTGCGAACCTGATCCCTGTCTCTGTAGGCTGCTGTGGTATGGCTGGCACATTCGGCCATGAAAAAGACAAGCTAGAGATATCAAAGGGGGTTTATGCTTTGAGTTGGCAGCCTAATCTTGCCAATTTGGATGTCGAGCGATGTATGGCAACCGGTTATTCCTGTCGTAGCCAGGCCAAGCGCTTAGAGCATATTAAAATGAAACATCCGGTACAGATCTTGTTGCGAATTTTGAGCAGTCGGTGAGGCCATTCAATATTTCCATTACTAAATAAACAATGCGGCAGAAAGCCGCATTGTTTATTTAGAGCGTTAATTATACCAATCTGGATAAGTAGTTGATCAAGTATTTGCACTGGAAAAAATCGTTGTTATCAAGGCCGATATTGCAGTAACTAGTGGCTCTAATTACAAAATATCTAATGCAGAGAACAGCGATTTTAACCAGCAAGACTGATCAAATATTATGTAGGTTGGTATTATTCATCTGGAGAGAGCCAACGGTAAACTAGGCCGGCAATCAGCGCTCCGAGTAGTGGCGCTAGCCAGAACAACCATAGTTGGCTCATTGCCCAATCACCGACCATAATGGCTGGACCCGTACTGCGGGCAGGGTTGACCGAGGTATTGGTCACCGGAATACTGATCAGGTGAATAAGCGTTAGCGCTAATCCAATAGCAAGCCCAGCCATTGCCGGTGATGCAAGCTTGTGGGTAACTCCAAGGATCACGAACAGAAACATGAAAGTCATAACAAATTCAGTAATGAATCCTGACACCATGGTGTAATTACCGGGAGAATGGTCGCCATAACCGTTGGAAGCGAGCCCTCCTGCTAGGCTGAATCCGGCTTGTCCGCTGGCAATGAGATAGAGCACAAATGCACCAGCTATCGCCCCAAGGACCTGAAAGACAATATAAGGGATCACTTCGCTGGTAGGGAATCGCCCACCAGACCAGAGGCCAACGGTAACCGCAGGGTTGAGGTGGCACCCCGAAATATGCCCAATGGCATAAGCCATAGTGACAACGGTCAAACCAAAGGCCAGCGAGACCCCAAGTAAACCAATACCCACATCAGGAAAAGCAGCAGCCAGCACTGCACTGCCACACCCGCCAAGTACTAACCAGAACGTACCGATAAACTCGGCCACTAATTTTTTTATCATTTAGGCCTGCCTCTGAAGAGTCACAAAACTTCATTGAGTATAGGGGATCTGCATTAAGATACTGGCTCAACAGTGACACTAATGGGCCATAGCGGCGCATTATCAAGCAACTTTATCGGTTGAAACTTCCGTTTTAGTATTGTTTGCTGCGCCTAGTGAGCTTCTATATCGATATAAGCTTCTAGTTGCGTTGATAGCCATCTGGATATTCGGCCTAGTTGGATGTGCTTGCCGTAGATCACCCCATAAGGTTGCCAACGCATTGACTGATAATGGTTGAGTACTTTCAATGTACCGTCTCTCAAGTAGCTGTTGATCAGTACCGATGGTACGGTTGACCAGCCATTCCCATCTAGCACTGCATTGCGCAGGTGTTCGTAAAAGGTAAGAGCGATATAGTTGCTTGAGGTCGGCGAAACGGCCGTCAGGCTCTGATCTTTGATTGCTGCCAAGACGAATTCCGTAGCGTGGGCTAAATCGTCGCTGACCACATCACTGAGTTGGTTAAGAGGGTGATCAGCACGGGCTACCGACATCATGCGGATTTGTCCTAGTTGGGTATATTGGTTTTTAGGCAGGTTCCCCGTTGTTGGTAACAGGCAAAAAGCCATATCCACCATGTTCAGCTCAACCATTTCATCGAGCTCAGGAGGCGGTGCGACATAGATAGAGATACTACTGTTGGGGTAGTTGATGCTCAAATCGTGAACCAGCTGGCGCCAGAATGACTCTGGTAATGCATCATCTCTGGCGATCCGTAGGGCAGCCTCAACACCTTCGAGATGTTGGTGACATTTGGCATGGATATCATTGGCAATCATGATGATCCGCTCGGCGTCGCTTTTTATCGACTTACCAATCTCTGTTAGTTGTACCTGGTTACCGCTGCGTTGAAGTAGTGAAACGCCTAGTTCATCTTCCAACGAACTCAGTGCAGAGCTGACAGTCGTACGGTTTTTACCACACTTTTTTGCTGCCTCAGTGATCGAACCGGATTCACAGGTTTCAAGGAAAAGCGTTAATTGACTGAGCTTCATGGGGAGCCTCGACAGAGATATTTTTTCATTATCCAGTATCCAACGATAAAAATCAGTATCAGCGCCAAAAAAATTGACGGTCAGTGATTATCGTATTTTTTATCTCCTAGGTATGATCATGGTTAAGAACACAATACGAATACAAGCGGGGCTTCAGGTCTTGCACTGAGGTAATGATGCAATGCAATGTGGTACTGGAACGTAAGCTTTTACAACTATCAACTTTTTCTGCACTGTTGTTTGCCCTATTAGGGATCGGCTTCGGGCTTTGGATGGGGTCACTCGTTATTATTTTCGACGGAGCGTATTCTCTGGTTAGTTTGGCATTAACTGTATTGTCTCTTGTCGCAGCAGCATACATCCGTTCGCCATCACGTAAAGGTGCTGAAAGTACCCAAAAAATTGAACCTATAGTTATCGCCTTTAAAGGGTTGGTGATCACCATGATGTGTTGTATTTCATTTAGCTCAGCTATTTTGGCAATACGGGATGGCGGTCGTGATATTGATGCTGGTTTGGCACTGATTTTTGGTGTGATTAACGTGGCGGGTTGTTTAGCAACTTATCTAGTGATGAAGAAGTACGGAGAAGAATCGGGTTCTAACCTCGTAGTGGCAGAATCCAAGCAGTGGATGATGGACACAGTGATCAGTGGTGCTGTGCTGGTGGGGTTTATTTTAGCTTCGGTGATGAAGCATATCGGTCTAGAAGCTTATTCTGTGTATGCCGACCCAGTAATGGTTGTGGTGGCATCGGTGTACTTTGTGATCGTACCGTTGACGATGATGCTGGGTGCGCTAAAGGAGTTGCGAGGTAGTAATGATTATAAAGCACTCATTGGCTTGCGTTAATCTTCATACTGTGGACGATTGATCGGTGGTGGGTTGTGAGAGTGAGCAAGATATTTTCAGGTAGGAGCTTGGCTCCTACCTTTTAGGGTGTGGCTCTTTAACGTTTTAGCAGCAGTGTTTCTTCTATTTCACGGAAGAAGTGGGCTGTATTCATGAGAGAGGCTGCGGTCAACCCCGGCACACCGTAGATTTCGACATCAACACCAAATTTGCTTTGGACCTTGTCAACCAAGAGATCAAAGTCCCCATCACCGGATAGCAGGATAACGCGATCAACATCTGGCGCATGCTCCATCACATCAAGCGTGATACCGACATCCCAATCACCCTTGGCAGAGCCGTCGCTGCGTTGAATGAATGGTTTGAGTTTGACGTCAAAACCTATCCCACGAAGGATATTCTGGAACTGACGTTGTTTCTCATCACCGCGGTGAATCGCATACGCATAAGCCGCCACAACCTCTCTGCCTTGGGTTGCTTCAGCCCAAAAGGCATTATAATCAAAGTTACAGGCATAGGTGTCTTTGACGGTGTAATAGATGTTTTGCACATCGACAAAAATAGCGACTTTATCCACGATATCTCTTCATTGGTTGGGCCAAGGGGTAGTATAACCTTAAGCAATCGTAATATGCATGCTTCAACTGGTATTAATTGCTTAGCCTTCAGGATATTGGCGGCTAGTTATTCTATGGCATGCTATTTTTTTAACTGTACCCATCGATGAGGCTTGATCTGTGCAATTTGCCGTTATTTGGGTATATAGTAGTGCCAGATATTGATAAGACGAAGTTAGCTATGAAAAAAACAATTATTGCATTGTCTCTTCTTACTTGCTCAACAAGTAGCTTTGCTCAAAGTTGCCCGGTGAATGTGCCTAATGATATTCACATTGCTGGCAACGAAGTATCAGTCTATCAGGACGGGCAAGCCAAGTTGTTGATTGACAGTGAAAATCAGCTTTTTATTGAAGACAAACAAGTTGCGCTCTCTGAACCGCAAACACTCGCATTACAGTCATACAGTGAGCATGTGAAATCCTACCTGCCTCAAATGGCGAATTTAGCTGATGAAGGGGCCAGCATCGCGCAGGATATCATTGATGAGTTGTCTATCCATTTTGGTGGGGGGGATGCTTTCTCTGGTGCTGAGCAACTGGTTGATGAATATAGCGAGAAAGCCAAGCAAAAGTTCTATCCTGACGGCGAGTTCGTGATGCCTGCTGATGTTTTCGAATCTATGGATACAAACTGGAAGCAGGAATTCGAAGAAGCACTGAAACATATCAGTATGGAATCTATTTCTGGGATAATCGCGTCATTGTCTGCTGAAATGAAAAGCGGTGAATTGAGTTTTTCGGACTTCCAAAGTGAGTTGTCGCAATTAAAACAGCGTTTACAAGAAACGATCCGTCAACGCTCTGGCGAGGTGGCTGAGCAAGCCGGGACTATCTGCGAGTCTATTGAAGGTCTTGCCGAAGAAGAGCAAGAATTGCAGCAGGTGATCCCTGAATTGAAAGATTATCAAATGTTTGAAATATAAAATTATGGCCACAAGCTTTGGTCATATTGTATGGGTGTTTATATCCTTAGCTTATTATTATCTGATGAGTAAAGTGGTCATTGTGGCGTAGGTTGCCATTTATTGCTTAAACAGTATGTTACAAACAGTCTGAGCCGAATAGTGAAAACATGATTGGTAAGACAGATCATGTTCCATTCGCCTGATAAGGTACATTTATTAGCCAATTTATATTGTGGTATTGAGATGCTTAAGCTTGTTGTAATCATCATACTTTTGTTGCTAGGAGCGCTAGTAACTAAGTATCTTGATGAAAAATCGCAACAGAAAATTTTGATTGGTTTAGGCGTGCTGATAGCACTCGCCGTTATTGGGCTGATGGTATCAGAGCTGATACGCTAATCCTATGACCCAAGCCAACCTTGTTGGCTTGGGTACAAATTGGAACAATGGTCAGTAAGCTATTTACCTATTTGTAAATAAAGCCATTGACGATATTTTCTAAGTACTCCTGACGCCCCGATATTCTTTCTGGGGAAAGGTTATTATCGGTGACATATTTAGCCAGTGATTCTAAAGAATGATCACCAGCAAGGATATTTTTACCCAGTGAGTCATTCCACCCAGCATAGCGTTCAGCAATTTTTTTCGATAATACATCATTTTCAATCATGTCTGCTGCGCGCTGAAGCGCTAGTGCCATGGTATCCATTCCCCCGATATGACCATAGAAAAGATCGGTGCTATCAATGGATGGACGACGAAGACGAGCATCAAAGTTGAAGCCACCTGTTGTGAAACCACCGGCTTTTAGGATTTCGTAAACGACAAGAGTGTTCTCTTCTACGCTATTAGGGAACTGATCAGTATCCCAGCCTAGCTGTGCATCTCCGCGGTTAGCATCTATCGAGCCGAAAATGCCTAGTGACGTTGCCGTTGCCACTTCATGGTGGAAGCTGTGGCCTGCAAGCGTTGCGTGATTAGCTTCAATATTAACCTTAATCTCGTTTTCAAGGCCAAACTGTTTTAGGAACCCGTAGACAGTGGCTGTATCGTAGTCGTATTGATGTTTAGTAGGCTCTTGTGGTTTAGGTTCGATGAGAATGGTACCGTTAAAGCCGATTTTATGTTTGTGCTCAACGACCATCTGCATTAAGCGACCAAGTTGTTCCCGCTCTTGACGAAGATCGGTGTTAAGCAGCGTCTCATAACCTTCACGTCCCCCCCAAAGCACATAGTTTTCTCCGCCTAGGCGCTTAGTTGCCCCCATAGCATTGAAAATTTGGGTTGCTGCATAAGCAAATACTTTAGGATCTGGGTTGGAGCCCGCACCTGACATGTAGCGTGGGTTCGAAAAGGCGTTAGCCGTCCCCCAAAGCAATTTAACACCGGTTTGTTCTTGTTTTTGCTCTAACACATCAACCATGGACTGAAAGTTATTGACATATTCTTTGATCGATTTCCCTTCAGGAGCCACATCAATGTCATGAAAGCAGTAATAGGGCACACCAAGCTTTGAGAAAAACTCAAAGGCAGCATCGGCTTTCACACGCGCATTTTCCATAGGATCTGATGCTTTAAACCACTCATGCTCAAATGTACCTTGACCAAATACATCTGAGCCTTGCCAGCAGAAATTATGCCAATAACATGCAGCAAAACGTAAGTGTTCTTTCATTGATTTGCCTAGTACCATACGGTCGGCGTCGTAATGGCGGAATGCTAAAGGATTAGTTGATTCTGTACCTTCAAACTTAATTTCACTGATGTTTTTGAAAATTTCGCTCATAGCCTAAATCCTAATTATTTTTGTTGTGAACCTTATCCATTATTTATATTCAATGTTTTTACTCATCTCATCAATTATGTTTTTTAATTCTAATTTTCATCTATTTTTTAAATGTGATCTAAATCTCAGTTAATGGGTATTACCTGATTTTAATAAATGCAATCTTATTAATAGGTATCTTCATGTAATTTATGCAAATTACCCCTTATGTAACTGGGTGTTACCATATATGTCATGAACCTATCTTTTTGTACTGGGGGATAATTTAAAATTATACCGCGGTCACATACTGAGATAAAAACGAAAAAACATAAGGGCACGTTCAAATATGTTAAAAGAAGTCATCGCGGTCTCAATATAAATTAATAATAATCCGGCAGTTGTTGGATGACCAATAAAGTGAAATTAAGGACGAAATAATGAAAAAAATAATATCCCTTCTTTGTGCGTTTGCGGTAAGTGTGTGCTCGGTATCGGCAATGGCAAAAGATATCAGAATTGGCATGGCTATTGATGACCTGAGGCTTGAACGTTGGCAAAAGGACAGAGATATCTTTGTGGATCGTGCTGAATCGTTAGGGGCAAAGGTCTATGTACAGTCTTCTAATGGTAATGAGCAAACACAAATTTCTCAGATTGAAAATATGATTTCCCGTGGTGTGGATGTCCTCGTTATTATCCCTTATAACGGTGAAGTGTTGAGTAACGTTATTGCAGAAGCAAAACGTGACGGTATTCAAGTATTGGCTTATGACCGTTTAATTAACAACGCTGATATTGACTTTTACTTATCATTTGACAATGAAAAAGTTGGAGAAATGCAAGCGAAGGCGATGCTAGATGCGCAACCTAAGGGCAATTACTTCCTTATGGGAGGAGCGCCAACGGATAATAATGCGAAATTGTTCCGCCAGGGCCAGATGAATGTATTAAAACCTAAAATTGATGCTGGCGAAATTAACGTTGTGGGTGATCAGTGGGTTGATTCTTGGTTAGCAGAAAACGCACTGAAAATTATGGAAAATGCCCTGACTGCCAACGATAACAATATTGATGTTGTTGTAGCCTCAAATGATGCAACGGCCGGTGGGGCTATTCAAGCGCTAGAGGCGCAGGGACTTGCAGGTAAGGTGGCTATTTCGGGTCAAGATGCAGACTTAGCGGCAATACGTCGTATTGTTGAAGGTACACAAACCATGACGGTGTATAAGCCAATTAATACACTTGCTTCCCGTGCGGCAGAAATTGCAGTGGAACTTGGTAATGACAAGACTCCACAGTCTAACGCTAAGCTAAACAACGGTACTAAAGATGTTCCATCTTGGTTGCTAGAGCCAATTACAGTAAACAATACCAACATCAAGCAAACATTAGTTGCCGATAATTTCCATTCTGAAAAAGACATTTATCGTTAATAACAACGCCATCAAGCGTGGGCTAGCTGTGTTTAGCCCACGCATAACGGGTATGTTGTAAAGGAGTGATTAATGTTTCCGTTGCTAGAAATGCGCAATATCGTGAAGCGATTTGGATTGGTAAAAGCCCTTGATGGTGTGAGCATTCAACTTGGTCGGGGTGAGATCCTTTCTTTATGTGGTGAAAATGGCTCGGGTAAATCGACATTAGTGAAAGTGTTATGTGGTATTTATCCTGATGGCCAATTTGAGGGTGAGATACTATTTGAGGGTAGCCCTGTAATAGCAAAAGGGATTGCAGATACTGAAGCACTGGGTATTGCCATTATTCACCAAGAATTAACGCTAGTAAAAGAACTGTCGGTACTGGAAAACCTATTTCTTGGTGCAGAAATCCATACGTTCGGTGTTTTAGATTTTGATCGGATGTATGCAGAGTCGGTCAAGATGTTAGAAAAGGTTAAGTTGAATGTCTCACCGTTAACTATAGTTGGTGACCTGGGAGTGGGGCAGCAACAGTTGATTGAAATAGCCAAAGCGCTATCGAAAAATGCAAAGTTGTTAGTATTGGATGAGCCGACGGCGCCACTGACCGAATCCGAGACTGAAACGTTGCTTGAATTGGTTAAGGGGTTACGAAGTGGTGGTGTCAGCTGTATTTACATATCCCATAAACTCAATGAAGTGAAAGCGATCTCTGATCATATCTGTGTTATCCGCGATGGATTACACATTGGTACTCGAACCGCTGCGACCATGAATACTGACGATATCATCACTATGATGGTTGGGCGGGAGATGAAGCAACTTTTTCCACGCGAACCTCATGACATTGGTGAGGTGGTATTTCGGGCTAACAATATTTGGGCGTGGGACAAAGCCAATTCAGCCATTGCTAAGGTACGCGGTGCCAGCTTCGAATTAAGAAAAGGTGAAATTCTCGGCATCTCGGGTCTCGTGGGGGCAGGACGAACGGAGTTGATGGAGTGTATTTATGGTTGCTATCAAGGCCAACATACCGGCGAGATCTTTCTTGATGACGATAAGGTGAATATTAAAAGTAGCCAGGATGCGCTTCATCACGGTATTTCAATGGTACCCGAGGATCGTAAGCGCCACGGTATTGTTCCAATCATGGGAGTAGGTCAGAACATTACTTTAGCTGGGTTGGAGCAATTTTCTCGCTCGGGGATACTTAATGATGTTCAAGAAGCCTCTGAAATTGAAAAATCTATTTTGTCATTGACCGTAAAAACACCGAATGCAGAGCTGCCAATCCGTAACTTATCGGGCGGTAATCAGCAAAAAGCCATTTTGGCCCGTTTTCTTCTTACAGGGCCGAAAATTCTGATCCTCGATGAACCCACAAGAGGTATTGATGTTGGGGCTAAGTACGAAATTTATAAGCTTATTTTCACCTTAGTCAAACAAGGGATCAGTGTCATCATGGTTTCTTCTGAGTTACCCGAAGTATTGGGGATCAGTGATCGTGTTTTGATCATGCACGAAGGGGAAATTAAGGGAAATTTGGTGAACGACAATCTCACACAAGAACAAATCATGGATTGTGCACTTTCAGAGAAAGTGGCGGAAGGGGTATAGCGTCATGGAACAAGTCAAACAGGCAGCATCAAATTCAAGAAATACAAATATTAAGGATTGGTTTCAAGGAGCGAAACTCCAGCTTATTGTTATGGCGGCGGCAATCGTTTTGATCATGCTGTTCTTTAGTGTGATGACTGATTGGTCTTATCTATCGCCTCGAAATATCTCAAACCTATTTAGGCAGACCGCAATTACCGGCATTCTTGCCATTGGCATGGTATTTGTCATTGTTAGTGGAGAAATTGACTTGTCGGTCGGGTCAATGATGGGACTACTCGGTGGTGCGGCGGCCATTTTAGACGTGTGGTTCGGTCTACCATTACCTCTGACCATTATTTTTACCCTTGCCGCAGGCCTATTACTTGGGTTGTGGAACGGTTGGTGGGTCGCCTACCGTAAAGTGCCTTCATTTATTGTGACGTTGGCGGGAATGCTCGCCTTCAGAGGGATTCTTATTGGTATTACCGATGGGACCACGGTGGCCCCGACTTCGCAGGCGATGGGGATTATCGGCCAGAGCTACCTACCCAATTTACTGGGTATGGTTATTGGCCTTGGTGGTCTGGTTGTCTATTTTGGATGGCAACAGAAACGCAGGGCAATGAGACAGCAATATCAGTTATCCATGCCTCCAGCGAAAGGTGAAATATATAGGCATGCCGGTTTGGGTATTGCGGTAATGTCTATTATTCTCATCCTAAACGACTACCGTGGGGTTCCAACTCCGGTGTTGTTGTTAGCGACATTATTAATTTTGGGCACTTTTATTGCGACCAAAACACAATTTGGCCGGCGCATTTACGCTATTGGCGGCAACATTGAAGCGAGCCGGTTGTCAGGGATTAATGTTGAGAAAACCAAGCTAGCAGTATACGGGATGAACGGTTTTCTTGTCGCAATTGCTGCTTTGATCCTGTCAAGTCGGCTTGGGGCTGGCTCACCTTCGGCTGGTAATATCGCTGAGCTTGATGCGATTGCAGCTTGTGTGATCGGCGGTGCTAGCATGGCTGGTGGGGTCGGTACGGTGATTGGTGCAGTGATTGGTGCCTTTATCATGGCCTCGCTTGATAACGGAATGAGTATGATGGATGTACCGACTTTTTGGCAGTATGTTGTTAAAGGCGGGATCTTGCTATTGGCGGTATGGATGGATAGTGCCACCAAGAAAAGCCGTTAAATAGCGGTCAAGACTAGATATTGAACAGCTCCGCTACCAAGGCGGAGCTGTTATTTTAGATTTCACATTTAGCACAACTGTTTCGATGTTCTTTGGGTGTATGACCAAGGTTTTTTTTGAAGACGTTGTACATATATTGCAATGAAGGGTAGCCACACAAGTCGGAGATTTCGGCAATGGGTAATGATGTTGTTTGCAGTAAATTAGATGCCCGCTTGAGTTTGGAGTTGTGTATTTCTTGATGGATCGAGTGGCCCTGTTCGTCTTTAAACCGTGCTTCCATGTTTGAGCGTGAGATATTCACATAACTGAGTACTTGTTCAACCTTTATTCCCTTGCAGGCATTGTGGCGGATAAAGTGCATCGCCTGAATTACGTAAGGATCTTTCAGGGCTTGAAAATCCGTACTTTGGCGTTCGTGCACTTTTGTTGGTGCGACAAGGATGCGGGGTGGCGTTGGTGACTGACGAGGGGGAGATTGCGGGGTGAGTTGTTTGGCCTGGATGTGTTTGTGTAATATTTTTGCTGCTCGGTATCCCATTTCTTTGCAGCCTTGACCGACAGAGCTGAGTGATACCCGGGTGAGGTAGCGGGCTATCTCTTCATTGTCGATACCAATCACAGCGACTTTGTCGGGCACCATAATATTGAGCTGTTCACACATTTGCAGAAGATGTCGTGCTCGGGAGTCGGTCACCGCAATGATACCGGTAGGAGTGGGTAACCGTTGCAACCAGTCTGCAAGGCGGTTCATGTCGTATTGCCATGTATTCGGGTTTGTTTGGTTGCCTAGATATACTGAACTTGAATAACCCTCGCGTTCAATAATCCGTCTGAAGGCTTTTTCACGTTCATGTGCCCAACGATTAGTATGGTCATTTTTGATACCGTAAAAAGCGAAGTTCTCGAGTCCTTTCTCGCGTAGGTGTTGATAGGCTAAATCAATCAGTGCTTCGTTATCTGTTGCCACATATGGGATGGACGGATAATCGTCATCATGTTCATAAGAGCCACCGACACCGACGACAGGGATCTGGGAATTGTTTAGTAGTCCCTTTATTTGCGGATTATCAAAGTCGGCAATAACGCCGTCTCCTTGCCACGATTTAAAATTGTCTAAGTGTGTAGTGAAGTCTTCTTCTAAATAAATATCCCATTCACACTGAGAAGCTTGTAAATATTCACCGATGCCTTCAATCACTTCTCGGTCATAGACTTTATTTGCATTAAATAACAAAGTGATTCGAAATCGTTGATCCATCTATACCTACTTATCATGTTATATATAGTGGTAATTCTATCAGTAGATTTTCTCGCAGGGTGTGATCGCCCCCTCAGTCGTTAAATCCGTTAAATTCAGTGTTAAATATCGTAATTGTCAGGCACTTTCAGGTCATTGATACTGGCATGTAAACATATTCAAGGACGGTTACTCCACACCGTGCAAACATTTTTCATGTCCAGTAAAAGGATGCCCTATGTATATCGGAATTGATCTCGGCACGTCAGGTGTAAAAGCCATCGTATTATCGAAAACGGGCGACATTGTTGCTTCTAAGTCCGTAGCACTTGATGTTTCTCGGCCAGCCCCTTTGTGGTCAGAGCAATCTCCAGAAGATTGGTGGGAGGCAACCTGCCAGGCTATATCAGGGGTGGGGGAGCTCACCGACTTGCGTCAAGTGAAAGCGATTGGTTTGTCGGGACAAATGCATGGCGCGACTTTACTGGGTAAAGGTGGCGACATTCTTCGCCCTGCAATATTGTGGAATGATGGCCGCTGTGAGGCTGAATGTCAGCAGCTAGAAGCTGAGGTGATCAACAGTCGTGATATTACAGGCAACATCATGATGCCTGGTTTTACGGCACCGAAGCTAAAATGGGTCGCAAATTATGAGCCAGAGATCTTTGCAATGGTTGATAAGGTTTTGTTGCCGAAAGACTATCTGCGCTACAAAATGACCGGTGATTTTGCTTCTGATATGTCAGATTCAGCAGGGACGTGTTGGCTAGATGTCAGCAAACGCGACTGGAATGATGACTTGTTAGCAGCCACAGGGCTGACACGGGCTAATATGCCTACTCTATATGAAGGAAGCGAAGTCACAGGCTATTTGAAAGAGGAAATTGCACAGCGTTGGGGAATGGCAAAGGTTCCTGTGGTTGCTGGTGGTGGTGATAACGCAGCTGGTGCGGTTGGTGTTGGGATAACCCAGGCAGGACAAGCCATGCTGTCGCTCGGCACTTCAGGCGTTTACTTTGCCGTAAGCGATGGGTTTATTTCCAACCCGGAGTCGGCACTGCATAGTTTTTGTCATGCACTTCCTAATACATGGCATACGATGTCAGTCATATTGAGTGCCGCATCTTGCTTAAGCTGGGTTGCTGCTCTGACAGGCTTTGACGATGTTGGCGATATGATTGTACAAGTTGAACAAGGTGCTGATCGCAATTCGACCGTCGTATTCCTGCCTTACTTATCAGGTGAGCGAACGCCTTATAATGATCCTAATGCAAAAGGCGTGTTTTTTGGTATGACACATTCAACGACTAAGCTCGAGCTTGCTCAGGCTGTCATGGAAGGTGTTGGCTTTGCGTTTGCCGATGGCTTCGATGCATTGCATGTGACAAAGATGATCCCAGAGGAAGTGTCTTTGATTGGTGGGGGCGCGCGAAGTGAGTATTGGCGTCAGATGCTAGCTGATATTGTTGGCTTGCCGTTGGTTTTTCGCAAAGGAGGGGATGTTGGTCCGGCACTCGGTGCGGCAAGATTGGCAATTTTGGCTACTGAGTCTGAAGTGGATATCGCACAGGTATGCCCGGTACCGGAATTAGTTCAGCGTCATATTCCAAACTCAGAGAAGCAACGATTTTATAGGGCAAAGCGAGAGACATACCAAGCGCTATATACCAACCTTAAAGGGCTCTTTTAACCTGAGTTGATAACAACAGTGCCAGCAAAAAGCTGGCACTGTTGATACTTTCGGTACTTATATTTATCTTACTCGGGAACGGGTAGGCTTACCATTACGAGGCCCTTTGCCGCTACCACTACCGCCTTGTCTCGTCTGTGGCTTGGATCCGTTTGTTGACCCTTTGGTATTTTTACCGTTACGTGACGAGGAAGCAGAGCCATTATTTTTGCCGCCGTTGGTGTTACCACCTGTTTGGCTACCATTCTTACGCTGACTATCACCACGTTGACCACCACGCTTGCCATCCTTACGGATATCAGGCTGGTTGGGGTGCTTGGTCGCAAAGCGTTTGGCACCGTGGCGACCCGAGCCGCGACGCTGCGCTGGTGTCATTTCTGCTTCGCTGCCTTCTTCAGGCACCAAACAACTGGCTCTGTCACCGATCAAGTGCTTCTTACCCATATTGATCAGGGCTTCGCGGATCAGTGGCCAGTTCAAAGGGTCGTGGTAGCGTAGCAGTGCTTTGTGCAAGCGACGTTGACGTTCACCTTTGGCTACAAACAGATCTTCACGCTTTTTGTATTTAACACGCTTTAGCGGGTTAGTTTCAGAGTGATACATCGCTGTGGCGTTACACATCGGTGATGGATAGAAGTTCTGAACCTGATCACACTCGAATTCGTTTTTCTTCAGCCACAATGCCAAGTTCAGCATGTCATCATCCGTTGAACCCGGGTGTGCCGAGATGAAGTAAGGGATCAGGTATTGTTTCTTACCCGCTTCCTTGCTGTACTTTTCGAACATATCTTTAAAGCGGTCATAAGTACCCATGCCCGGCTTCATCATCAGATCCAGCGTGCCTTTCTCTGTGTGTTCAGGGGCAATCTTCAGATAACCACCCACGTGATGAGTTACCAGCTCTTTGACGTACTCTGGTGATTCAACCGCGAGATCGTAACGTACACCGGAGGCGATCATGATCTTCTTGATACCATCAACATTTCGCGCTTTGCGGTAGAGATCGATGGTGTGTTTATGATCGGTATCTAGCTTCTTACAGATCTCAGGGAAGATACATGACGGACGACGGCAGTTCTTCTCGGCACGAGGATCAGAGCACCCCAATCGGTACATGTTAGCTGTTGGGCCGCCCAAGTCAGAAATTGTCCCGGTAAAGCCTGGTACCTTGTCACGGATCTCTTCTAGCTCACTAAGGATTGACTCTTGTGAACGGTTTTGAATGATACGGCCTTCATGTTCGGTGATGGAGCAGAAAGAGCAGCCACCAAAACAACCACGCATGATATTGACACTGGTCTTGATCATGTCATAAGCAGGAATTTTAGCTTTGCCATAAGTTGGATGTGGTACGCGGGCATAAGGCAAACCGAACACAAAATCCATCTCTTCTGTGGTGAGAGGGATAGGCGGGCGGTTTATCCACAACTCGCGATCACCGTGCTTCTGGACCAAGGCGCGGGCTGAGTACGGGTTGGTCTCAAGGTGCATGACACGGCTGGCGTGGGCATACAGAATACGGTCGTTACGCAGCTTTTCGAAAGAAGGTAAACGAATAACGGTCGTTTCAGGGTCATGACGAGATGGCTGGATTTGAACTGGTTGTGCAACAGGCTCTTGTGCTTTTTCATCTTTATTGGTGGCACAGGTTTCTTCTGTTGCATACGGGTTGAGCATTGGCATTGCCTTGCCCGGTTTTTCAATGCGGCTAGAGTCAATTTCTCTATAATGCTCTGGGCATTCGCGCATCATCACAGCCGTGCCCGCGATGTTCGTCAGCTCGGAAATATGTTGACCATTCGCAAGACGGTGGGCAACTTCCACCAAGGCACGCTCGGCGTTACCAAAGAGCAAGATATCGCCTTTGGCATCTTGCAGTACCGAACGGCGCACTTTATCTGACCAGTAATCGTAGTGGGCAAGGCGTCGCAGGCTGGCCTCAATACCACCCAGTACGATAGGGGTTTCTTTGTACGCTTCACGACAGCGTTGGGAGTACACCAATACCGCACGGTCAGGGCGCTTGCCCCCTTCGTTATTTGGTGTGTAGGCATCATCATGACGCAATTTACGATCAGCGGTATAGCGGTTGATCATCGAGTCCATGTTGCCGGCAGTGATGCCGAAAAACAGATTAGGTTGACCGAGCGCCATGAAGGCATCTTTGTTGTTCCATTCCGGTTGCGCGATGATGCCAACACGGAAACCTTGCGCTTCAAGCAAGCGCCCGATGACAGCCATACCAAAGCTCGGGTGGTCAACGTAGGCATCACCGGTAACGATAATAATGTCACAGCTATCCCAGCCCAGCGCGTCCATTTCAGCACGGCTAGTCGGTAGGAACGGTGCAGTACCGTAGCATTCTGCCCAGTACTTTGGATATTCGTTAATTTTATTTAAATTCATGCTCTTACATTAAACTACGTCTAAAAGGGGGCATATAGGGGACATGTCTATATGCAAAGTGCCTTGCTCTAACTATTGGTCCCAAGGCCCGTTATATTCAATGGGCATCACTTGCACTCATATGCCCCAGTTTTAGATATAAATGTACTTCGCTCCATACAACAAAGGCTTCCATAGAAGCACTCGATTCTAGTATAGGGCTATAAGGGGAGGGGAGTTTAACATGTTCATACCGTATTACGGTAATTTATGTGCTAAGGCGACCAATGCCTTTTGTCATCATTTTGATTATATAGCTACTGTTTGTGGCGTATGGCTCTTTTCACAATCAATACGGATAAATCCATGTTGAATTGCTGATGAATAGGCCTCTTTAATATGGCGTTTACATCTCCCCTCGCTTCCTCAAATCTAGCACCCAGCTCTCTCATTAATACCAATCTGGATAAGTAGTTGATCAAGTATTTGCACTGGAAAAATCGTTGTTATCAAGGCAGATATTGCAGTAACTAGTGGCTCTAATTACAAAATATCTAATGCAGAGAACAGCGATTCTAACCAGCAAGACTGATCAAATATTTATGTAGGTTGGTATAACCCAATTTGAGCTGCTAGGCGAGGTTCTACCATTGCCCGAGCCTTTATGTGGTCTTTATAAGTAACAGTTTTACAGTCCCATAAAGTGTCATCGCATTTAAGAAAGTAGTTCGCTGATGGTTGTTAACGCAGAATTGCCCCATTCCTTGTTGTGTTATTCATTTTTACGACCATACCATTCTTGAAAGTGGGCTCTTTCAGCACTGCATTGTTGTAAGGTTAACGTTTTTATTTGGTGATCGGATGTGCCACCTCGGCCCAGCTTAGTAGTGAGCCCCGAGGATAGGCATAAATTACGATTCGTTATTGGGCGAATTAAACCCTCGTTCGTTAACTCAATCTGCTGTAGCTCACTTTCATTACAATTATTTAAATTTACTTGAGCGCCGATTGAAAGCTCACTGAATTCTGCGCAGAGATCAAAATGGGGGAGGTAAAACTGGTTTTGTGCGATTTTCGTTGAGTCAAATACTTGATCAATGCCTAAATCACCACGGTAGCTATAACACGTATGAGACTGTAGTGGTTTATCAATGGTAGCATTTTCGCCCTGTCCAACCATATCTAAGCAATAGCTACTCAAAAAACCATCTAGTTGGTGCTTTTGTGCGATTTCCACATTTTGTGCCATCGCTGCAGGTAAACTAGACACAACAGTAAGCAATAGTGTCAAAAGTAGACGGTTCATTCTGGCTCCCTATACAAATACTTTACAGCTATTATTCGTTACCTGACACAGCAAAAAGCATAGTTTAGATCTCCCCCCTAGTCAGGCCGACATGTTCAAAGACGTTTCTGCTCCAAACGTTTTAGTACTCATAGATTTGGTAACAGAACACTGCTAGTGTGCATGCGCATTACTGTATGTACCTCACCTCCGATGACATCGTCATTTGAGCTCTATTATCCCTGTTTTAACGAAAGTGTATTGATAATTTGCCTGTTTATCGAGTTAAGCATACTTCTTAGACTAATCACTAAGCATATATAACCGATAAATCAATATGAAAATTTTAATGAAAAGATCAACTTTAGCATTAATAACAACACTCATTGCCCCCCCAATATTTGCTGCTGAAGGCTCTTCAAAAACTGTCGCGACAAACGATATTGAGTGGGGGGGCTTGAATTCACTTCATGGTGTATTGAGTCCAGGTGCAGCCGATATTTGGGGGGATCGTATAACAGATACGATCGAGATTACTGATAGTACACATAGAGGTTAATTATGAAAAAAACAGCTTTCGTTATCATCAGCGCTTTGTTTCTGTCTACACCAGTCTTGGCTAACAGCGTGCTTGATTACCACCTATCCTCTGTAGGTGAGCGTAATGCGCTAGCAACGATTCAACTAGAAAAATCAAACTTAGGTTCAATAAGCGTAATGGATGTGCAATTGCATAACTCAGGAGAAGCGAATATGCCGGCTGGCCATAAAATCAATGGTTCTGAAAACGACAGCAGCCAGTCTGTGTTTGAGTATCACTTGAACACCATCGATTAAGAAAGGGCTGGTGAGAAAGCACCTGCCCCAAGACATGTTTAGAACACATGAAACCATCATGAGATCTATTTGGGCAACAAGCTGTTGCCCAATTTGTCCAACAGCCTGTTGGACAAACTCTCGGACTCAATTGTGCAAGAACCTCTTGCACAATTGCGAAACAACCTGTTTCGTGAATTATTTTTGCCCCATTGTGCGTTAGTGCTGAAACTCATTCACAGTCTGTTAATGGTGATTAGGTATACATTTTCTAATCTCTGCTACCTTAGCGAGATACAACAAAAAGTCAGCCGATGGCTGACCTTTTGTTGTGGTGCATAGAACGGTAAGCGCCCCATAAACACCGCATTCTAATAGCCTCAGTCCCCAATTATGATCTTACTTCACCAACACGGAGGTAAG
>NZ_JBNNXT010000029.1:0-68770 GCF_052873815.1 Photobacterium sp. DNB23_23_1 | reverse complement strand
ATACATGGATGTGACTGAAGAACTTAACGAAAACAGGATGTTAAGTCTTCAGCAACAGTTAAAAGGAACATAGCGATGATTTTTAAAGCGATAATGATCTCAATTCAGAGCCAGTATTATTTTTTTGATACCGCCACAAGCGCTTGTGCTAAGTAACCCAAATGTTGCTCTTGCAGGCCTGCGATATTAATACGACCATCACCTACCGCATAAATGGCATAGTCATCGCGCAAACGACCGATTTGCTCAGGTGTTAGACCCGTAACTGAAAACATCCCTTTATGCTGTTGAATAAAGTCGAACTGATCCGATCCCAACGCATGGACCTCAGACACTAACCCCGCACGCAATGCCAACAAACGCTGCTGCATTTCACTCAGCTCTTGCTTCCAAGTTTGTGTCAGCGACGCATCATCCAGGATCGTCGATACCAAAGCGGCACCATGATCAGGCGGCATGGTGTAGGTTGAACGAGCCAGGTTAAGGATTCGCCCTTTCGCTTTTTGCGCTTCTTGCAGGGTGTCACCAACTAAGATTGCCGCACCAGTACGCTCACGGTACAAACCAAAATTCTTCGAGCAGGATGTCGCAATCACCATCTCTTCGATATTGTCAGCCATATATTGCAAGCCTGCAGCATCTTGATCCAGCCCGTCGCCAAATCCTTGATAAGCAATATCAACAAATGGCATGAAACCATTTTTATTGGCCAGATCAGTTATAGCCTGCCAATCGGCAAAAGAAATATCAGCCCCTGTTGGGTTATGGCAGCAACCGTGTAGCAATACCACATCTTTAGGCCCTGCTTTAGCCAGTTCCTGCAGCATTGCCCCACTGTTTACCTGTTTTGTCGCTGAGTCGAAATATGGGTAGTATCGAACCTTTAGTCCTGCAGCTTCCATCACGGGTTTATGGTTTACATAACTTGGATTAGATATCCAAACTGTCGTCTCAGGCTCAGCAAGATGAATCAAGTCAGCTAACATGCGCAGCGCACCACTGGCACCAGGCGTTTGTACCGCGGCAGCCCTTGCCTTAGCAGATGTACCGGTCAAAAGCAGATCCATCATCGACTGGTTGAACTGCTCGTTACCAGCAAGACCAACATATGCCTTCGTTTTCTGGCTAGCCTGTACTTGCTGCTGCGCGAGCTGTACCGCCGTCATGATAGGGGTCTCCCCCTGGCTATTACGATACACGCCAATACCAAGATCAACCTTGTTTTCTCGAGGATCGTCGCGATAAGCAAGAGAAAGCGATAGGATTGGATCTAACTGCGCCTCGGCAAGTTGCTTAAACATGATATAATTCCGTTTAGTTGTCGTTCATACCTTTCAAGCTACCACTTCAACCCCATTCCGTCATCATGAATTTGCAACATTTTCATTTTCTTTAAAATTCAATAATGTGAAGCTCATCGATACCAATTATTGATCCAGATTAAACCTTTTTAGACTTGTATGGCAGGCTGGCTATAAACACCTAAATTTAAAGTAGGACAGCTTCGTTTTGTATACTTAATTTGTTTGTTACAGGTCCTGCATCTTTAGTACATGTTGGAGGTCAAAATGAAAAACAGAGTCGATGTACGCACCCTGCTCAGTGTTTATGAGAAAATAAAAAGCCAAGGCCAGACCATCGAGTTTGGCAGCCAACTGGATGATATAAAGTGTACTGAGTCACCCGATGGCTATAGTGTCAGCCTGGCGGATGATAAAGTCACACTGGATATCAATTTCCACAATACCTATCACTTCCACACCATGAATGAAGATCCTGAATCGGTGATCAACCAAACGACCACCGAGTTCCACAATAACAACGAAGTACAAATACAGGAATTTATTGGCAAATTAGAAGAAATAGATAAGAACTATTAAAACACCCACATATCCTTTCGATATTGCGCAATTTCCCTTCCCCCTGAAGTTGCGCTGTTTTCTTACTATCTCGATCAGTGAGATTCTGACATCCCCCTGACAATATCATGACAGATGCCTAACGGATGATAACTAAGATATTTCTATTAACTTTTGCCACTGAACAAAAAACGTTCAACCGTATTCAGAGTTCATTCACCTTAGCAAAGTTATGCTTTAAGGGAATTCTGAGGGTTGCTCAAAATCTAATTGACAAACTATCTTGATGGGAATAATGTCATGCAACTACAACAGTTAAAAAACAATCAGGCAGATACCGTTCTTCTCGCATTGGATGAGTGCTACCGTAGACTGGAAAAAGCCGATATGTCAGCTAAAGACCTTACGCAGGCAGGATTTACATTAATGTTTAAGTCGGCTTATGAATCGCTTGCTAGCCAACAGCATTGATGAAGTCAACAAGCATTAAAAAAGCTCAAGTTCTTCAACTTGAGCTTAATCACATGCCGCTAGCATAAGAGACCTAGTTTTCCCAATCTCGATTCTGCAGTACGACACGATAACCATCAAGATCTTCAAACGTTTTCCCGACCTGCTCCCAATATGGGTTACTTGACTCAACGACCGAAAAACCAGCATCGATCATTTTCCGACAAGCCCGTTCCCAAGCCTGGCTGCAATCAACATAAAAAACTAATAAGTGTTCATGGCTGGGGGCTTGACCCACTACAGAACCAATCTTATGAACAAACTCGATATGATATGGGTGATGCTTATGCCCTAGAACGACACCATCAAAACCTTCGTAATCGTCAAATTGCTTTAATAAATCAAAACCCAGTGCCTGTCGGTACATGGCTGCAATTTGGGATACATTGTCTGTTGGTCTGACCACTCTTAATGTCGAATCTTGCGGTATCATATTGAAATTTAACTCCATTTAACTTGCTACAGAGTTAGTGTATTCCCCAGCCCCATCTTATTCAACCACGTTAATAATGATGGCGCATATTCCATGATATTAATCACATTTTGGAGCTTCCATACAAGCCGTTCTTGATTGAGTTCTTAAGTACAAGAGATACTGAAAGCCAAGCAACGTAGATATATACTAAAGTGAAAAGTGGCATCATATGCCACTTTTCATCCTATCTCAGTGCTTTAAATCTCCATGAGCTAACAAAGATAAGGCATCCGCAGAATATTTCTTAAAGCTAATGTCTGCCTTTTTCGGAGGGTAAACATACTTAATAACTTTCACAATATATTTTGCGACAACTTCACCACAAGGGCTTTTTTCATCATACCAAAATGTATCAATATCTTGTTTTTTCCCTATATCCCACTTCATATCAGTACGGACAAACTGATGATCTGCAGGGATTTGTAATAAATCACGGTACATAATCAGACTCCAATTTATTGTTTCACTGAAGCCATAATTCCATATTTTATTTATGGGCTTTTCTTCACATGTCACAATTTAATAAACAACCAACTACCGACATCACACTCTAAGCCCATACCGACAACCTACTGATACCCCAAAGCACCAGAACGCTTACCCCTCCTTACAATGATCACGTTATCGCTTTTGGACTCAGATCGCAGCTCAAAACATGATTTACCCCATAAGAAACCATCGACAAAAAACGTCTCTTCTGTCGGTTCCGTAAGCAGGTTTAATACTATTGTTTGGTTGAGTTTTGCATTGCTCTAAAATGCGACAATATAGTCAAACATCGGTATGACCCAATTGCCGGTCTCATAGCTGTTTGGCAATAAATTTATGCTGATCCGGTCAAAAACTTCAGCCACAGCCTAGCTGGGCTCTCTGGCAATAGCACTTCAAAGTGAACAACAGCAAGCACCAGAAAGCTTTACTTTTCAATAAATTCACTTGTTTTGACTCCAGAGCCACCCACTAGGAACTGACGTTAGCAATGGTTAAGTTAAAAAAAAGTCCAATTTCAATTTGCGGCAGGAGGAAAACACTTTTTTTTCACGCATTGTAGGTATAATAGCGCCAGTTTAATTCTCATCGGTAACTAATGGAAAGCTATGAGCAAAGTGTTTACCTTCCTAAAAGGGATGGCTATGGGAGCGGCTGATGTCGTACCGGGAGTCTCTGGCGGAACAATCGCATTTATTACAGGCATTTACGACACACTTCTTGAAAGCATTCGACGCGTTAATCCAAGCTTGATTGGCCTTTGGCGCAAAGAAGGGGTCAGGGCTGCCTTCAATCATATTAACGGTACATTCCTTGTCCTGTTGCTCTCGGGGATCCTGACCAGCATTTTTACTCTTGCTAGAGTCATTACCTGGATGCTTCATACACACCCTATCCCACTGTGGTCATTTTTCTTTGGCTTAATCATCATCTCAGTGATCCATATGTTCAAACAGATCACTCACTGGGGAGCTTCGCGGATCATTGCGGTGATTGCCGGCGCGCTTTTCGCCTACGGCATTACTGTTCTTCATCCGCTTACGCTTGAGCCAACTCACGTTAACATTCTACTGGCAGGCTCTATTGCCATCTGTGCCATGATTTTACCTGGCATATCCGGTAGCTTCATTCTGTTGCTACTGGGCATGTACACACCGATTCTTGGTGCAGCAAGATCACTGGATATTGTCACTTTAGGTCTGTTTGCTTGTGGTTGTGTTATTGGGCTTCTTACCTTTTCGCACATTTTGTCGTGGGTGTTGCGCAACTACCGCGATATCGCACTCACATTCCTAACAGGATTAATGCTTGGCACCTTAAGTAAGATTTGGCCTTGGAAAGAAACATTGACTTGGAGAACTAACTCCAGTGGCGAGCAAGTTCCCTTGATTGAGCAGAACTTGTCCCCTTTCAGTTTTGAACATGTAACTGGGCAGCCCGCTCTACTAGGCTATGCCGTTGTTGCCATGTTACTGGGAATCGGCATTGTGTGGGGCCTTGAGAAAGTAGCTGACAAATAGCCGCTCTCTGTTTCCCTAAAAAGGATACCGCTATGCACAGCACCTTTAGTCTCTTGACTAAGGGTGCTTTTTTATTTGCGTTGATTTACACAGCGAAACACACACTTTCATTCAGCTTGTTAGTATAACTTCCAACAACCAATACCAACCTACATAAGTGTTTAATCAGTCTTGCAGGTTAAAGATTAACCTCAATAAGCAGCTATGCCTGCTTATCAAATAAGCTTTAGTGAGTGTCAATTATGAAGAAAACATATTTCCTTTACCTAGCCCTCGTTCTGTCATCAGCATCTACACTAGCTAACAGCGTGTTGGACTTTCATCTTGCCACTGCTGGCGAAAAATCATCTGCTGCCACCTATCAGTTAACACTGGCTGAGGTAGATGAACTCACACCACTAGAAATGCAGTTAACTACCTCTGGTGACAAGTCAGCTACTGCAGCACATACCGTCCATAGTTTACCGGACACCAGCTCACAATCAGTGTTTGATTACCACTACACCTCTGCGAATTAAAAACGTAAGAAAGCCGCCTATGAAATTGGCGGCTTTGGGGAATTACGACTGTCAACTTGCAATGAGTTTTATCGTTTCTTCATTTGAACACAAGACAGTGATTAGTAGTGTTGGAACATCTTCTGAACGTCTTGATAATCCTGAGTTTGTGTTAACGAAAGCATCAGAAGAATACGGGCTTTCTGAGGGTTCAGTGAACCAGCCGCCACGAACCCATACTTATCGTCATCCACTTCTGCATCCAGGGTTGTTGAGCCTGAAGGCGTACGTGAACTACGCACAACCATAGTGCCATCTTTACTTGCCTTCACTAGCTCATCAAAGATGGTGTGGTACATGTTACCGTTACCCACCCCAGCGCTGACGATACCATCATAATTCGCTTCCATCATGGCTTTTACAGGTAACGCTGTTGCATTGGCATAGTTATAAACAATACCCACCTTAGGCAAGCTCTCTACTTTCGACACATCAAAAACGGTTTCTGTGGTATGCATGCGCTCTGGGCTACGCTGGTACTTCACATCACCATTGTGGATGTAACCTAGCGCACCGGTATTAGGTGATTGGAAAGTGTTAACGGCTGTTGTGCTGGTCTTGGTCACGTCACGTGCATCAAATACCGTATCATTCATCGATACGAGTACACCACGACCTGTCGATTCAGGATCCGTCGCTGTTACTACGGCATTGTACAAGTTAACTGGACCATCTGCGCTCATTGCCGTCGAAGGTCGCATTGCACCGACAAGCACAACAGGCTTGTCACTTTTTACAGTAAGATCTAGGAAATATGCTGTTTCTTCCATGGTATCAGTACCATGGGTAATTACGATCCCATCAACATCATCTTTTGCTAATAGCTCATTCACTCGCTTAGACAGTGTTAGCCACACTTCATCATTCATATCTTGCGAGCCAATGCTAACAACCTGCTCACCAGAAATATCGGCTAGTTTTGTCATCTCTGGCACAGCTTCGATCAATGCTTCAACACCCACCTTGCCAGAAGTATAGTTTGACTCCGTGCTAGATTGACCGGCACCGGCAATAGTGCCACCCGTAGCTAAAATTTGGATGTTTGGTAAGTCACCAGCAAAGCTCACTGAGCTTAAACACATACCCGCTAAGAACATACCTACAGAAACAGCATTCTTCTTCATTACTCATACCTTTTGGTTTTTTATTTCATCATTTAGTCAATGAGTAAGATACTATTCCATATTGATAATACTTTTGTGGCATACATCACCTTTTATAGTATTAAAAAAGTGATCCCAATTGCACATTTTGCGGCTGATCTCAATAAGTTAACTGATTAGCTATACCTTACAAACAGTTGCCAACAGCCAATCACAAGATTAACAACCTTTGACCTATGTAGCCTTTCAGAAGCATCACCTCCTCACAAAATTCAACATCCGCCCAATTTAACTAACCAAGATAGTGATAACATTCACAAATACTTGCAATTTAGATAGATGATACAGACAGTGGCACGCAGCAAACGTTACAAATATGTTCTCCTAGCCTTTCCGGTTTTTTGGGGAAGTTACAACTTTTTCCACTACGCCTACCCTGCCATCAAAGAAGCAGGGGTTCTGCTATTTACTGGCGCACATGACTCTTCCCCATCTCATTATTGCCCTTTGAGCAATGAAGCTTGTGAAATAGAGGGAAAAAGAATTTCGTTAGATAGAGCAACCATCAAGCCAATGGAAGCAGCTAGAATTCAAGTAGAATGGCCATCGTTACCTTCAGAAATCGATACCGTCGAGTTAACTTTAGAAGGAATGGAAATGATGATGGGGGTATACCGGCAAACTTTACAGCGCCAAACAGATAGCGATCGCTTCTCGGGAGAATTATTATTACCGTTCTGCGTGTCTGATGAAATGACTTGGCAAGGAAAAATCACTGCAACTGCCATTAGCTCTCAACAACCGATTTATATTTCAATAAGGATGATAAAGTGAAATATCAATGGATTATACTCGCATTTGCCTTAACAGCAGGGCTTATCACTAGCGTGATTGTTGATCGCCAATCTCCTGTCGCTCAAACCAGTGAACCTCTCAACCTCCTGAAAAGTGGTAAAGAGAATGTCGATTTGTATGACCCTAACGACCAACGTATCCGGGTTATCTATTTCGGTTACACCCACTGCCCTGACGTATGCCCAACATCGCTTGCAGTGTTATCTGCAGCATTGAAACAGATTGATGATCAACAAATAAACCAGCTCTGGCCTATTTTTATCACCTTAGATCCAGAGCGAGACACGCCAGAAAAGAGTGCGCAATATGCTCAGTACTTCCATAAAAAAATTATAGGAATGACAGGAAATGCAGCTCAAACTAAAGCATTAGCTGAAAAGTATGGTGTTTTATACATGCGGACAGAACTAGAAGGGTCGGCATTAGAATATGCGGTTGATCACAGCTCTTACTTTTATTTCCTTCGTGCTGATGGCACCTTAGTTGAAAAAGTACAGCATACCCTGAACCCGAATATATTAGTCGACGCTATCAACAGAGTTCTAGCAGAAGATAAGGTACCTGTATAAATACTGTATTCCGCGTAAATAAACCCGTCCAGGCGGGTTTTCTCATCTTTGAGAGAAAAAAATATCACTCTTTCTTCACTTTAAGCAGCAATTTGCGCAACTTCTGCCATAATGAATTTGCCGACTGGAAATTTAACAAACAGTCTGTAGTGGCAAACAAAGGAGAAGAAAGAAAAATGAACCGTTCATTATCTATCCTTACCGGTATTATTCTGAGTGCAACACTTATCGGTTGTTCTAGCTCAGATGAAGTTGATCAAATGCAGCAACTAACCAATAAAGTTGATATGCTTTCTGATCAGGTAGGCGCATTACAAAGCCAGCAAGATCAAATGGCTGGTGCAGTTAATGATGCTCGTGCAGCATCTGACGCAGCATACCAAGAAGCAATGCGAGCTAACCAGCGTATTGACAATATTGCTAGTTCTTATAGCAAGTAAAACTAAAGAGTGGCGCTTCTCGCGCCACTCTTTATTACCTTCAAGCCCCAACTACTTCCAAGAAGCTATACACTTTCCCTCTGACCGTCTTTATATGTTGTTTTGGTAACCCTGATTGAACTATTTTACGACGAATATTGCTTATATACATGTCAAGGTTTCGATCAAAAGGACTCAATTCTTTCTTTAGTACGGATTTTTGCAGTTTCGCTTTCGAAACCACAAGCCCGTTATGTTTAACAAGATACTCCAACAATTCACTTTCAGCCCCTGTTAATGGTATTCACCTTATCTGTTCCGTAATGCTAACATCAGTCGCACAATTAGTTCCGCGTTGCTTTTCTAGGCCAAATCCTCACATTGTTGATTTTATTCTAGCGAGCAACTCGGGGACTTGAAATGGCTTCGCCATATAATGATCTGCCCCAGCTTAAAGACCATCAAGCAATGACAACTCATCACCCAGCGCCCCGTTTGCATAATAATTGGCGTCGCAAAACGCTGACATATTCTTCGGGCCATCCGCATACCATCTATATTCGGTAACATAACATCCCAAAGCACCAGATCTACCGGCTGGTTATGAAGGTAGGCAAGGCCCTTTTTCCACTTTACTCAAAGTAAAAATCGTAACCCACCTCCCCAATCAAGAACATAATTAGGCTAACACTCACTAAGCGCAACCAAACCTGCCAGACGTCATATTTTATCAAGTAAAAATTGAAATTGAGCTACATCAAAAACCTCTATATTTCATGACGTTTTTATAGTTTTTTCATGAACCGAGGTATTGACTTTGCCGTAGCCAGCATGGGGATTAGCTCTCAACCATTTCCCACAGAGTTACTCACAAGTTTTGTGGATAATAAAGTTATCCACAACCCCCCATGACTTACTGGCTTGAGCACTGGTTAAATAATTTAGTCATGTTAAACATTCCAAAAAACTCATCTTTTCACACAAAAATAAGGATCAAATCTAAAAGCCATCAACAAAGCCTTTTTTTCAAAACAAAAAATCAACCAGAAGCATATGATGCCAATATATAAGCCGAATATAGTTATCAAACTCGAAAGCAATCGTTTTCATATCCAAGCTAAAAACAACAAACCCCAACAAAGTCAACACTTAGAAGAAATATATTATTTGGGTTGATATTTTTCATTTTTAAATCTGTAATATAGCCATAAAAGCGTTTTCTATTTTTAGATATATAAAACAAAACAATATTAAGTATTTGTATTTATAACGAATTAAATAAAACAAACAGAGAAACAACCAAAACAAACAAAAATCAGATTGACACCATATTTTCTTTTACTAAAATACGCGCCGTTTATCTGGAAATCATAACTATTATTTAAATGACGCTTGAGGTGCTTCAATGGCTGGCGACAACAACTACAGCCTAGGACCTGTGCCGCAGTCGGCACGTAAAGGGATACTTTCACTTACGATGGTGATGCTAGGATTAACCTTCTTTTCAGCCAGTATGTGGACAGGAGGCGCACTGGGAACCGGTCTTTCCTATCACGATTTTTTCCTCGCAGTTCTCATTGGTAACCTCATCCTCGGCATTTACACGTCATTCCTCGGCTACATCGGCGCTTCTTCTGGCCTCTCCACTCACCTCCTTGCTCGATTTTCTTTTGGCTCTAAAGGCTCTTGGCTTCCTTCTATACTTCTTGGCGGGACACAAGTCGGTTGGTTCGGTGTAGGTGTTGCCATGTTTGCTATCCCAGTGCACAAAGCAACTGGCATTGATACCAACCTTCTCATTCTGCTCTCTGGCCTTTTGATGACGGTAACGGTTTACTTTGGTATCGCGGCATTGATGATTCTCTCTGCCATCGCCGTTTCCGCGATAGCCCTGCTTGGTGGCTACTCTGTCTTCGAAGCAGTCGGTAGCACAGGTGGCATAGATGGCCTTAAAGCCATTGCACCTGAAAACCCTATCGAATTCTCAACTGCTTTGGCATTGGTTGTTGGCTCCTTCGTTTCAGCAGGTACATTGACTGCCGATTTTGTCCGCTTTGGTAAAAAGCCAATGGGCGCAGTAATGGTCACCATGACGGCTTTCTTTATCGGTAATTCACTGATGTTTATCTTCGGTGCCGCTGGCGCTGCTGCAACAGGCCAATCAGACATTTCAGAAGTGATGATTGCTCAAGGGTTGCTGATCCCCGCCGTTATTGTGCTTGGCCTAAATATTTGGACCACCAACGATAATGCGCTTTACGCATCGGGCCTTGGGTTCTCAAACGTAACGGGCTTACCGAGTAAGTATCTTTCAATGGCTAACGGCCTAGTTGGTACTCTGTGCGCACTTTGGCTTTACAATAACTTTATTGGTTGGTTAACTTTCTTGTCGGCGGCTATTCCTCCTATTGGCGGGATTATCATTGCAGATTTCTTGAAAAGCCGTCATCGTTACAATGACTTTGCAAATACCGAATTCAAAGCAGTTAACTGGGCCGCAATTTTAGGTGTTGTTATTGGTGTCGCTGCTGGCCATTTCTTGCCAGGCGTAGTACCAATCAACGCGGTACTCGGTGGCGCTATCAGTTACCTTGTTCTCAACCCGGCGCTAAATCGTGAAACTAAAGCTTGTGCAAGCAACGCGTAAGGAAAACGAAGATGCAATCCTCAAATATGCTAATAAAAAACGTCACCATCAAAGGCAAGGAAGGCCTGCATCAGATTCTGATTAACGACGGTAATTTCCACTCAATCAAGCCAATGGATGAGCAGATTGACTTTACTGGCCCAGTCCTTGACGGTGAAGGTGGTATGGCTATTGCGCCGTTCTGTGAGCCTCATATCCATCTAGATACAACCCAAACAGCGGGTGAACCTAGCTGGAACATCTCAGGTACCTTGTTCGAGGGTATTGAGCGCTGGGCTGAACGTAAGTCTATGCTTTCTATCCAGGATGTAAAAACGCGTGCCAAACAGACACTAAAATGGCAAATTGCCAATGGTGTACAGCATGTACGTACTCATGTTGATGTATCAGATCCAACGCTTATCGCACTTAAAGCCATGTTGGAAGTGCGTGAAGAAATGAAAGAATGGGTTGATATTCAAATCGTAGCTTTTCCACAAGAAGGCATTTTGTCCTACCCAAACGGTAAGGAACTATTGGAAGAAGCGGTCAAACTGGGTGCCGATGTTATCGGCGCAATACCGCACTTCGAATTTACCCGTGAGTACGGCGTAGAGTCGCTACATTATGTGTTTGAGCTGGCACGTAAGTACGACCGTCTGATTGATGTTCACTGTGATGAAATCGATGATGAACAATCACGCTTTGTGGAAACCCTTGCCGCATTGGCCCATAAATTCAAAATGGGTGAGAAGGTAACTGCTAGCCACACCACGGCTATGCACTCTTACAACGGTGCTTATGCGTCACGACTGTTCCGCCTGTTGAAAATGTCAGGTATCAACTTTGTCGCAAACCCACTGGTAAACATTCACTTGCAGGGCCGCTTTGATAACTACCCGAAACGTCGCGGTGTGACCCGAGTAAAAGAAATGCTGGCATCAGATATTAACGTCTGCTTTGGTCATGATGATGTTTTTGACCCATGGTATCCACTGGGTACAGCTAACATGATGCAGGTCCTCCATATGGGGCTACACGTTTGCCAAGTCATGGGTTACGACCAAATAAACCAATCTCTGGATTTGATTAGCGCCAACTCTGCCACAACGCTGAATATCCAAAAACGCTACGGTATCGAATTGGGCAATCCGGGGAACTTACTTATCCTTCCTGCCGAAAATGGCTTTGATGCCGTGCGCCGTCAGGTACCTGTTCGTTACTCAGTCAGAGCAGGTAAAGTGATTGCTGAAACACAGCCAGCTATTACCCATATCGAATTAGCTGAAGGTAAAGAGTCTGTCTCATTCCGTCGCTAAGTTTCTAAGCCGCTAAAAGATTTCAGCCACCCTACTGGGTGGCTGATTTGTTTTAGGGTAAATGACTTGTTTTCACCTACTGATAACGTCGTCTAAAATACACAAGCCCTAGCAAGCAGGCTAACCCCAAAATATGTACCGTTCCCCCACCACCCGACGATTCCAGTGCACAGTTATTGGGGCTGATCCCTTCAACATTCGGATTGCAGTCTTTATTAACCTCGTCGTCTTTGCTAGAGCCGTCGGAGTCGGCATCGCCAATAAAGTCGGGGGTTGATACCGGCGTATCAGGTATGGTACCGACAGTTTGTGCTATCCAATCATAATATGTACCGACCCGCGCATAAAAACCCGGCCTTAGGTATGCCCCGCACAGCGGGCTGCCCAGAGGCCCTCCGCTCACCACACCAATTTGCACCCAACGGCCATCGGCACCTTTTGCCAATAACGGGCCTCCGCTATCTCCTTTACACGCGTCCGGTCCGTAACCTTGGGAATTACCATCTTGGTCAAATACAAGATCAGGCGGCAAAGCACAAACCTTAGTCTGGTTGGCAGGGCTGTCTAAGATATAATGAGTGTCGTTGCCTAGCTCTAATCGGTTAAAGCACTCTGTTGTTGGTAAAAAAGAAAGCTTAGCGGCCATCAACGTCTCAGCAATATCAGTTCCGTCTTTATTAGTCGAGCCCCAACCTGATACCAGTACATTTTCAGGTCTTATCGTATCATCCCATTGCTCATCAAGTAGATTCTGAATTTCGCTGGCCGTATCACTCGTTGCCAGCGTTACCGGTGAAATTGCATCACTTGGAAAACGCCCTTTTATCCGAAGCAATGCGATATCATTATCCAGCGCGAGACTAAGCACTTCTATCGAGGTTGAACCATCGCTTTCGATGGTGACTTTCACCTCTGGATCTGGCGAATATTTCGGGTAGACAACAACATGAGTTACCGGATAAAGATGAGCGAGTTCGGTGACCTCGGTGGTGAGACTGCCGACCATTACGGCCAACTGATTAGGAGGCACGACACCGTATTTGCCACTAGCCTGTGGCTGCACGACACAGTGTGCAGCGGTTAATACCCAATTTTCGTTAACAACGCTGCCACCGCAAAAATGAGAAGTATCCTGGGTCGTATTTCTCACCGAAGCCATCCATGAGTAATCCTCACTTGGCTTAACCGGTTTTCCACCGACAACATAACTTGATATATCAGATGCAAAACATCCCCCTGCGACAAACAAAGGAAGCAAAGCTAGTCCTTTAAACCATTGCTTTTTCATTTCAATCAACTCGTGATGTAATTTTATGCTTCTGATAACGCTAACAAAACTAATTCCACAACGTTGATATCAATCATCTCTTTTGCGATGCGTGTAAAGAAACTAATCCGTAATAATGCAACAGCAACATAATAATTTAACGATGTTAAAATATTAAAAGCGAGACCGGCTCGCTTTTAATATCACCACTAATAACACAGTAACGTATTCGGCCTACAGACCAATGCTTGAGCAATTTACGCGTTCTATATCAAAATCAGCATAAGTATCACCTAACAGCTCAGCTGCTAGTTTTGGATAAAAACCATTGTCATATGCTGCTTTGACTTCAGCTATATCAATGGTATATAGCTTGATCCCTAGCTTACTGACTTCATCAGGCACACAAGCCGTATCACTTCCAGCCCCAAAGCAGACATCACCGCTTGTATCAATGACACCACAACCCGTATCTTCAATATTGATACCAAGTGAACCCAATTTATTGTCCAGATCATCTTCTGAACCCGCCGGAAACTCGTCTGGCAATGTAATCGGGTATTCGTTTTCAATACTATCAATACTGGTGTAACCTTCCGCTCCCCCAACGTCAGCACCTGTAACCGCAAAAACTTCCGCATTTCCCGACACGGTATTGACCACATCGTCGTCATCACACCCAATAAGTGCAAAAGCTGAAAGTAAAAAAAGTACCTTCTTCATATATATTCCTATTTTTTCTCAATAACTGCTTGTTTAGGCACTTTAATATTAGTCACAAGCCAATATCACCTATACATTTTCGTTTCATTTTTTTTACATGAATTTTGAATAAGGCTGTTTTTTGAACGTAAGTAAATGAGAGTATTGTGATCTTGATC
Source organism: Photobacterium sp. DNB23_23_1 (assembly GCF_052873815.1). Taxonomy (NCBI): domain Bacteria; kingdom Pseudomonadati; phylum Pseudomonadota; class Gammaproteobacteria; order Vibrionales; family Vibrionaceae; genus Photobacterium; species Photobacterium sp. DNB23_23_1. Next base: position 54,321 of record NZ_JBNNXT010000029.1, on the reverse strand, counting down.
TTGATTCCTTTCCTTCTCAGAATTAGATGGCATAATAAACAGAATAGTTACCTGTATGGTAGCTAACACCATTACACTTCCTTGGAATATTCCTATGAGCATTGAATCGATCGTTAAAGAGCGCTCTGGCGCTAAATGTGAACTGTGTAGTTCAGAAGACAACCTGAGCGTTTATGAAGTACCTGCGTCTCCTGATCAAACAGCGGGTAGCTGTGTGATGGTATGTGGCACTTGCCGTACAGAAATCGAAGACGCTGAAACCCTGGACCAAAACCACTGGCGTTGTTTAAACGACAGCATGTGGAGCCAAGAGCCCGCTGTTCAGGTAATGGCTTACCGTTTACTGAAGCGCCTTTCTTCAGAGACTTGGGCACAGGATTTGCTCGATATGCTGTACATGGAAGAAGACATGATCGAATGGGCAGAGAAAGGTATCGCACTTGCTGAGCTTGATGCGATTAAAACTGTTGACGTGAACGGTACCGCTCTACAGGCCGGTGACAATGTAACAATCATCAAAGACCTGCCAGTAAAAGGCTCAAACCTTGTGATCAAGCAAGGTACAGCTGTACGTGGTATCCGCCTGACTGACAACCCTTTACATGTTTCAGGTAAAGCGGCGGGCACCAATATGGTTATTATTGCTGCATATTGTAAAAAAATGTAATTAAACTGGCAGCCACGCTGTGGCTGCCAGTTCATTCCTCTGCTGTATTTTCTTCATCCATCACCTCATTTTATTCCTAACATGTTTGCCCTATAGGAAAAAACATGTTTAGATTAGCCACATATTCAGGCATATAAGCCGAAAAGCAGTTTTTTAAAGGCCAATATTTCTCTTTAGGCCAACAAGTAAAATTTTGTTCGTTAGTCGGGGAGCGCCGAGCGCTGAGACCACGTAGTGGGACCCGTTGAACCTGATCCATTTAATAATGGCGTAGGGAACTAGCTGCACTGCCCCTTTTCGCACCCTTTCAGGTACGATGGCATTAGCTACCTTACGTCTTTGATAGAGGTAACTATGTCAATTCCATCAAATACCCCAATTACTCTTACCATTGCTGGTTCAGATAGCGGCGGCGGTGCTGGCATCCAAGCCGACATTAAAGCTATCTCTGCAACTGGCGGCTATGCCTGTTCGGTAATCACAGCCTTAACGGCACAAAATACCCAAGGTGTCACTGGCATTCTTGGTATTGATCCTAGTTTTGTCGAACAACAACTGGATACTGTATTTTCAGATCTTGACGTTAAAGCCGTTAAAATTGGTATGCTGAGCGATGCCAATATCATCCGCATGGTGGCAAAAAAGCTGCGTCAATACCAACCTAAGTTTTTGGTTATTGACCCAGTAATGGTGGCGACTAGTGGTGACCTGCTGCTTGAGCAAGACGCCATCTCAACACTCAAATCAGAGCTACTTCCCCTTGCAGAAGTGATTACACCAAACCTCCCTGAAGCAGCAGCTCTTATTGGCTCTGCGCTTCCGGAAACCGAGCAGCAAATGTCTGACATGATTTCAGCACTGCGAGCTATCGGTGCCCGCTCAACCCTTCTCAAAGGTGGCCACCTAGAAAAAGATGACTTCAGTACCGATTTACTCATCCTCGAAAATGACGTTATTCGCATGAGCACACCACGAATAGCAACCCGAAATACCCACGGTACTGGGTGTACACTCTCGGCGGCTACGGCTTCCTTCCTTGCCCAAAAATACCCGCTAGAAGACGCAGTTCGACATGCCAAGAGCTATATCACTAAGGCTATCAAGCATGCAGATGAGCTACAAATTGGTTCAGGACACGGACCGGTAAACCATTTCTTTGCAGGCCATTTCAAACCTGAATAAGCATGGAAGCTAAACAAATAATGAATAACACTCTCGCCACTGACAAAGCAGTAGGGATGACAGTCAATGTTGAGCGGCTAACGCTTCGCTATAACGATGCAGAGCACCCACTGTTCAAACAGCTCGATGTTACGCTACCAGCAGGAAAATGGACCTGCCTGCTTGGTAAAAGTGGCTGTGGTAAAACCACCCTGCTTCGCCACCTTGCTGGTTTACTAGAAGATAATGTGACTTGGAATGGCAGTATCACTACCAGCAATACATTGCCACTTGATGGTAATCTTGCCTACATGGCACAGCAAGACCTGCTCTTGCCTTGGCTAAATGTCATCGACAATGTGTGCTTAAGTACACGCTTTGGTTCGTCAAAAAAAACCGATAAACAAAAGGCGGCGACACTACTCGAGGCAGTCGGCCTCGCGGATAAGTTAGATGCTATGCCTAACCAACTGTCCGGGGGTATGCGTCAGCGTGTGGCTCTTGCTCGTACATTGATGCAAGACAAACCCTTGGTGCTAATGGATGAGCCTTTCTCAGCATTAGACGCAGTTACGCGCCATAAATTACAGTCATTATCTGCAACCCTGCTTGCAGATAAGACAGTCTTATTAATCACCCATGATCCCCAAGAGGCGCTTCGTCTTGGTCATCACATTTATATGATGACAGGTATTCCAGCATCAATTAAACCATTACCCGTTCCACTGAATACTCCACCTCGGCAATTCGATGGTGAGCTCGCAGCTCTCCAGCAAGGGATCATCAATGAACTGGAGAGTGATTATGTCTGATCAATCCATCTCGTCCAAGTTGCAGAACCCCTTACTGGAGCAACAAGCCGCGAGTCAAAAAGCGAGTAAAGGCATTCAGTCTCTTGTCGCGCAGCAAATATCACGCTTCATTATTAGCGTTGCGATCATCATGGGGTTATGGCAAACCAGCGTCGTCATTTTTGAGCTTCCCACTTTTATCCTGCCGGGCCCTGTTGCCGTCTTCACCAAGCTCATCGAGCGTGCTGATGTTCTTTGGCACCATACGTTAGTTACAGGGACCGAAGTACTTTTTGGTCTTCTTTTGGGTCTAGCGATGGGATTATTTTTCGCCCTACAAATGCTTGTCTTCGAGCCTTTAAGACGCTGGCTATTACCGATATTGATCACCAGCCAAGCAATACCCGTTTTTGCCATTGCTCCTATTTTGATGCTTTGGCTAGGTTATGGCATAGCATCCAAAATTGTCATGGCCGCCCTGATCATCTTTTTTCCCGTCACCACATGTTGTTATGACGGCCTTCGTCACACACCTAAGGGCTACCTTGACTTGGCTACCACCATGGGGGCAACGCCTTGGCAACAGCTATGGCATGTTCGCCTGCCTGCCGCCTTACCCGCTTTAGCATCGGGAATACGCGTTGCTGTCGTTGTCGCACCTATCGGTGCGGTAATAGGTGAGTGGGTAGGATCTAGTGAAGGACTGGGATATTTGATGCTACAAGCCAATGCTCGAATGTTTGTTGATGAGATGTTCGCGGCTTTGTTTATCTTGGCATTTTTCTCAATCAGCCTGTACTTCATGACCGACCTTTTATTAAAAAAAGCCATTCCATGGCAAAACCAATAGTTAGCACCTACAAAAACGGAATGCTTTCTTCGTTCACCAACAAGGAAATAGAATGAAATCCAATTTGTTTAAAGCGGGTAAACCGCAACTTATTGCTGCTGCAGCGTTAATGATCGCATCTTTTAGCGCTTCTGCTGAAGAGAAAGTGACTCTAATGCTGGACTGGTTCGTTAACCCAAATCATGGCCCGATTATTCTTGCAAAAGAGAAAGGCTGGTTTGCTGAGCAAGGGCTGGAAGTGCAAATTCAAGAGCCCGCGGACCCAAGCGTCCCGGACAAGTTAGTTGCAGCTGGTCGTATCGATCTTGCTGTTTCATACCAAAGTACACTGATTTCCAGTATTGCGGCTGATCTACCTCTCGTCCGTTCAGCAACCTTAATTTCAGGTCCATTGAACTCATTGATTGTTCTAGATAAGTCAGGCATTAAATCAATGGCTGATCTGAAAGGAAAGAATATAGGAGTTGCTATTGGCGGGAATGAAGACGCGACTATCGGTACGATGCTGCGCTCTGAAGGCGTTGATATGAACAGCGTAAAGATTATCAACGTCGGCTGGGCGCTATCTTCTTCGCTGGCCTCTGGAAAAGTGGACGCCATTTGGGGTGGACTACGTAACTTTGAACTTAACCAACTGGCTATCGAAGGCTATGACGCAACAGCTTTCTACCCAGAAGAACATGGCGTGCCTCCTTATGATGAGCTTATTTTTGTTGCCAACAAGCATAATTACAACCCAGAAACCATTAACAAGTTCAACACTGCAATCGAAAAAGCCACGGTCTACCTAATCAACCACCCAGAGCGAGCGTGGGAAGAGTTCGCTGCCTACTCACCAGATACGTTAAATAACGAACTAAACCGCCGAGCTTGGGAAGATACATTAACCCGCTTTGCCCTACGCCCTGGTGCCGTAGAGCTAAAACGCTATGACGAATATGCTGAGTTTATGAAGCAGTATGACATCATTAAAACGCTGCCAAAAGCCCAAGACTACGTGCTGACATTTTAAGCATTACCTATTTAAGCTTTAAGGACACATCATGAACTATCAAGATCTGATCAGCTACTGCCAGCAAGACTGGAATGATTATACCGAGCATGATTTCGTTAACCAATTGGCGATGTCATCGCTAAACAAGCATGCTTATTTGCACTACCTCAAGCAAGATTTTCTGTTCCTAAAACACTATGCCCGCGCTTATGCTTTAGCTATTTTTAAATCTACAACCCTTGAAGAAATGCGCGAGCCCTTGCCAAGCCTTACCGCACTTCTAGAAACTGAGATGTCACACCATGTTGAGTATTGCTCTACATGGGGGTTGACCGAAGCGGATATGGAGGGAGAGCCTGAGGATTTCGGTACTGTCAGCTATACACGCTATGTATTGGATACAGGGATGGCCGGTGACCGTACCGACTTATTCGTTGCACTGGCACCTTGTGCGATAGGTTATGCCGTAATAGGCAAGCGTCTTGCGAACTGGCAACAAACAGTCCTAGAAGGCAACCCATACCGAAGCTGGGTTGAGTTGTATAGTGGTGAGGATTACCAAAACAGCGTTGACGAAACTATTCGTCGGTTAAACAAGATGCTTAAAGAAGTCCCACTTCACAGCCAACGTGGGCAACGTTTGTGTGAAATATTCAAAACGGCTACTCGTATGGAGGTTGCCTTCTGGCAGCAAGGCATGAATGCCGCAAAATAAATAATATAATGATAAGCCCTGCTGTAGGCAGGGCTTGCACACCATTATTCAACGGTTATATTAAAAGCTTAAGCCAACAAATGGTCCTTAAAGCCTAGTTCGATTAACTGTTCAAAGGCTTGCCAGACCTCATCTGGGATTTCCTGCTCTACAGAATATCCATAGCTCGGGTAAACTTTTATCCGCTGTAAATCACCCAACATGACATTAATTATATCGCTGTACGACAATGCCTCGTTTGGGTATTCATCAAAATCAATATTCGGAGAAGATACTGCTACCTTTTTGCCCGGCCAGTTCTGCTGAAAAGTTGCATAGGCGCGTCTTTCCATAAATGGCTTTTGGACAAGAATCAGACTTTCTGGGTTTAAGCCCTTCATTTCAAGCAATTCACGAGTAAACTGAATATTCTCACCGGTATTTGTCGATTGAGGCTCAAGCAAGATCGCTTGCTCTGGTACACCCATATCCAACGCCAATTCAGCAAATGCTTCGGCTTCAGAACCTTTATACATGCCTCGCGTTAACTCACCTTCGCCGCCAGAAAATACGATGTATGGAGCGAAACCATCAAGAAACAATCTTGCCGCATGTTCTGCCACTCGAATATCGTTACTACACAACACAAAGATACAATCACTAGGGACGAGAGTGTGGTTTAAGTGATGATAGTTCCACACTGTTGTTGCTAAAGCATGCACACTTGATGGCATTCCAATACTCCTTATTGCTAAAAGGCGAAAAGCTGCCTGATAAACAAGCAGCAAGTAAGGATATCATGAAGAGGTTGGATGACTATTGAGTGACAATCAACGTTGCGAATCCATTGAGTTAGCGTAGCCACCACTCAGGAGTAAGGGTACAGCTCTTATCACCCAGCATCAGCCATCCTTGATCAGCTTCGATCGTTAATTGAAGGTTCATTGAACGTTCAACCATAGACTCGAGTTCTGCGAGGGTCTCATCATTGAAGAAAACCACTGAGATATTGCCGTATTGGCTAATTTTTGCTTGATGCTGTTTCCACCACACAGGAGCAGCGTTATCACCGTATGCAACAATGATAACTTTATCCGACTTATGAGCGGCTTTCTTCAGTCGCTTCTCGTCGGGCAACCCCAGGTCAATCCAAAGCTCGATATCATCAGTCAGGCTTTTCTTCCATAATGCTGGCTCGTCCGCCTCACAGAGTCCTTTCGTATACTGCAAATCCTCATCAGCATTGAAGCCCCATGCAACCAGGCGAAGCATCAGGCGTTGCAGCGTTTCTGATGGATGGCACGCCAGTGTATGTTGTTTATCGATGTACACATGACGGTCAAGATCCGCAACGTTAAACTGAGCTTTGTAGATAGTGGCTTTAAGTGCCATAAGAATATCCTGGGAAAATATAAAAATAATACAAAATGATATGCGCAGTGTAGATTGAACAAAGAGAAGGTTCAATTTCAATTAACTAGCAAGCGCTAAAAAAACAATTTATAGGTAATTAAAAGATAAAATATAACAATTAATGAACATTTTTACGTTCTTTTAACTGCCTTGGTTCATTTTTCAACCAAATTAAATACACTAAAACAGCCTGCAACAATTTGTTCCTTGGTACGCTTAGGCAACCGTTTGATGCGATATTCAAGCTGCATTGCTAACCGTTTATCACCCACACATTCAGACCAAGATAATTGTAATGGTCCCTTCCCTTTTAAGAATTTGGCCCCCCGCTTGGAAGACTGGTGCTCATTAAACCGCCTTTCGACATCTGTTGTGACACCACAATACAATTGATTTGCTGCCGTCCTAATCAAATAGACCGACCATTTCCCAACTTTATTCGATTCAGTCTCGATCTCTTTTGGCTGATCGTGCTGAGTGCCAGTCATGTTTTTGTTTACCCTTACAAAAAAGCCCAGCGATTGCTGGGCTGAAGTTAAGCCGTTGCTATTGAACACTCATGATGTCAAAGATTCAAGCAGCTCTTTCAATTCTTGTAGTTCTTTTTTAAGCTCTACCACCTCACCTTCCAATGCCGCCAAACGCTCTGAGGTTGGCGAAGAAGGGGCTCCTGAAGCAAATGCCTGGCTTTGCTGCTGCAGAGCTTCGATATCGACCTCACCACTAAGCAAGTGCATATAACGAAAGTCGCGTTTCCCCGGCTCTTTCGGCAACTTCACAACAAATGGCCCTTTAGGGTGTTCTGACAGTTTATCGAGTACTGACTCAACTTCCTTCACATCAGAAAAGCTGCAAAGTCGATTAGTACGTGTACGTAGTTCGCCCGGCGACTGAGCACCGCGCAGCAACATTACACAAATAATCGCTTTTTCTTGTTGGCTAAACTGGAAAGTACTGAACTCTGTGTTACAGAAACGATGCTGGTATTTTGCAACCCGACTCCCCGTTCCTGCGGTAACTTCTTGAATAAATCGCTTGGCTTTTAATGCTTCTATCGTATCTTGCACCGTGGCGTCATCTAGCGACATCACTGGTTCACGGTTACTCTTTTGATTACAAGCTGTCGTCAATGCATTCAGTGTTAATGGGTACTGATCAGGTGTGGTCACCTCTTTTTCAAGCATGCAACCTAACACGCGTGCTTCTGTCTGCGAAAAGCAAATATCCATGATCTTCCCTCACCTTTTTCTTCTTTACAATACAAATTCCATTGAGCATAGACGATATCAAAGCGGTATCTGCACAAAGGATTCACTGCTACCCAAGAGAATATATACTGCTTAACAGCAGATTATCATTGCGGTTAGTTACAGCAAGCAGTGAAAAGGGTATTTGGCTGTAAAACAGCCAAATACCCCATGATAAAGTGCAAAGTGTTAAGTAGCTCAAAGAATAAGGGTGGACGAGGGTATAAAGCCCTAAGTAAATTCAGCAGCAACAAATCGGTTACGTCCTTGCTCCTTGGCTTTGTAAAGCACACGGTCAACTATTTGGTACATGTTCTCCACTGTCTCTAAACCAGTTGGTACCCAAGACACCATCCCTTGGCTGACGGTAACAATTTCAGCCGTAGTCGATTTGGAATGGGGAATTTCAAGTTTCTGTATACACTCTTTAAGTCGCTCGCACTCACGAACCGCACGTGTTTTGTCACAGTTACTTATGGCGATCACGAATTCTTCACCGCCGTAACGGGCCGCAAGTTCGCCGGCTCGACTGAAGTTCTTCTTAAGCTCAGATGAAACAGCTTGCAAGCATCGGTCACCTTCAAGGTGCCCATAATGATCATTAAATAGTTTAAAGTGATCGACATCCAACATGATTAGGGTAAACGGGAAGTTATTACGGCCATGCCAAGAGATAAACTCAGCAAGTTTTGTATCGAGGTAGCGACGGTTCGCCAGTTTTGTCAGGCCATCTTCATTCACCTGTTGTGAGAGCCTTTCATTGGCTTGCTCTAGGCTTTTTGTTGTATCTTTTAGTTGATGACGCATATGAGCAATTCGCTGCATCGCTTTTAGTTTTGCAGCCAGTACAATTTTATTTACCGGTTTCACAATGTAATCATCACCGCCCATGTCAATGGCCTTGGCAATCATCTCCGGCTCGTCGTGACCGCTAAGGAAGATAATCGGCACCCATTCAGGGTGCTGGATTCTTATTTGCTCAGCAACCTCAGTACCACTCATATCCGGCATACTGACATCGAGCAAAAGCAAATCAGGATCAAACAGCGGATATTTTTCGATGGCCTCATGACCGGAGGCGACGGCTTCGACTACGTGCCCCAATCGCTGTAGCCGCATAGCCAGTTGCATTCTTTCTAGATGCACATCATCAACCAGTAATATCCGCATCGCTTCCATTTAAGCATCCTATTGATATTTTGACTATTCCTTAAACTATTTATAGCACAGATTAACTCGCCTTTTCCCTATCTTCGATAACTTTGTACAACATGTTAGACAATCATCAGCGCCCTACAAGTTCAAACAAGCGCATATATCCTTTTATCCCTCAATAAGGCTGTTAGCAATAAACAGCCCAAAAAGGTTTAAACGTGAGCAATCTAACGTGACTACCGCGGTTATTGCGCTATCTTATACCCATGTTACTGCAAGTAGCTTAGGTATATATGTTGACTTTTAGATAGAGGGCTTTAGGATTCCCTCCCTTAAACAATTCATGCTTTAGGAATTAGCTATGTCTGACATCGAGAAAAAAGAAGATCAAACCATTGAAGAAGTGAAGTTCACTCTTGACGATTGCTCTCCAGAACTACGTCAAGTTGTTGAGTTTGAAGAAGTACCAGAAGAGCTTCTTGACATGCTAATTAACGTTTACAAAGCGTCTGAACCAAGTTCACGTGAAGCTTGGGATCAACTACCAGCAAGTGCACAAAATGTACTGGATAATTTCGAGCAGTTCCACGCGTTGGTAGCTCTTAGCCAAAGTTACTCAGGTGTAGACTTCCTTGGTGAAATGCAAGAAACAGAAAAGCCTTCAGATATGACTGAAGAAGAGTACACCGACTATAAAGCTGTAACGCTTGATAGAGTCCTTCACAACTGTGTGAAAGATATGGGTAAGCAACTGAAAAAAGCCCGTCGAAACCCGCCAATGAAGCGTGAGTTTCTGGAAATTTTCAAGAAATAAGTATTATACAATTACGTATTGTTTAATTATCGGGAGGGCCTTAGGCCCTCCCTGTTTTTATTGGGAGCAATCATACCAACCGACATAAATATTTGATCAACGACTTATCCAGATTGGTAGCATTCCCGTACCATTTGTTTTTTTTCATGATAAAATAAATGCCTTGAATTAATCAGGCGTCCCCCGAGTAACCTTAAACGCCAATCAACCACTACAATACCCTATAAGAGATGGTTTCTGAGGTACGAATGCCTGGTCAAAAGCAGTTCAAATTTACCAATGGGCTTAATTTCATTCCTGCGTTAGGAGTAATAAAATCTAATAGTACCAGTCAAAAACTCAACCTCTCTGAACAACACATCTTGCTCTATCTTATTGAGCATGAGACCCATCCGGTGACGAAAGACGATTTGCTCAAGGCTGGCTGGCCTGATCGTGTTGTATCTGAAGCATCGCTATTTCAAGCTATCCGTAGCCTGCGCGTAAAACTCCAGGAAAAGACTAAAGGCGAGATCATCGAAACCCTGCCCCGTGTTGGTTATCAAATTACCCAAGTCAGCACCGAAAAGTATTCGGACTTATCGACTTCAACGGTCATAAAGAAGACAGCCCCTTTTCTCCCCTACCTCTCAATCGGTTTACTTTGCGCTATTTTATTGATGGTTGGGGGTTACCTATGGCAAACAGGATACAAATATCCGGATAAAACCCAGTACATCATCCGTACTACCATGTTGCAAAATGGCACTGTAACATTGGTATCAACCAGTGAAGAAGGTGTTGTTGAGCTGCAAACGAAACTTAATGAAATGCATCAAGATTATCTCCAACTAGAGAACGCTCCGGACTTGAACAACATAAAGTTTTACGCCTATAAAGGCCCTGACTCCTATTCCCTTGCATGGTGTCGCATTGACGAAAACAAACTCTGTTTGCCCCAAACTGATTTTTCATATCAGATCAGCAAAGATGATTGGAAAATATTCTCCCGTGAAATGTTTAAGGAATTACCTCTTTCCCGGCCTTACCCAGTAATTCAAACAGATCTTGCCCGTAAACCGACATCGCAAGTCTACATGAACTATATTGACAGTTCAGGTATCGACTCAAAAGTGATATATCACTACATCACCAGAGATGAAGTAAACACATTTAATTTTTCCTACCTAAACTTTATTTCTGAAGAAAAAACCGGCTATCACCACGCGTTGTCTATCAGCTCAGCGACATTAACCGTGATAGAGAATGAGTCACCGTTTATTTCTACCATAGAGCTCAAGCCGATGATGTATCATTGGGCATACCAAGCAAGTGAATCCCTCACTGAACGCTTGTCGACGGCACTCGCATCTGAGCATAAACTCAAAGAGCACTTTCTCCGTAAAAAAGTTAGCTATAACTATCTAATTTATCATCAGGCTCATCTTGATTTGATTTTAAATGATCAGGTGGGTATTTTTTGGGTCCATAATAGTGAAAAAGATGCCAAAACCTTTAACTACAAACGACAAGCGGCGAGACAATGAGTTCGCCGCTCAAAAATCGACATACAGAAGCTTGTATACTCAAGTAACTTGGGTATACAAGCTAACTTAAAAAACCAATGTTCATTTTCTTTATTTGTGATATTTTCGACATAAGATAAGGCACCCTGTTTGAGCGCAGTATCATTCCAACGTAGGGATAGGTATTAAGGTACAAATATAACTGAAACAGAGCACGCCAATAACGAAATAAATGAAACGAATCTCGCTACCTAGCACTTTAGTTAGCCTAATTAACGGTGAGTGGTAAGATGCCAGTATAGCTTTTCCACGTTCTGCCAGTATTTTGATAGACTTAACTTAAACATTAGCGATAAGCGCACTGCAAATTGCCTGCGTAAATAATAAGATAGAATAATATGATATTTAAAAACAAACACTTTAAGCGAGCATGTTATTTTTTCCTGCTATTTTTCTTCTCCGGTTGCGCCGTCTATGCAGGGCTAAACTTAGATCAACTGTTTGGCAAACCTCAGCCTCAGGAAAGAATTGCCGCAGCATCGTCACCCATCGCAAACCACTATATTGATACCGTCAAACCAATCATCGAAAACCGATGTGTTGTTTGTCATGCTTGTTATGATGCGCCTTGTCAGTTAAAGATGTCATCATCCGAAGGCATCGATCGTGGTGCCAGCAAGGAGAAAGTCTATCAGGGTACTCGCCTGCTCGCGGCCAATACCACGCGTATGTTTATTGATGCCCAGTCAACCAGAGAATGGCGTGACAAAGGCTTCGCCCCCGTATTGAACGAGCGAGTCCAGACTGAAGAAGCCAATACCCAGGCCGGTGTCATGGCGCGCATGCTTAAGCTTAAACAGTCACATCCTCTTCCGGGGCAAGAAGTGCTTAATCCAGATGAATGGGACTTTTCACTGGACCGCGATCAGCAGTGCCCTACCATCGAAGAAATGACCAGCTATGAGCAAAACTACCCTGAGTGGGGGATGCCCTATGGTCTACCGCAAATAAGCGACAAAGAAAATCAGGTACTGATGAACTGGCTCGCCAATGGTGCCTTTATGGCAACCGCACCGCCGCCAAACGCGAAGACCTTGAAAAAGGTCGCTGACTGGGAAGCTTTTCTAAATGGAAGCAGCCTGAAACAGCAACTAACCAGTCGCTATATCTATGAGCACCTGTTTGTTTCTCATCTCTATTTTTCTGATGATTCGCAACCAATTTTTTTCAATCTAGTCCGCTCTCGAACTGCACCAGGGAAACCAATTGACCTTATTGCTACTCGACGTCCTTATGATGACCCCGGCGTTGATCGTGTCTACTATCGCTTCCAACCCGTTAGGGAAACTATTGTCGATAAAACCCATATGCCTTACGCGCTTAGCAGCGCCAAATTGGCTCGCTTCAATACATTGTTTATCCAGCCGAAGTATGAGGTAGCATCACTACCAAGCTATCATCCGGATGTCGCAGCCAACCCTCTGATCTCATTTAAACAGATACCGGTTGATAGCCGCTACCGCTTTATGATCGACAATGCCCAAAACACCATAATGGGCTTCATTAAGGGGCCGGTTTGCCGCGGGCAACTTGCACTTAATGTCATCAACGATCACTTTTGGGTATTCTTTGTCGACCCTGCCATGGCCAATACACCTTCTGTCGATGAGTTTTATGAATCACAGGCAGGGAATCTAAGGTTACCAGCGGAAAATGAAAGTAACACCCTACCGGTGGCCAATTGGATTTCTTATTCCAAACAACAAGGGCGCTTCCTTAAAGCAAAGAATGCGTTTCTTAATACTGCTTTTAAAAATGGCGAGCACCTAACCACTGAATTAATTTGGGATGGTGACAACTACAACGATAATGCCAGTCTCACAGTCTTTCGCCACTTTGACAGTGCGACGGTCACTAAAGGCCTGGTTGGCAGTCAACCGAAAACGGTTTGGGTTATTGATTATTCACTCTTGGAACGTATCCACTACCTGTTAGTCGCTGGCTTTGATGTTTATGGTAATTTTGGCCACCAACTTGTCACACGTATGTACATGGACTTTTTACGTATGGAAGGCGAATCGAATTTCCTCTCTTTACTGCCAACAGATGTACGTCACCAGCAACTCGCTTATTGGTATCAAGGGGCTAATAAACACCTGACAGAATACCTTCAAGGGAATATCAATGAATTTGATCAGCCGACAGGTATCAAATACCACACATCACACCCTAAAAATGAGCTTTTAGGTATGCTGCAGAAGAAGCTAAACGTTGTTTTGCCCGACCGATACGATTTCACTCAATCCAAATTAAACCAAAATGGCTCATTGGCTCTCTATAAATTAAACCGTATTAGTGGAAAGCAAGCTAGCTTGCTACCAGAAATTACTTTTATCATGGTCGAGCCCACTCAACCGGAGCAACAAACAGAGTTATTTACCCTGATCCGTAATAGCGCCCATAAAAATATATCCAGCCTGTTCGATGAGGAATCTAACCGGCTCCATGCGCAAGATAATGTCACTTTGGTTCGAGGTCTGCTAGGAAGCTACCCTCGGGCATTCTGGCATGTGAAAGAAGCGGATTTAGCATCAGCGGCAAATCAAATTAGTACGATTCAAACAGAAGAAGACTATCGCGCTTTCCTTGATAAATATGGCGTTCGCCGGACCGCCCCAGACTTTTGGTCGTTCAGTGATAAATTAAATGAGATAAACCAGCAAATGTTTCCGATTGAAGCAGGGCTGCTTGACTATAACCGGATAGAGAACCGGTAATCTAAAATCGATACTTAAATCGCGTTATAGCAATCTGGGTAAGAAATTGATCAAGTATTTATGTAGGCTGGTATAAATAAATGAAAATAAACAACACACAATGTAGCGAGTATGTATAAACCGGGTAAAATAGGTAAATTTAAATCACGACAAGGAAGGAGCCTGCCATGACCCAACCCCAGCAGTATGCTGTGTGGGATAGTTATATCCGCGGTTATCACTGGTTACAAGCTTTCACTATTGGCGGTTTATGGTACACCGGCACAGAAGGCCTAATGGACTGGCACTTTAGCCTAGCGTACTTATTACTGACTCTGTTAACCACTCGATTGATTTGGGGGGTAATTGGTAGTGAAACGGCGCAGTTCCGCCACTTCATCCGCTCTCCTAAAATAGCGATTCAATATTTAATCGCTACAGTGCGTGGCAACCACAATGATAAAAGCACATCATCACCAGGCCATAACCCAGCAGGTGCTTATATGGTTGTAGCTTTCATGCTTCTGCTTGTTACTCAGCTTTCTACCGGCTTATTTGCCAACGATGATATTATTTCAGAAGGGCCTTTTGCCCATCTGGTCAGTGGTGAAACCAGCAGCTTCCTGACTGATATTCATGCCCTAAACTTCAATGTGATCCTCGGAGCTATCTGTATACATTTAGCGGCGATCACTCTCTACTTTTTGCGTAAAGACAACCTCATTACCCCAATGTTGACCGGAAAGAAAGTTCTGGACGGCGATACCCTCCCGAAAGTGGTCAGTGGTATTTTAGCTTGGGTGATATTCCTTATTATTGGCACTATCGTCTATTTTACCCTCGCGCAAGACGTTGTAGCATATCTATTTTAATCAAAAATGCCAGGCTAACGTCTGGCATTTTTAGCTTTTCGAGTACTTTAAAAGCTAACGATATTTATAGTCACTATGGCAAGACTTACAGTTCTTAGCCGCCTCTCCAAATGCACGTTTGGTTGAACGCTCGTCACCCTCCAGCGATACTTTAGCCAAGTTAGCCATGTCACCTTGAAACTTATCTAACTTAGCACTGAAACCTTCCCAGTCTGACCAAATTTCAGGCTTCGCTTTTGTCTCGCCTTTATCAGTACCGGTTACTTTGAAGGCTTCTTCAGGCATATAAGTCAGCTGTGAAATAAATTGAGCACGCTGGCTGAATGTTTGCTGATCCCAATCTTTGCGGCCTTTTACCATTTCTGCCAAATCACCAAAATTAGTTGCGATCATTGTAAACGCGGCTTGACGATATTCTATTGCATCTTCAGGCTTCTCAAACGGCGACGCTGAAACACCGGCAGCAAACATTATACACCCAGCGATCATTACTTTTTTCATGACTTTCTTTCCCTTTGTTATTATTCCGTTTTTGGTAACACTGGTCATTAACCCCACCGTAAGGTAATGTGCTTAGTGTCATATGGAAATGATACAGAGGGATAAAAACATGTAAATACTTTGATTGTAAATGTTACAAAGATTTACAATCAAAGTATTTGACCATTTCTCCTCTGGTCTCATCTATTGCAAATACAAAATCATGGTGTTTTTGATAAAACTCAATTAGCTGTGGCATTCTATACAATTGGATACTGAGCCCTCTCAATTTTCGGCGTTTTGCCTCTTGTTCCAAGATATGGATCAATTGTGAAGCTAGCCCCATATTACGGTATTTAATTGAGACCCAAAGCGTTCCAAAATACAGCGTTTCAGACTGCTCTGTCGGTTCCCGGTAACAAGCGCCTGCAAGGTATTCATCTTCATTTTTAATAAAAAGATAATGGTTACCCAGATCTGTCAGGCTCTGAATAAATTGCTCATATGAGTCAAATCTAACATAGGGTTTGCCAACAAACGCTTCATATTCAGCGAAAGCATCATTTATTGTTTCCCATATTTGTTTACGCTCACAATCAGATAACGAAACAACATCTGGCTGGATTACCCCTGGCGACATTCTTTGTACATTAGCCATAGCTTCACCTAGCAATACTCAAACAAGCACTTGTAACTAACAAATGTTATCATGGCCGAAAACATAACAAAGAGCAAAGTCATGCTAGGAACACTCAGTAAAATGAAATCTCAACTCGGTGACGTCGTTGAATATCAACTTCCCGTTGGCGATGAGTTACTACCTCTAAACCCACTAATTGGGAAACATCTTAAGCTGACTCACACGGGTAATATTTATTGTGATGCCTGTGGTAAAAAAACCAAAAAAAGCTATTCGCAAGGCCACTGCTTTCCATGTATGAAAAAGCTAGCCCGCTGTGACATGTGCATCATGAAACCGGAAAACTGCCACTATGCAAAAGGTACCTGCCGTGAACCAGAATGGGGTGAGGCCAACTGCATGGTTCCTCATTATGTATACCTTTCTAATACATCAGGACTAAAGGTGGGTATTACCCGCCATACCCAATTACCAACCCGCTGGATTGACCAAGGTGCTACCCAGGCATTGTCAATTCTGAAAGTAAAAACACGCCAAATTTCCGGATTGGCAGAAATCGCACTAGCTGAATTAGTGGCTGATAAAACGAATTGGCGTGCCATGTTAAAAGGCGATAATGTTGATATGCCTCTTCAAGACGAAGCACAGCGCCTGCTGCCTGAGATAGAACAACGTATTAACGAGTTGCTTGAGTTATACGGGGAAGGCGCTGTCGAGAAACTCGAAGAGGATATCGTTACTATCCACTATCCAGTTAATGTACACCCGAAAAAAATCACGTCGCACAACTTTGATAAAGAACCTGTTGTGGAAGGTACGCTAATGGGGATTAAAGGCCAGTATCTGATTTTCGATACCGGTGTGATCAACATTCGAAAGTTCACCAGTTATGAGGTCACGGTAGAAACAGCTGTAGACTAAAAGCTTAATACAATGCATCCAAAACGGCTGTTGTCACCTACATGTAGTGACAACAGCCGTTTATCTGTATGGCTAAATGGCTTGGCTAGAATGTCTATTTTGCTTTAGGTTGAACAAACTTCCTGTTGCTATCTACCACAGCAACATCCCGAATAAAATTCACACCCAATACGATTCCTTGCCCTGCGCCAAGAGCAAATTCGGTCAACTCATTGAGCTCACCTAGTTTTGCTCTAAGCTTAACAACCGCCTGTGGGTTTTCACTTTTTTTCGATTTGAGCCAACGCTCGACCGGTAACTCAACGTCTTTGCCACCAGCATTGAATTTCACCCAGTCTTTACCATCGCGCTCAAAAGCCTGTAAATTACTCACGCCAATAGATGAAAGCGTTTTTCCATCATCAACCTTGGCCCGAATATGCTGCTGAGCTTGGGCTATCCACAACCATTCTTCATTACCTAAAATCAACTTGCCATCGTCAGTTTTGGTCACCACCGGTTGAGGCTTAGGTTCTGGTTTCACTTCCGGTTCAGGTAACGGTTTAACTTCCGGCTCAGGTATAGGTTCTGGAGTAACAGGCGTCCCTGTATCGACAACCGGTGGGGTGACAGGCTGCTCGATGCCCCCTCCCCCAATATCCGGTTCAGGGGTTGTTTCTGTCTGCCGCCCAGATTGCTGAGCACAACCTGCAAGCAACAATAGCGCAACATATGTAACCACTCTTCTCATTAATCTCATCCCTACAACATCAAGGTTCGTAATATGATCAAACATTTTTTTATTTAGTTATATATACCATAGTACGCTCAACTAATGGCATCATCAAAATATCAGCGTCAAGCGTTCCCCAAGATCACATTATAAAACATAGCCATACTCAACACTTAATGTTTGATCGAACTGAGACAGCTTGTTTTGAATCCAAGCCTCATCATACCACCCTATATTCCGACTATGCTTAGCATCGTCCCACAAACTAAAATACCAACGCCGCAACTCAAAACCCGGTGCTAATGGCATCTCTTGCTTATAGCGCTCAGCAAGCTGCATTTCTGGCCTCACATCCAATAAATGGAAGAGATCCATTTCACGGTGTTTAAAACCAACATCGCACGGGTCCAGGATAGCAGTAACTTCAAATGACTTTGGATCAACCAGAATATTACCAACGTGGCAATCATCATGGATCAGCGAAGATTCCGGTAACGCTTCAGATAAAATATGGTCTCTCTTCTGCCATAAAGAGTGATACTTTTGCTTTTGCACTGGCGTGAAAGGAGAAGCAGCACTGGCAACATAGCGATAAACAGGCTCCATCCAGTGAGAGAAAGCCTTGCTTAAGCTTGGATCAAACCTTCCACTCTCCAATTCGAAGCCATTGGGTTCCGAGATACTGTGTAACGTATGTAGTAACTCAAGGTAGCTCTCTGCAAAACGCTGGACCGCATCCTTTTCATTGGGAATTTGATGTGCTGAAATCCCTTCTAACCACTCAAGCATAATAAAATCGTAGCCTTCTTCCCGGCCAAAAAATAATACTTCAGGAACTGGGCATGGTAATGCTTGACGCAAACGTTCCAGACCTTCAATTTCTTTTCTTAACCGCCCTATTTCGTGCGAAAACTTAACAACAACCTTACTATTGCCTGATGCCAAGAAAACAACACAACCATAAAATGTTTCTTGTATTTCAAACACTTGGGGAGTTTCACGAAACATTGTTTTAAAGCTAAGCTCTGCAATCCTTTTTAGTTGCAATCTATTCAATCTGACTTCCTTTTCACTCGTTAACTTTACTCGGTTAAAGCAATGATTTTATATGGATAATTTTAGCTTCACCTTGTAATACCATAACCTGTTAGAAGTCGTTTTGGATTCACCATGGTCAATAATGAGTTCAAGCTCTCACAAATAGTGCTTTTGACTGAAAGAAAACAACAGAAGGTTTACCAAAGTAGCTGTAAACGGTTTGATTTGGCAAGAATTGATGGGCGATAGCAACGCTCTGGCTTGCAGTATTACGACCAGAGCGATCATATTATTGAATGGCAATGCCAAGTACATCAGCTAACTCTTCAAGTTGCTGTGCGGAATCGAGTCGGAAGGACCAATTAACCCCCGACCCCATAGCCGTGATCACATTCGCTCCGTTACCAAGAAGAGTAATGTCATCGGCAGCAGCCTGTAATGATACGCGTGCAGTGCCGTCTAATCGAACGACAACTTCATGTTGGTTGGCAATGATCCGCCCTGCCGAGAAAACAATTGTCATTATTCCACCGTTTTTTTATGTTTCATAACTGCAATTGTTAGGCGGCTGGTACACACCATACGGCCCCGAGGATCTGTAATATCTATTTGCCATACTTGGGTTGTCGCCCCCAGATGTACTGGCGAAGCTTTACCAATAACATGGCCACTTCTCATTGCACGCAAGTGGTTGGCATTGATATCAAGACCGACACAATATTTTCCTTCATCAACACACATATTAGCGGCCAACGACCCCAAGGTTTCTGCCAATACGACAGAAGCACCACCGTGTAGCATCCCCAACGGCTGATGGGTCCTTGGTTCAACGGGCATCACCGCAGACAAGCTGTTGTCATCAAATGTCGAGTACTCAATACCGAGATGCTCAACTAGCGTATTTACCGATGTCTCATTTAAACTATCAAGAGTGAAGGATTTTTTCCAAATACTCATCACGTTATCCGAACAATCTTATTTGGAGAGAATGATACAGCAACTGTATAATTCCGCTATTGCGGTTTATATAAAAATGAAAGGAGTCTTGGATGAATCGCTTTCAACCTCTTGCTATTGCAGGCTTAATCACCGCTGCTCTAGCATTAACAGCTTGCAGCAGCTCGCCGACGGGTAGGCAGCAGGTATTGCTGTATTCTGAACAGGATATGTCCCAGTTAGGGGCACAGTCTTTTGACGCCTTAAAAGAGCAAGAAAAGATCTACACCGATACAAAAACCAATCAGTATGTTCAATGTGTTACGGATGCACTGACGACCCGTTTAGGAGGCCCTCAAACAACAGGGCAATGGGAGGTCGTCGTCTTTGACAGTGATCAGGTCAATGCCTTTGCTCTACCTGGAGGTAAGATCGGCGTCTATACAGGACTACTTAAGGTGGCAACAAATCAAGATCAGTTAGCTACAGTGATCGGTCACGAAATTGGCCATGTGCTTGCCCAGCACAGTAACGAAAGGCTTTCCCGCTCCCAGCTCGCTAACATGGGGATGCAAATTTCCAGTGCAGCCATCGGGGGAGCAGATTACCACGATGCGGCCATGGCGGGCTTGGGGCTTGGCGTCCAATATGGCGTGTTAATGCCTTATGGCCGTGCGCAAGAATCAGAGTCGGATATTATTGGCTTGAGGATGATGGCAGAAGCGGGGTTTGATCCTTTTGAGAGCATCAACCTATGGAAGAATATGGCGGAAGCATCTGGTGGTAGCCAGCCTCCTGAGCTGCTATCGACCCACCCTTCCCACTCAACCCGGATCGATGACTTACGCGCAGAAATCGCCAAGCTGCCGAATTTCAATACACCAAAGCCTCAATGTAAGATATAACTAGGAGCCCTCTTTTAGGGGGCTTTATACACAATCAGATTAGCCACTACAATAATGCAGCGTAAATGAACCTAGATAGTGACTACTCATCGGGCGATGGTTACGCCGATTTTGCTAAATGGCTCGAAGTGCAACTAGAAGACCAGTTTTTACGCTGGTATTTTTTATGTCAAAGGAAGCTTAAGAGTTGTTATTTTTTTAGCTCTTCGAACTTATCGCTTAGGTCACTAGCGGTATCCGATGCTTTACTAGACACATCTTCAAAAACATCCTGCACATCTTCAAATGAGCGAGAATCGGTAAGATCTTCAATTTGATCTTTGTAGGTCACACCGATGTAAATTCCAAAACCAACTAAAGCCAGTACGATATATTTCAACATCTCAACCTTCTCTTTTCAAACTGAGCATATGAGGCACTTCCCGCCTCTTTAAAAATAGTCTCTTTTATAACGAAAAACAGCTTCCGAAGAAGCTGTTTCAATCCTGAGCTTAATTAGCGAACCAGGCTAATTAGGGACTTACCCAGCAACCATTCAAGCTCTTTCTGGCTTTCTTCGCCAAAACGCTCAAGGCATAGAGTATAAAGTCTATCAATACCGCGCTTGGCAAACTCGCTAGTCGTTTCTGAGGAGGCGATATGATGAAATAACAAACGTAACGTAGCCTTAAACTCCTCATCATCCAATGCCGCAACCCAACTACTCGTAAACCCAGCCAGGCCATTATCGAGATCAAGTTTTTCAACAAATATCCGGAAAATACGACCATCCAGAGCAGTAGCGAAATCGTGCTTCTTGGGGAAGTGATGACTAATACCCGTACGAGAGATCCCTGTCTGCTTGCTCAAGGTGGTATACGACATCTTGTCGTATCCCAACGTCAAAATTTGATCCACTACGGCATCCATAATCGTTTGGATGGTAATTTCAGTATCTTCTTTACTACGCTTCGGCATAATACTTTGACTCTATGATTCTATTTGATCACCCAAAGACCCGCCTAATTCCCAAACGGGTTACGTAACCATATAAGCAAATGTGTTGAAATCCGATTGATGCCACTTTGTCATACTAATAACGAGTCGCACAATACAGGATGTCATTCCGTTAATTGATAATATTACCGTTTAACCGTCAGTTTCAAGTCAAAAAATGTCATGAAATGAAAATTTAATTCAGTGTTCACTTACAGTAACCAACTGACGGGTGAAACCACCACGCTAAGCTCCATATATGGCTTATTTATACTTAAAGCTCAATTCTTGCAGTGCTTTGAACTAGCCGTAACTGATTTATCATCATGAACATCTTTATTCACTCCACGAAATTGGCACTATTGTAATAGAAACAGGAATTTATGAATAGGCCAGCAACATTAAAAAAATTGTACACCTGTTTGAATTTTGTTCTATTTTAATCTTTGAAAACTAATTATTTTTTATTGTTTTATGCGAGTAAGACGCTTTTAAATAATCTGAAGATAGTAAATAACTGCTTGACCAAACAGTGAAAATAGCATTAATTTAACAAAACAATAACACGGAAGGATCGAAGTATGACTCTACCTCTGCAATCGGATCGCTTAAGGGATACTCTGATGACTCAACCACTGCCAACTGAAATGATTCTAAAATGGGCAGAAGAACGCGCAGATGATGTGTACCTTCGCCAGATCATCAACCGACAATTTGTCGATTTCACCTATGCAGAGGTAGCTGACAAAGCGCTCAGGCTTGTCAGCGCCCTTCGTGCCCAAGGTTTCAAGCCTGGTGATCGTATAGCGTTGATGTCAAAGAACTGTGCCGAATGGTTCATCACCGACCTCGCGCTAATGCTGGGTAGCTATATCAGTGTCCCTGTTTTCCCAACGGCGGGTTTTGAAACTATTGAACACTGCTTAACACACAGTGAATCGAAAGCTGTCCTCATCGGTAAGTTGGACGACAGCAAAGCAGCACTTGCTGTAATGGAAAAATACCCAGATATTCTTTCTATTGCTTTTGATTATCCGTCTGCACCAAAATGCGATCACGACTTTAATACCTTACTTTCCCAATATGAGCCATCACAGGAACGTCCAAACCACCAGCAAGATGATTTGATGTCGATTGTCTATACCTCTGGTACATCCGGTCTCCCTAAAGGTGCGATGCTAAGCTATGGTTCATTTGCATGGTCTGCGCAACGTCTTGTGGATCATATTGGAATGCAAGAAGGTGAACGTCTGTTCTCCTACCTACCTCTAGCGCACATTACCGAGCGAGTCTATATCTTTGGCTCTTCAGTGATGTCTGGAATGCAAGTTGCTTTTCCTGAGTCTCTGGATACGTTTATCGACGATGTAAAAATGCATCGTCCAACGTTGTTTATTTCGGTTCCTCGACTATGGACTCTTTTCCAACAACGAATCTTGGAAAAACTTCCGCAAGGTAAGCTCAACTTATTACTGAAAATTCCATTCATTTCTGGTGTCATCAAGCGCAAACTTGCCGATGGCCTTGGTCTAAATAAAGCACGAGTACTCGGGTGCGGCTCTGCCCCTGTCTCACCAGCCCTACTTCGCTGGTACGAGAATATTGGTTTGAACATTACCGAAGCTTGGGGGATGACCGAAAGCTTTGCCTACAGTACCCTTAACCACCCATTCCGCAGTGACAAAATTGGTACAGTCGGTAACTCTGGCCCAGGGGTTGAAATCAAAGTTTCAGCCGATGAAGAAATCTTGGTACGCGGCATGGGGTTGTTTTCTGGTTACTACAAAAATGAAGATGCGACCAAAGAGATGTTCGACGAAGATGGTTGGCTCCATACCGGTGATATTGGTTTCATGGATGAAGAAGGTTACTTAACGATTCAAGGCCGCAAGAACGACACCTTCAAAACGGCCAAAGGGAAGTTTGTGTCACCAGTCCCTATTGAAAAACGTATCTTTGAAATTGCCAATATTGAAATGATGTGTGTGATTGGTTCTGGTATGCCAGCACCAATTTTGCTAGCCGTTCCGCATGACTTCCCTAACTTCGACCGTGAACGCTATGCCCGCACAGCCCAGCGTGTTATTGATACCATCAACCAAGAGCTAGAATCTCATGCCAAGATCAGAGGTGTGCTGATGATTAAAGACCCTTGGAGTGTAGAAAACAATATCTTGACGCCAACACTTAAGATAAAGCGTCACCTGCTTGAGAAGAAATACCATGATGTCGGTGCTAACTGGCCAAAAGATCAATTAGTGCAGTGGGAAGAATAACTCAGTCCTCTCCCCCCTTATACAACAAGCCCTCGCATTTGCGAGGGCTTTTATTTTCGCCTATATTTCAGAGCTTAAATCATAGCTTATAGCGCTGTACTTCCGTCTCGAGTTGTCCGGCTAGTTCCTTCAAAGAGCCCGCTTGACGGGCCGCTTCCATAGCTTCTTGAGCCATTTGGTTTGCCACTTCCTGAACACCTTCGGTATTACGACTAATTTCCGCCGTTACACTCGACTGTTCCTCGGCCGCCGACGCTATCTGAGTCGCCATATCACTGATCACATGTATCTCGCTCGCGATACTATTGATACTCTCACCCGCAGCATCGACATCTTGAACGCTGGTATCAGCTAGCTGGTGGCTATCATTCATCACAGTCACTGCATTATGAGTCGTCGACTGAAGTGTCTCGATCATATTTTGAATTTCTTCTGTCGAAGTATGTGTACGCTGAGAAAGCACCCTTACTTCATCGGCAACGACCGCAAAGCCACGGCCTTGCTCTCCTGCACGCGCTGCTTCAATGGCCGCATTGAGTGCCAATAAATTAGTTTGCTCGGCAATCTCTCGGATAGTTGAAAGAATGGAACTAATTTTCAAGGCATGCTCATTAAGATCTTCAATAATGGCTGCGGCATTGGTGACTTCACTGGCTAGGTTGCCAATTGATTGCTGACTTTGGCCGACTTGGCGATGACCATCACCGGCCAACGATACCGCCTGCTCTGCCGTCTTCGCTGTGTTCTCAGCATTACCGGCGATTTCCTGCGTCGCACTCGCCATTTCGGTCACAGCGGTTGCTACCATGGTAATTTCATCTTGCTGCTGGCGAATACTGTGGCTGCGCTGAGTTGAAGCCGTAGCAGAGTCGGCAGCATTGCGATTTAGCTCGATGGCAATATCACGCAGCTTAGTCGCCATTACATGTTGATGTGACACAAACTGGTTGAAATTTTCGGCTAACTGACCAACTTCATCCTGGCTGTTGACGGGAATACGAGCGGTTAAGTCTCCTTCACCATGGGCAATATCAGCTAAGGCTGCAGATACTTTTTTCAATTCACTCAGTTGCTTTGTCAATAACAAGCTGCTCAAACCGCAAACCACGACAAGGATCACAAGCCCGATAAGCAACTCATCAAATAGCATATCCCGAATCGGCGCTTCAAGTACCGACTTATCCATCACCATCACTAGCGCCCAACCAGAATTTGGCACATCGTGAATAGCAACCGCTCGCTCACGCCCGTCAAAGTCACTCAGAAAAAAGCCGCTGCCATTCATCTCGTTGCGAAGAGAATGTACATTTAAACCCAACTCTGAAATCGGCTTCAGCTGCATATCCGAATTCGGGTGAGCAACAACGACCTGATTTCCCATATCCAGCAACATAGCATAACCGTCACCCAGCACCGGAATATTCAGTACATCACGCATCAGATCGCCAAGAGCTAGATCTGCTCCAGCAACGCCCAGTAGCTGCCCACTTTGCATCACCGGCTCGGCTAAAGTCACCACCAATGTTTGCATGGTGTGGCTCATGTACGGTGCTGTTACAACCGGCATCCTCGCGGCAGCAGCTTCTTGGTACCACCCTCTTTCACGAGGATCATAACCGGCGCGGTTTAACGATGGATCCTGACGGTGCATGTCCCCTTGCTGGTTACCGTAAAAGCTCAGACCGAAATCACCCGATACATGCATCTGCTTAAGGTGCTCAACAATATCAGGCGCATCATTTGTTGCCATGGTTTTAACCACGGCATTTACTGCTGCTTGCTTACTTTCAAGCCAGTCACCAATACCCTTGGTCACCGCAACAGATGTATTTCGGCTTGCGCTTTCAATAGACTGCCACGCTTGATTTTTCATTGACAGGTAGGAAAAACCGCCAAGGACTATAGCGGTAATAGAAACGGCAACAAAACTCGATAACAACAGCTTTGCTTTTAAGGATAACTGCATAACTTCCCTTTATCTCGAAACAAAATGGGGGGGATTATAATGTGTGGCACGAATAAAATTCATGATCTATCGCCAAAAAAATCATTTTCATACCAATATAATCAACGACATATGCACTAAAACCCTTAAGGGGAATTTATGTTTATTAAACAATTTACATCGTCCGTTATTCACCTAGCACTTATCATTCTGCTGATAACTCTTGATATGGTGTAAAATCAATTAGCTATAAATTCAAGTGACTGGATATATTCATTTTCGGTTCACGTACAATCGTTTACAATTTAATGTATGAATAGAAAAAACAAATACATCCTGTCGCTGCTCTTTTTAACCTCTTCTGCACTGGCAAGCGTTGAATTGGAGATTGATGAAGACCATGACGATGTCATGCGAGCTGTTCAACAAGGACTGGTACAGCCGTTCTCATCTTTACAATCTAAGGTAAACGAACAACTCCATGGCCGCATTATTCGCGTCGAGTTGGAAGAAGATGACGACATTTGGATCTATGAGTTAAAACTTATCGGCCCCAACAATAATATTGTCAGGGTGGAATATGACGCTCAAACCCTGACAATTCTTGAAATAAAAGGCAGGGGTCTTGAAAACATAATCAAGGTAGACCAATGAAAATACTTGTCGTTGAAGATGAACAGGCCTTGGGTGAACAGATTGTTGAAGGTTTAGAGCAAAGTGGTTGGGTAGCCGAACTCGCCTCTGATGGTATTGATGCCTTGTACCGTGCCACTTCAGAACCTTGGGACGGAATTATCCTCGATTTGGGCTTACCCAAATTGGATGGCCTGACCGTGCTAAGAGGTATCCGAGATGAAAACGTCACTTGTCCGGTAATTATCCTTAGTGCTCGTAATGAACTCACACAGCGTGTTGACGGCCTCAATGCTGGCGCTGACGACTACCTAACAAAGCCATTCCAGATGATTGAGCTTGTTGCCCGTTTGCGAGCACAAGTACGCCGCTCAACTGGTAATGCCTCGCCGATCATTCAAATTGGAGGGCTAAGTCTCGATACCCGTACCTCTAAAGTCATGCACAACAGTGAGAGTATCGACCTTACCGCTCTCGAATTTAAAGTGCTTTCCTACATGATGCACAATGCCGATAAAGTCATTTCACGCACAGAGCTTGTTGAACACATATATAAGCAAGATTTTGACCGCGACTCTAACACCATAGAAGTGTTCATTGGTCGCATTCGCCGAAAAATCGGCGGTGATGTGATAAAAACGGTCAGAGGGCTTGGATATCGTATCAATGCCGATTAGAGCCCCACAAACACCTCTACCCAGCCTTCGCAGCCGCTTACTCATTGCCGCGGCTGTTTGGCTATTGGCTATAACCCTTGCGGCGGGTTATTTGATGCCATCATTCATCAAGACCTATTTGGTCGACCAGGAGAAACATCAACTATATATCTACCTGGATGAACTAACGGCCCAAATTGATGTAGACAATAATGGCAATTTACTTCCTCCCAACACATTATCCAACCCACGATTCCAGCAGCCATATAGCGGGTTATATTGGAGTGTTAATATTGATAACAAAGAGCTGCGTTCTCGTTCTTTATGGGATACTCGAATTTCAGGCAATAGAGAGTCAGGATATGTCGGCCCAGATAAGCAATCGCTACTGGTACTCAACCGGAATATCCTATTGCCCGAACTTGATGATCCTGTCACGCTCACTGTGGCGATCAACCAAGAGCGGTTACTGAAAACGCTGACCCAACTTACCAACGGTCTGTGGTTAATATTACTGATTATGGCTGGTGGTATCCTCTTTTTAATCTGGCTACAGGTTAGCTGGTCACTCTGGCCGCTACGCCACTTACAACAAAATTTAAAAGATGTACGTGAAGGGCAAACATCAGAACTTAGCGGGGTCTATCCCGCCGAAATCCGCCCTGTTGTTGACGACCTCAATGCCCTGCTGTTCCACTATCAGGAGCTCCTTGACCGGGCACGTAACCATGCCGGTAACCTATCGCACGCTCTCAAGACGCCGATTGCCGTACTCAATAATGAAATCGCCCACCTCAATGAACAGGAACAATCGCGGCTACAGCCCTCTTTGCAACAACTTCAACAGCATATTGACTATCACTTAGGACGAGCGAGAATGGCTGGTACGAGCAATATCTTGTCAGCCAAAACGGCTCCCTCCACTCGAGTTGATGCGATATCCATGGCGATGGACAAAGTCTATGCTGACCGTGGTGTTGTGCTTGTGAACGAATTAGACAGTGATTTGTTGGTGGCGATTGAAAAGCGGGATCTCGATGAAATCTTAGGGAATGTAATAGAGAACAGCTACAAATGGGCAAATAGCTTAATACGTGTCCACCAACCGGAACAAACAACTGAGAATGTTTTACTGGTAATAGAGGATGATGGGCCCGGTATTGACGATGATGCCTACCAGAATGCTGTAAAGCGAGGCGTTAGGCTTGATGAGACAACACCTGGCACAGGTCTCGGATTAAACATTGTCAGCGAGTTGGCTCATAGCTATCGCGGTGAATTGATACTAAGCCGAAGCCCGTTGGGAGGATTAAGGGCTTCAATTACCCTGCCTAAACCTAGAAAATGATATCAACCAGCCACAGCACTTATATAGCGGGCGTTTGTTCGCCAGTTTCCAACAACCCTAGGCTGGCCAAAGCGTGAGATTTACGATCCTAACAATCACGCCAAGTACCAAGGAAGCAACACCCAATCGGTACCATTTGAATTCTTCGACTGACAAACCAATACGGCTGTAAAACATCTTCAAGACCCCGGTCCAATCACTTGTTCGGCGTCCATATATAAAAATTCCGTTTGCGACCATGGCTAACCCTGCCAAAATTAGTAGATATTCGGCAACTGTCATTGATAACTGCAGCATGGTGTACTCCCTTTTTCATCATCTACACTCTGATTAAATGCCATTAACACAAATTGCTCAATTAGACCAAGGTAGAGGATCGCGTTTTCACCGGAAGGGTTATTTAAGAAAAAATCCCGTTAACAGTAAAGATTGTATGCTTATTCAAGGCGTTTAGTGTAGAATCCTGCCCCCTGAAATTCTAACGAAGTTATCGAGGCGACATGCAATTACTCGAAGCAAAATTACATAAAATTGACCGTCATAACTACCGCAGCTACTCTAGCTTACGCGGTGAATACCATTTCGTTGACTTCGATTTCTTCATTGATATCACTCAATCGGACCCATTTGCGCCAGCCTCTCGCGTACGTGCGCGCCGCAAATGGTCACTGACTGACCTTGAGTGGTTAAAAGAACAGTCTCCTGACTACCAACGCGCTGCACGTGATTTCATCGCTCGACAATTTGCCGAGCTGGCACAGCAAATTAATGATATTCAAATTGACCGTCCGGGACAAACGGTTCTAGACCGTACCGCCGTTGTCTTTGATGACGATGCACTGGAGTTGCGCTTTCGCGTCAACCTGCCTTCAGACGGCCGCACAATTATTGCTAAAAAAGCAGCTAACCTGCTGACGTTCACCATGCCAAAGATCATTCGCCGTGCCACGATTGCACGTGAGTTACCGATGGATGAGTTAAAGCGTCACTGTGAAACGGTAGAAGATCAGGTCGCTCTGCGTAAACAACTAGCAGATAAAGGCTTGATGGCCTTTGTTGCCGATGACAGCGTACTTCCTCGTTTGGCGGGTAACAGCGACTCACCGTTAGCCGATGCCATTCCGTTCGTTAGCCCAGAAAACCTTGCGATTGAGCTTGAAGCACCACATCGCGGAAAAATTCGCGGCATGGGTGTTCCGAAGGGCATCACCATGATTGTAGGTGGTGGTTTCCACGGTAAGTCTACCCTACTAAACGCAATCGAAAGCTCAGTTTACGATCACGTTCCGGGTGATGGTCGTGAATATATCGTTACTGAAGAATCGGCGTCCAAAATCCGCGCCGAAGACGGTCGCTGTGTACATAACGTCGATCTTACTCCATACATCAGCAACCTGCCGATGGGTAAAGACACCAGCATGTTCTCAACCCAGAATGCATCTGGTTCAACATCACAAGCGTCATGGTTGCAAGAATCCATTGAGTCTGGCTCTAATGCCCTGCTAATCGATGAAGATACCTCGGCATCAAACTTCATGATCCGCGATGAGCGCATGCAAGCCTTGATCGCTAAAAATGATGAGCCTATCACGCCGTTGGTTGACCGTATTTCACTGCTACGTGATCAACTGGATGTATCTGTGTTGCTTGTTATGGGTGGCTCTGGTGACTATTTGGACGTTGCAGACACAGTGATCCAAATGCACAACTACCAAGCGATCGATGTAACAGAAAAAGCGAAAGAAGTAGTTACCTCTCACCCGACTCGCCGTCAGCTTGAAGGTAGCACCGAAATCACCCGCCCGCGCACACGGAAACTAAACCGTGCGGGCCTAAAAGCACAATTAGAAGACGGTAAATTCCGTATTCAAGTCAAAGATAAAACGTCTATGCGTTTTGGCCGAGAGCAGATTGATCTTCAAGCACTTGAACAAGTTGCCGACTCAAGCCAGTTGCATGCAATCGGCTGGCTGTGGTTCCAAATAGCTCAGGGTAAAGGTTGGGAGAAAGCACCGAGCAAGGCTTTCGCTCAAATGCTTGCCAGTGACGAGTGGTTCCGCACCATGCCAAACTACGGTGATATCGCCAAACCTCGAGTTATCGAGGTAATGGCTGTACTGAACCGTATGCGTAAATCTGAATTCCAGTAGTCGTAAAATACGCTGAATAAAAAACGATGAGGCTTACCTCATCGTTTTTTTTGCCTAAAGCCCATGACTATTAATTAAAATCGGCGGCTTACTGCAAAGAACAGGGTTTCTCTGGGTCCGAACCCTGCTTCCATGAGCACTTCCCAGTCACGATTAAATGCATATTGAAAACCAGCAACACCATTCCATTTATCATCAGTACTTTGGCTAACTTCGAATTTACCATCTGGGGCAAGTTGGTCGATAATACTATCTAATGCCGGAGGTAAACCAAGACTCTTTAGGTCACCAGACAAATATTGCTGAACATCTTGATACATAGCACCAACAAATACCCGGAGCTCACGACCACCATCGTACTCCCAACGGTGGCCGACACGAGGTGCTGCAACAAATGTTTTAATATTGCCATCAATCGCTGAAATACTTGTATAAGTGTAATTCATATCAACCAAAGCAAACCAGCTTCCCACGCCACCCGCTATCGTGGTACCAACACCATAGGTTCCACCGTCCATATCCAGCTCAAACATTGCGTTGTCAGGCAAATCACCACCAGCAGCATCCAACAAACGACATAGTGCCTTATTTCCAAAGCCAGGAACCGAGGCATGATCACAGCTCACTGAGTTTATTTTCGCCTTACTAGTACCTTGGGTATAACCTAGAATCCCGTAAACATTCAGAAATGGAAAAACCCACACATCACCACGTAAAGTGATATTTGAGCCTTTAAAATCAGCATGATTGGCATCAACATCAAGTGCATCCAAGACTGGGTGCCCTGTTAAATTAATGCTATTAACCGTAATAGGATTGCTCATATCCATGTAAGACAAAGATAAGCCATACGGTTTTGGCAGTGTATAGCCTCGCTTCTCTGCTTCATCACCCCATATAGGGAAAAAGGAATCCTGACCAAAGGTCTGCGGTGCAACAAAAAGGCTCAATAGCAGTAAAGCTTGTGTTTTCAAATTTATATCTCTGTTAACAATAACAATACCTTCCATGGTCATTTCTTCGCGCGTTATGATGACATTTCAATACTTAACCAGCACTTAATTGAACGAAATTCAATTACATTTGTTTTATCCATTACCGCATTAGATTAAGTCCTGTGAAGTGCTACCTTACTTTTTTCTTGTTTGTTCGGGTAAAAAAAACGATTGCATGCACAATTAAACATGCACAGATTACTTACGAGAAATAACATTTCATTTTCAGTAACATATGACATATAAGTAAAAATATTTCTAATGCATGAGTTTCCCAATGCACAAATAAGTTGGCATTTATTTAAGATTAATTAAACACTAGTCAATTGAAGTTCAGCATTAACAATATATTATAAACCGTTGGTCATAACTACATTGCAAAAACAGGTTTCATTTATGGTTTTACTCGCTTTAACTATCCTCTCAATAATAGGGGTTTTGGTTTTTCTAATAAAATTAGGCATTTTGGCCCAGCATCGGGTGCACATAAAGCGAGGACAGTATTCACGCGATGATTGGCCGAGCGTAACCATCGTGATCCCTGCGCGTAATGAAGAGCATAACCTTAAAATATCACTCGGCAGCATCCTCGAACAAGATTATCCAGTAGACAAGCTTGAAGTCATTGTTGTCGATGATTTCTCTGAAGATCAAACTCGCCAAGTTGCTCAGCAGATGATGTCGCAAAGCCAGTTTAATGCGCAATGCATCAGTGGTCGCCCACTGCCAAAAGGGTGGATAGGTAAAAGCAATGCCTGCATGGCTGGTGCTCTGCAAGCCAATGGCGAGTATATATTCTTTATTGATGCTGATACTCAGTCAGATAAAAAGATGCTGAAAAGCATTATCGACTTTACGCTCAGCAAAGAGATCGATCTGCTCTCGTTTAACCCTCGCCAACTCATGTTATCGGCATCAGAGAAAACCCTTTTACCGGGTCTATTTTTATCGATCGCCTCTTTTATGAAATTTCATGAGTCAAATGATCCTGATAAAGAAGAAGCGATTGCCAATGGGCAAGCAATGCTGTTTAAAACCAGTGCATATAAAGCCGTAGAAGGGCACACAGTAGTAGCTTCCGAGATTTCAGAAGACCTTGCCTTTGCCAAAGCAATGAAAGAACGTAAATTTAATATCTTCTGGGCATTTGCAGATGATCTTATGAGTACGCGAATGTACACCAGTGCAGCAGAGATCTGGCACGGTTTTTCCAAAAATATGAATAGAATTGTTGAAGTCAATAATTTCGCAAGTGCTATTACCCTATTGAGTAAATCCTTTTTTATAGCCTGGTCTACCCCGTTGTTATTGCTTTTATCATGGCTATCTTATAATAGTGAACCGACTCAAATAGCGTTGTTCGTTGTTGGAATCAACTTACTTATGCAGTTGGTTCTATTGATGACTTACGGCGTGCTTGCAACCCAGCTCTTTGTTCCTATCATTTATGCCATCTTCGTACCCTTCGGCATTACTTTGCAGGGCTTGCTTGTTATTAACTCTTACCGGCTATCAAAACAGAAATCGATCTCTTGGAAAGGGCGAGTGGTAGAATAATGAAAAAAATATTGATGTCATTGGTTACCCTCATGTGTTTTCAAGGGGTATCAAGTCAAGCCTTCGCTCAGGAACCATGGAAAAATGTTCGGGACCGCAAGGATATACAAGTGTATAACCGGGCAATAGAAGGCAGCGACTTCAAAGAGTTTATGGCACAAACGACAATCAATGCCAACCTCAGTACCATCATTGCCGTATTTAACGATACCAATGCCGGTATTGAGTGGGTTGAAAATGTCGATGAAATGCACACCGAGAAAGTAATCAGTGATTCAGAAACAATCACCGTGACTTATAGCAAAGCCCCCTGGCCCGTTGCCGATCGTGATGCCATCGTATTAAATAAAACCACTCAAGATCCAGATACTTTAGTTGTGACTATCCAGCAAGAAGGCACCCCCGACTACTTACCACTAAAAGACGGAGTCGTCAGAGTAAAAAGCCTAACAAGCCGCTGGATATTTACACCGGTAAGTGACTCAGTAACGCATGTACACTATCAAGTTCTGACAAACCCTGGGGGTAACCTGCCTGCGTGGTTAATCAACATGGTGTCAGTCTCTCAGCCTTACAACTCCTTACTTGGCTTGAAAAAAATGGTAAAACGAGAGAAATACCACAATCAACACCATCCACATATTGTTGATTTTCAATAGCGACTTACAGGATCCAAAGAATACTTGATCAACTACTTATCCAGATTGGTATAAAACAGATAGGGCTTAGTGGTAATTTGCCAAACAAAAAAAACCCGCAACAAATTGCGGGTTTTTAATCTAAATAGCTTGTCTATTACTTGAAGCGATAGAACACTGTTGCCAGAGGCGGCAAATCAATAGCAATCGATTGCTCTAGTCCGTGGCTAGCCACTTGCTGTGTCACGATAGATGCTTTCACTGGCGCGTTGCCACCCCAGTATTTTTCATCATCGGTATTGAGTAACAGCTCATATTCACCGGCAGCAGGTACACCCAGCAGATATCCTTCTCGAGGTACCGGGGTAAAGTTACTGACAATAAGAACTTTGTCGCCATTAAGCGCAAAACGCTCATGAGCCAAAATGCTGTTACCAGCATCATCCTGAACACGCCACTCAAAACCAGCAGGGTCGCAGTCTTGCTCGTACATTGCAGGCTCAGAGGTATACAGTGCGTTCAAGTCTTTAACGACTGCCTGCATGCCGCTATGACGCGGATACTGCAACCAGTGCCATTCTAGTTGACCATCGTGACACCACTCTGCACTCTGGGCAATTTCTGCCCCCATGAAGTTCAGCTTCTTACCCGGCTGGCCATACATGTACCCCATGAATGCGCGCAAGTTGGCCGTTTTCTGCCATTCGTCACCTGGCATTTTGTCAAGTAGCGAGCCTTTGCCGTAAACAACTTCATCATGTGATAGAGACAATACGTAGTTTTCACTGAATGCATACACCATTGGGAAAGTAATGGTGTTGTGATGGTAACTACGATGTATAGGCTCTTCCTGCATATAGGAAAGGCTATCGTGCATCCACCCCATGTTCCATTTGAAGCCGAACCCTAGACCGCCCATGTCAGTCGGTTTAGTTACACCTGGGTAGGCCGTTGATTCTTCAGCAATGGTCATGGCATTCGGATAATGGCGGTAAACTTCCTCGTTGACCCAACGCAGCAAAGTCACCGCATCGAAGTTAACATTGCCACCTTCATGGTTAGGGATCCACTGGTCATGCTCACGGGAATAATCCAGGTACAGCATTGATGCAACGGCATCTACACGCAATCCATCAATATGATAATGCTCGAACCAGAACAAGGCATTGGAGACTAGGAATCGGCGGACATGATCACGGCCGTAATCGTAGATGTAACTCTTCCAATCTTGGTGCCAGCCGCGACGAGGATCCGGATCGTTAAACAATGCGGTGCCATCGAAGTTCGCTAGGCCGTGGTCATCTGATGGGAAGTGGGCAGGAACCCAATCCAATACCACGCCGATGTTAGCCTGGTGGCACTGATCAACGAAGTATTTGAAGTCATCAGGTGAGCCAAAGCGACTCGTTGGTGCAAACAAACCAATCGGCTGATAGCCCCATGAGCCATAGAAAGGGTGCTCGGAAACAGGCATCAGTTCTATATGGGTGTAACCCATATCACTCAGGTAAGGGATCAGCTCTGCAGCAAGTTCGCGATAGTTAAGGAACTCGCCTTGATCGTTTTTACGCCATGAACCAGCATGCAATTCATAGAACGACAACGCTTGTTGATGCTTGGCAGTTACCGGACGGTTTTGCCATGTGTCATCTTGCCACTCGTAGTTGGCTTGGTCATAAACTTTGGACGCAAATGATGGATATTGCTCTGATTGATATCCCCATGGGTCCGCTTTGTGAGGTAGCCCCTCACCCGCACTGTCTTTCAACTCAAACTTATAAAGGGTGCCTTCCTCTAGTTCAGGAATAAACAGCCCCCATAAACCATCATCCAGACGCTGCATTGGATGACGACGGCCATCCCATGCATTGAAGTGGCCAACGACACTTACGGCTGAGGCATTCGGTGCAAAGACAAGAAAACGTACACCAGAGACAGATGAATTGCCTCGATTCAGTGTGACAAGCTGCGCCCCCATTTCACTGTGCATCAGTGATGGGTCTGTCAGCGCTTCGCCTGACTGAATCAAATTATGGAATTGGTAAGGGTCGTAAATCGTTTGTTCGCCTTGCGGCCATTTAACGACAAGTTTATATAGTGCAGTGGTAAAATCGAAATCACCCTCAAGCACAAAACCGCTATCAGCTTCGCGTACGAGGGTAAAACGTTCACCGTTTTCAGTTATTGCTTCAACAGAGTCAGCGCCTGGCACGTACACGCGAAGTGCGGTGTCATTCGACTGATATTGAGGGCCTAAAAATGAAAATGGATCTGAAAATGCAGCTCTCTCGAGCTGCAAATATTCCTTATCACTGCGGGTCACTGTAATTGTGTCCAACGCATTACTCCTGATATTACTTATTATTTCGATGCTTCTGCTCGTGTTTCGGTTAAACGACGAGTCAGGTCAACAATATTCTGGCGAGTGAAGATGTCGTCCAACGTTGTCGAAAGCTTTCGACGCCAGTTCGGATACTCATCAACGGTGCCCGGAATATTGACCGGCTTGTCCATTTCTAGCCAATCTTCCAGCTGTAGGCTCAACAGTGCACTAGAGCCGGCAGCTAGGTGGAGTTGCATGGCTTCGCTTAATTGCTGATCCATAGGCACATATGCAGCGTTATGCCCAACCCCTTCAGGAAGATAACCATGCCAAGCCAAACTATCAAGGATTTTTTGTTTGCTTTCAGCACGACTATCAAATAAACCAGCTAATTGTTCTTGGTTCGGGTATAAACCAAGCTCTTCACCCATCTTCAGGTCATCACAGTGCCAGAAGCCACGAAGTGTTGGCATATCATGCGTACAGAGCGCTGACATCGATTGGTCGGCATAGTGCTTCGGTGAGTAAAAACCACCGTCTTCTGCGGTTTCGAAAAAGAAAACTTTATATGAATGGATACCAGCCGTCGCCAATTTATCCACGATCTCGTCTGGCACAGTACCAAGGTCTTCACCAATCACCGTACACTGGTAGCGATGGCTTTCTAATGCCAGAATAGACATCATGTCTTCAACCGGGTAGTACATATATGCACCATCTTGTGCAGACTCCCCCTTAGGTATCCACCAAAGGCGCAGCAAACCAAGTACGTGGTCAATACGAAGTGCACCACAACTACGCATGTTGGCACGCAATAGTTGAATGAACGGTTCATAAGCACGTTCTTTTAGTACTTCTGGGTTCAGCGGTGGTAAACCCCAGTTCTGGCCTAGAGGACCAAGAATATCTGGCGGTGCGCCCACGCTAACATCCTGACAAAGTGCACCGTGATCTGCCCAAGTTTCAGAACCAGAGTCACACACCCCTACCGCTAAATCACGGTACAGGCCAATGACCATACCTTTTTCTTCCGCGAGTTCATTGACTTCAGCCAATTGGGCATCAGCCAACCACTGTAGGTACATAAACAGCTGTACTTGCTCATAGTTTTTCTTGATAAACGTTTGAACAGCGGCGTTATCAAAGTGACGGTATTGTTCAGGGAAGACCGGCCAACCCCAAGCACTATCATCTTCTTTTTTCAATTCAGCGTGCAACGCATCGAAAGCGGCTTGGTGAAGTAGGCTTTCCCCCCCATCTTCAACGAACTGAAGGAACTGCTGGGCACGTGCGGTGCTCTTTTCAAGATGGCGTTCACTGAATGTCTTAAACAGCAATGGTAAAACAGCCATTTTCAAGCATGACACTTCGCTGTAGTTTACCCAGTTGGTATTGCGCGCTTCATTGAGACGCTGTTGGAACTCAGGGCTGCCAACAAGCTGCTGTGCTTCATCGCACTGTGCAAACTCGGTGACAGAGCTGACATCAATATACATCAGGTTCAGCCAACGGCGGGAAGATGGGCTGTATGGACTCGCACCTTCAGGGTTAGCTGGAAATAAGGAGTGAATGGGGTTCAAGCCCACAAAGTCACCGCCGCGGGCAGCCACGTCAGCAACCAATTGTTTCAGGTCACCAAAGTCACCAATCCCCCAGTTGTGATTAGTACGAATTGAGTACAGTTGAACGCTGGTACCCCAAAGTTTCTTATTACTATTCAGGTCATCCTGCTTGTAACAAGACTCCGGAGCAACGATCAAAGTCATTTCAAATGGAGATTTACGACGCTTACGGAATACCTCTAGCTTGTGGTACCCCCATACCAAATCGTCAGGCAGAGCAAACACCAAGGTGCCACCTTCTGCACGCTCGTCTGACACAAGCTGAGACTGCAACCAACCTTCCAGTACTTCACCCTGTTCAGTTTCCAGGCGCCAGCTAAAATCGCTGATACGTGCGCTTTGACCCAAGTGCATTTCAATATGCATTGGTTCACCGCGGCGTACCACCTTAACCGGTGCTAACACATCTGGGCGTAGTTTCTTGTTTGCTGATTCGAGCAAAGCCTCATCGCTTTTGGTGTCGTAACCTAGCGCTGCCAACAGGCGACGGATTGTATCGCTGTCAACTTGCGCTTCATCCCCCCAAGCACTGACATAGTTATCGGCAATGCCTACCATGTCAGCAACTTGCTTTAATACTTGATCGTTTTTCATCGTTCTCTCCGTTAGCGGCCTCTCGGCCGCTACGATGTTAAAGTTTTGCTGATATCAATTCATACTTGTTACAGCCTAAAGCAGTTACAGTGAAACTGGCTCTAGTTTCCAGATGTTGTTAGCGTAGTCTCGAATACTACGATCTGAACTGAACTTGCTCATTAGTGCCGTGTTCAGAATGGCCTTGCGGGCCCATGTCTTCTGGTCACGGTATTCCGCATCGATTTTCTCTTGCGTCTTCACGTAATCGGCAAAGTCAGCCAGTACCAGGTATGGGTCACCACCTTCCAGCAAATTGTGGCGAATTGCCGCTAGCTGGCCTGGGTTACCTGGTGTGAATTCATCAGTTTCTAACAAATCCATTGCTGCGCGTAGAAGGCTATCAGCATGGTAGTAACGATAAGGGTCGTAACCCTCTTGTTTTAGTTTTTGTACTTCATCAACCAATAAGCCGAAGATGAAGATATTTTCGTCGCCCACTTCTTCGCGCATTTCTACGTTAGCACCGTCCATCGTACCGATAGTCAATGCACCGTTCATCGCGAACTTCATGTTACCCGTACCTGATGCTTCTTTACCTGCCGTTGAGATTTGCTCAGAAACATCAGCCGCTGGGAACAAGATTTCAGCCAAACTTACGCGGTAATCAGGAATGAATACCACTTTCAGCTTGCCGCCAAGGCGTGGGTCGTTGTTCACTTTCTCAGCCACTTTATTGATGGCAAAGATAATGTCTTTAGCCAGTGCGTAACCTGGTGCTGCTTTCGCGCCGAAGAAGAATACACGTGGGTGCATGTCGAACGTTGGATCGTTCAGCAAGCGGTGGTACAAGGCCAGAATATTGAGCAAGTTCAAATGCTGACGCTTGTATTCGTGCAGACGCTTAATTTGGATATCAAAGATGGCATCAGTATCTAGCTCGATACCCATGTTTTCTTCAACCCAGTTAGCCAAACGCTGCTTGTTTTCTTTCTTCACTGCCATGTAGCGCTTCTGGAAGGCTGCATCGTCAGCGAATTTTTCTAAACCAGCTATTTTTTCTAGGTTTGCCGGCCAGTCATTACCCACTTTCTCGCTGATCAGCGCAGAAAGACCAGGGTTACAGTATTTGATCCAACGACGCGGTGTCACACCGTTAGTCACGTTGGTCAAACGACCTGGGAACAGTTCGTTGAACTCAGGGAACAGGTCACGCTTAACCAGCTCAGAGTGCAGTGCCGCAACACCGTTCACTGCGTAAGTGCTGACAACACACAGGTTAGCCATGCGAACCATACGCTGTGGGCCTTCCTGAATGATTGAAAGCTTGCGCTTCACTTCGTTGTTGCCCGGCCAAGTTTGCTCAACCTGCTTCATGAAGCGGTGGTTGATTTCAAAAATGATTTCCATGTGACGAGGCAGCATTTGCTGGATCAGTGCTTCACTCCATGTTTCCAGTGCTTCTGGAAGTAATGTGTGGTTAGTGTAAGCAAATGTCTTTGAAGAAATTTCCCACGCACTCTCCCAGCCTAGCTTGTACTCATCCATAAGGATGCGCATTAGTTCTGGAATGGCGATAGTTGGGTGAGTGTCATTGAGCTGAATGGTTTCAAGCTCAGAAAGCGACTCAATAGAGTTACCTGCTGCTTCGTGGCGACGAAGGATATCTGCAACCGAACATGCACAATGGAAGTACTGCTGCATCAGGCGAAGTGCTTTACCCTGATCGTGGTTATCGTTCGGGTATAGCACTTTAGTCACGTTACCCGCTTCTAGCGCAGAGTACTGTGCACCAACGTAGTCACCATCATTAAAACGCGCTAGGCTAAATGGTGCGTTAGAGCGACATTCCCAAAGACGTAATGGGTAAACACTCTTGTTGTCGTAACCAACGATTGGTAGATCCCAAGCCACGCCTTCAACAGACATAGCCGGAACCCAACGACGGCACTCGACACCATTTTCATCAGTGTAGCCTTCAACGTGACCGTATAAGCTAACTTCTTGGCTTAGCTCAGGACGAAGAACTTCCCACGGGTAACCTTCGATACCACGCCATGCATCAGGAGCCTCTACCTGACGGCCATCAACGAATGACTGGCGGAATAGACCGTATTCGTAGTGTAGGCCGTAACCGACTGCTGGGTATTCCTGGGCTGCTAGTGAATCCATGAAACATGCAGCTAGACGACCAAGGCCACCGTTACCCAATGCAGGGTCACGCTCTTCTTCCAATAGGTCGGTTAGGTTCTGGCCCATCTCTTCCATTGCTTCAGCAACGTTTTCGTATAAGCCCATGCTGATTAGGTTGTTGCCTGTTAGGCGGCCGATCAGAAATTCCAGTGAAAGATAGTTCACACTGCGAGCTTTCTGCTCAGCAAGATTCTTTTCAGTGGCCAATAGGTTGCCAGTGCTGATTTCAGCCAGTGCTTTACCCATTGCCAAATACCAACTGCGAGCCGTCGCAGTTTCATCTGTTGATGCGTAAGTTGTTGTTAGGTGTTTTTCTACTGCCGCTTGGAAAGCTGCTTTATTAAATTGTTGTGTCTGACCATTCTTAGGCATGGTTCAATCTCGCTCTAGGATTATTTCCAACTGCTGACAATATTGCCTGTATTTATCAGCGCCAACATCCTCCCGAGTTGGGGAGGAGTAGGGATGAGTGGGAGGGGCGTAGTTATGAATCTCCCCCACTTTCTGTGACAAGATGCAACATTCTGGGGTGTAGAAAGACTAAAACGCCCTTCCATATGCATTTTAAGTCACAGATACAGACTACATTCCCATGTGCAATTGAATAGATATAAGTTGGTGGGAAATTAAAGATATGTGAACTGTGTCATAAATATAGGGATGAGTTGACAACTTTTGCTGAATTCAACTTAATGCGCTGTCAAAGTTATCAGCTAGATCAAGTGCCATACTGAAATTATTTGCAACTATTACCTAGATTACATGGCATAACAGCTCAGATAACATGATTAATTCAGAGCAACGCTCCTGAGCGACAATGGAACTGAAACCTTACAATAAGATAGCAAGACTATGTGGATACCATCTAAATTAACTCGTCCGGCACGCCTTCATAATGCGATACTGCGTCCCCGTTTGCTGGAAACGCTAGAGCAGGCCCCTTTTTACCGTCTTGTGCTGTTTCGATCACCAGCGGGCTATGGTAAAACCACCATGGCAGCCCAATGGTTGAACGAGCACCCGCATACCGGTTGGTTTAATATCGACGAAAATGACAACGATACCTTCCGTTTTGTGAACTATTTACTACAAAACATCAACAAAGCGACTAACAACGCTTGCTTGAAGACTCAAGCGATGGCTGAACGCCGCCAGTTTGCATGTTTATCGACTCTATTCAGCGAGCTGTTTGGCGAACTGGCTGAGTACCATGAACAAACTTACATCGTGCTTGATGATTATCACCTCATCAATAATGACGATATTCATGACGGCTTACGATTCTTTCTCAAGCATATGCCAGACAACCTTACCTTAGTGGTTACGAGCCGCACTCTGCCGCCGCTAGGCACGGCAAACCTGCGCATTCGCGATCTGCTGATTGAGGTAGATAACGATCTGCTTGCCTTCGATGAAGAAGAAACAACCCGCTTTTTCGACAAACGTATCGGCGAAAACATCGAAGCCAATGTTTTAAAGTCACTCCACCAGCAAGTGGAAGGCTGGCCTTCCGCACTCCAACTAATCGCACTACACGCCCAGCAAAAACCTCACAACCTGGTTGAATCTGCCGAATCAATGGCGAGCTTTAACCGTGGCCACCTGTGGGATTACCTTGCGGAAGAAGTGTTTGATCTGTTAGACGATGAAACCCAGCAATTTTTGTTGCAATGTTCTGTACTTGATATGTTCAATGCGCAACTTGTGACCGATCTGACTGGGCGTAGTGACGCCTTGGCTGTTCTTGAGTCACTCAACCGGTTTGGCTTATTCCTCAACACACTTGAGGGTGATAACAACTGGTACCGCTTCCATAACCTATTTGCTGAGTTTCTCCGCCATCAGCGCTATTCCCAAATCCCTCAGCAAAGGGCTGAATTGCATGCGCTGGCGGCCAAGGCTTGGTTGAAGCAAAATTCACCACAGCAAGCACTGCTTCATGCACAAAAATGTGAAGATTCAGCGCTTGTTATCCATATTCTGTGTGATTTTGGCTGGGAGATGTTCCACCATGGTGAAATGAAGCTCCTTCAAGATGCCTTGGGAAATATCGACACCGAAGAACTCTAC
The DNA here is from genome assembly GCF_052873815.1 of Photobacterium sp. DNB23_23_1. Classification (NCBI taxonomy): domain Bacteria; kingdom Pseudomonadati; phylum Pseudomonadota; class Gammaproteobacteria; order Vibrionales; family Vibrionaceae; genus Photobacterium; species Photobacterium sp. DNB23_23_1. Next base: position 11,816 of record NZ_JBNNXT010000029.1, on the reverse strand, counting down.
GCCCAGCCTCGCCTAAATCTACTTCATATGTGGCTGCTGCAAAGCCAGCACCTATACAATGATGTGGGCGATATGATCCAGGAAACGGAAAAAGAATTCGCTAAACGTGATATTGAGCTTGATGACGCCCTGCAAGGTGAATTTAATGCACTACGCGCTCAAGTTGCGATCAACCAAAGTAAGCCCGATGATGCCCTGATCCTTTCAGAGCAAGCACTAGGCCAATTGCCTTCGACAACCTATCGTAGCAGAATCGTTGCAACCTCGGTTGTCGGTGAAGTACACCATTGTTTGGGTAATCTAAGCCGCGCGTTGCCAATGATGCAGCAAACCGAAAAGATGGCTCGCCAATACCATGTCTATCATCAGGCGCTATGGGCTCTACTCCAACAGGCTGAAATCCTACTGGCTCAAGGTTATGTTCAGAATGCCTATGAATTGCTAGAGCAGGCCTTCAAACTGGTCAAAGAGCAACACCTACAACAAGTACCGTTGCACGAGTTCCTATTGCGCCTGCGCGCCCAAATTCTATGGTGTTGGAATCGCCTTGATGAAGCAGAAGAAGCTGCACTGAAAAGCCTTGAAGTACTTGCCCCGTATGACGAGACCAAGTCGTTGCACGCCTATTCCATGCTCGCTCGAATCGCCATAACTCGTGGTGAGCAAGATAAAGCAAGTCGCTATCTTGATCTTTGCAACAGCCTAATGAGCCGCTCTGTCTATCACATCGACTGGCGTGCGAATACTGACTTAGCCAATTTGCTGTTTTGGCAAAATACGGGGGACATAGACAGCATACAACAATGGCTCGTTCATGCAGAGCAACCGGAAGCAGCATGTAATCACTTTCAACAGCTGCAATGGCGTAATATTGGTCGTGCTTGTGTCAATACCGGCGAATTTGAGCGTGCTGAAATCATCTTCAGCATGTTAGATGACAGCTGCAATAAACATAATCTGATCACAGACAAAAACCGTAACCTTGTGGTACAAGCAGTACTAAGTAAACGTCAAGAAAATAGAGAACTCGCCCTAACTCAAATTAAGCAAGCTCTTGAGTTAACGAACAGTACTGGCATGGTAGGCATTTTTCTTTGTGACGGAAGCGAGATCTGCGATCTGATCCAAGAATTGGTTGATACTAAAGCACTTAATGAGCTAGAACTACACCGTGCCCGTCAACTGCTTCGTGAGATGACGAGCAAAGAGCGTAACCGCTCTGTGCACTTTGACGAAAACTTCGTTGAAAAGCTGCTCAACTTACCTAATGTTCCAGAACTTATACGAACCAGCCCGCTAACTCAACGTGAATGGCAAGTACTGGGATTGATCTATACGGGCTACAGTAATGAGCAAATTGCTTCTGAGCTTGATGTCGCCTCTACGACAATCAAAACACACATACGGAACCTGTACCAAAAACTCAATATTGCTAACCGTCAACAAGCTATTGAAACGGCAGAAAATTTACTCAAATTAATGGGCTTCTAGCCACACCATCTGCTGGTTAAGGATAACCAATGAAAGAATGGAGTAAGGATCGACTCTGGTATCAAGATATGCCATTCAAATTGAATGGCATACCTGTTGGTGCAAGGATGACGGTAATACGGCTTGAAAATGATAAGCTACTTATTCACTCCCCCATCCAACTAACGACATCGCTACAGCTTGAGTTAAGCCAACTGGGCGCAATTCAGGCCATCGTGACCCCAAATATGAACCATCATTTATTCCTGTCAGAATGGTGGCTCGCCTATCCCGAAGCTTATTTCTTTGCTCCCCCGGGCCTGCAAAATAAACGAACCGACCTTGTCTTTGATGATGCCCTCAGTGCCAAAAGTCCTAAAATATGGCAGCACCAACTGTATCAAACTCTGTTAAGAGGGAGTGATCGGATGGAAGAAGTGATCTTCTGCGATCCCCTCTCAAACACATTAATCGTTGGTGATACTCTGGCTTGGTTTCGCCCAACCTCGAATCTGTTTACTATGGCTTTGGCACTGGCCAATGGCTGTTATCAGCATCCCGGCATGCCGCTTTACTGGCGTTGGACTTTTCAGAATAAAACCCGGTTAAGGCAGTCACTGCAGGAAATCCTAACCTGGCCATTTGACCGAATTATTCTCTCTCATGGCCACAACATCGAAACTAATGGCAAAGCGAGCTTTTATCGTGCTTTTAAGTGGGCATTGTAGATAAAAGAAATGCCGTCTTTTACCCATGATAATAAGGGGTACAATCAAAACGAATACTGCTCAATAAAATATTGAACACCGTTTTTATTATGGCAATAACTGAATTTGCCATAAATCAATCTATTCTCAACTTTCATTCAGCCTTGCCTTATACGTGATCAACATCACAACCAAGAGCAATAAGAAGCGTATATTTTTACCCATCATTTGTATGAGGAAATGGATATGGATGCGTATAAATTATACTTAAGGGACTTACTAGGCATCGGCTTAGTTATCTCCGCTGTTCTGGTTGTGCTTGGCTTCATCTTTTGCCTGCTGGCTGCGTTGAACTTTTTCACTCATGAAGAGGTACTCGCCAATACGTATTTACATGAAGCATTACCGTTGTTTGTTTTTTTACTGCCATCGCTTGCTATCGCTCGGTTTATTAACCGCCCTAGATGGATTCATGATGTTGAAGAATATCAATTAGAATCAGCAAAGAAATTCAGCCAATCGCATTGATGCTTTCTCTCCACACCTCCAAGCTGGTGATAATACCAATCTGGATAAGTCGTTGATCAAGTATTTGCACTGGAAAAATCGTTGTTATCAAGGCAGATATTGCAGTAACTAGTGGCTCTAATTACAAAATATTTAACGCAGAGAACAGCGGTTTTAACCAGCAAGACTGATCAAATATTTATGTAGGTTGGTATAATGATCAATATGCTCTAGTTCGTTTCCTATAATGACATCTAGGTGTAAAACAGTGGGCGTAAAGTAATACCAAAGGCCAAGGAGTGCATAGCATTGAGCAAAGAAGGTATATACTGGCGATTACCCGAGCTCAGGCGGCTCGAAAACATCATTGATCATTCTATTCCAGCGTTAAAGCACATTGGTAACTCAACGGAAGTGACGAACTATGCGGAACTTGATAATTTCCCGCTGCCCATCTATAAAATCAGCCTTGGTGCTATTGAAAGCTACTCACCGTGTCTATTTTTCGTTGGCGGCGTACACGGCCTCGAGCGTATCGGTAGCCAAGTCGTTATATCTCTACTAGAAAGCCTATGCCATCGCCTTCATTGGGACGAAGCTTTACAACAGAAATTACGCCGTATTAAGCTCATTTTTATTCCTCTGTTAAACCCTGTCGGTATGGCAAAGCGTTATCGCTCTAACGGTAATCATGTCGATTTAATGAGGAACGCACCGGTGGACAGTAAAGAGTCTACTGCGTGGCTTGTTGGCGGTCACCGGATATCAAAATTCATCCCTTGGTATCGTGGTAAAGCGGCTGACGGTATGGAAGTAGAATCCCAAACACTGATTAATGAGGTGCTTCTCGCGACCCAAACCAGCCCGTTGACCCTCGCTCTCGATTGCCATTCAGGATTTGGAACAAGAGATCGCCTATGGTTCCCCTATGCCAAAAGCAAACTTACGCCCATTGCTCAAATTGGGGCGCTGTACCACTTAAGGGCGCTATTTTTAAATGCCTTTCCCTACCAGAATTATGTGTTTGAGCCCCAAACTAAGCATTACACTTGCCATGGCGACTTATGGGATTACTTGTATGACATCACCGAGAGTCGTCAGCAGCACCTACTCCCGATTACACTTGAGATGGGATCTTGGCGATGGGTTCGAAAAAACCCACTGCAGCTCCTCGACCGTATTGGACCTTTTCACCCAGTAAAACCACACAGGATCCAGCGTGTGATGCGAACTCACTTAACGTTAAACGAGTTTCTAATGAATGCGACCTATTCATACCAGCATTGGTACTTGAGCGAGCAAAATGATGCATTTTCCCAGCAAGCAAAATCGCTCTGGTATCCACACGATCTAACCAAGACAACCTAATCCAATAGCCAAGACGTTACTATGAGCCCATTTCCCAAAAATACTAACCGACCAATTTTGTTAATCAGGGGTCTATTACGAGAAACTCGTCATTGGGGAATATTTACTGAGAAATTAAAAGCTGCTTTTCCTCAGCGAGAGATCATCGCCTTTGATATTGCGGGAAACGGCTCCCGACATAACGAGCAATCGGCCACTCACATCTCTGACATGGTAGACGACCTTCATACCCAATTGACTAACTACCAAGCTCAATCAGCACAAACAACTCGAGCTCAAATGGAAAAGGGAGACATTGATATCATTGCGATATCAATGGGAGGAATGATTGCGCTGGAATGGATACAAAAGTTCCCGCAAAGTATCCATTCCGCCATACTAATAAACGCCAGTCTCAGTAACTACTCCCCTTTCACCAATAGGCTTAAATGGCAACAGTACAGCAATATACTGCGGTATTTTTTTCTGTCGGAAGCGAAACGCGAAGCACTGATCTTTAATATGACCACCCACCTATCATCCACCGAGATCATAGACAGTTGGGTAGACTGGCGTCACACCAACCCAGTCTCAGCGTCCAATGCGCTACGCCAACTCTATGCAGCCAGCCGCTATCAGTATCACGGCAATCCCGCCTCGCAAACCCTGCTTATTGGCAGCCAGAATGATGCCCTCGTCGATATCTCATGCAGTAAGGTGTTAACTAAAACCTGGCACATACCATTGTTGCTCCACCCAACTGCCGGTCATGATCTACCAACCGATGACCCGGATTGGTTAATCGATAAAGTACGACTGTTTTATCAACGCCACTCCTAGCGATAACCTGAATATGAATACGCTATGAATATCGCCCTCAGAATTAATTCAACCAAAAGCTTGCAAACTATCTTCAGTTAATACGAATACCGGAGATAGTTATGACCCCTTTAAGTATTGTGATCATCACACTGAATGAAGAAAAACGCATTGGCCGCCTACTGGAAGACTTAAGCAAACAAAGCCACCAGCAGTACGAGGTTATCGTGGTCGATTCCAACAGCGACGATAACACTTGTGAAGTCGCCAGGGGGTTCGAACAGGCTTTACCCAGCTTGGCTGTTCATAAAATGAATCAACGAGGGACCAGCCTTGGCCGTAATACCGGTGCTCAACTCGCCAAATATGAAAGGCTATTATTCCTTGATGCCGATGTTCGGCTAAGCCCGACTTTCTTAACCAATGCACTGTATGAATTGGAAAGCCGAAAACTCGAAGTGGCCGGATCCTACATGGAAGCCAAAGATTTGTCGTTCAGTTACAAGGTGGGCTATGCGCTATTCAATGCAGGGCTGTTTAGCACTTCGTTTTTCTTCCCTACCGCTGTTGGTGCCTGCATGTTTTCGACCAAACGCGTTCACAACGAGATTGGCGGCTTTGACCCAAGCATCGCGCTTTGCGAAGACTGTGATTATGCCAACCGCGCGGCTAAAACATGGCGTTACCGAATGATCCCTGTTCGTTTCTGGTTTGACCCTCGTCGCCTTGAGCAAGACGGCTTCATTAAAATGGGGCTGACTTATATGAAAGCCAATGTTCGACGTTTTTTTATGGGCGAGATGCGTAACAAAAGAATGGATTGCAACTGTGACCATTACACGGATGCGAATTAAATCATGGATTAGTAGGACATATTTCTATCATCCGTTCAATATAGAAAGCCGCCATAATTGGCGGCTAAGTATATTGCTTATTCAACCATGACGTTAGCGCGGCTTAGCAAACACTTGAGTCCAGTAAATACCGTATGATGCGTCAGAGTTTTCAACAAAAGAGGCTCCCATTTCGGTTACACTGCCATTCATAATGTTTTTACAGTGACCCGAACTGTTCATCCAAGAAGTCATTACTGCATCAATATCTTTTTGTCCTGCAGCAACGTTTTCAGCCCATGTTGACCATGAATAACCGGTTGCATTGATACGATCTTCAGGTGAGCTATTGTCAGAACCCGTATGGCTCATAAAGTTATTGTTGGCCATATCACTGGAATGACGGTATGCCGCATCTTGCAAGTCAAGATCCCACTCCAACGCGTCTACCGCTGGCATAATTTCACCACCACAGTTCTGAGATTCTGAACGTACTTGGTTCACCGCATACAGCATCTGCTCTGCAAAAGTATCTCCAGGGCCTGGATCAGGATCAGTATTGCCTTCATCACCACCGGTATTGTTATCATCACCAGGGTTAGTGCCTGTATCACCACTATCCTCAGGCAGCTGGACTGTATTTTCAGTGTTATCGGTGCCTGATGAGGAACCACCACAACCAGACAATAACAATGCTGACAACGCTAATATGGGTACAACTTTCATAACACACCTTATTTGACATTTGGTGTATTTTATTAGGCTCAATAATATAATAGATGTAGTACTAATTTAGCCTAATAAAACACAATAAATAAATTTGCTTCACGCTTTTTACGAAGCACACTATACTTACTCCCCGCTTAATCATTCAATATGCAACGCTGATATTCTCAAGAACCTGACAAACAATTAACAAAGAAAAACTGCTCAATGAACGTCAATATCCAACTTAAGCCAATGAAATATAAGAACCATCCGCTAATAGAATAAGTAAACAATAATGCATGCATATGCTAACTCACATGTACAATTAAAGGTTCAACTTTGACACATCAAATAAATTATATTTTTCAAAATAAGCATCAACAACAAAAATATAAAAATAATTGAAATAAAAAATTATACTTATCAATTTTTTATGATTGACTAAGATCAATTAGAAACAAAAAAGTACCAACAATAGCTGGTACTTTCAAACGTTAATCCTAACTGAATATAGTTACATGGTTGCTAGATCTTCTTGAGTAACACTGACACCTTTGATTTGGGCAAAAACTTTATCACCAATAGACAAATCAAGTTCGTCGGCCGCCCACTTCGTGATATTGGCCCACAGTTGAGCTTCACCTACCTTTAAACGAACTTCAATCCGCTCTTGCTCATCTACCGAGTGAATTTTATCAACCTTAGCTGCCAGTATATTTCGGATACTCGTTTGCTCTGATTTCACCTTGGTCAGTGAAACATCGTTAGAGTGAACACGTACCCGAACCCACTCACCTCGCATACTCTGCAAGCGATTTACCCACAAATATGCATCGTGGGTGAGCATTATCTGTGTTAACGCATAGTGAGGGTGGTGATGATTGACACGAGCGCTAAGTAACGAGCTTTGTTCCTTAGCCGGTAGCCAAGGCCGCATCTCAGGCGATCCCCAAACACTGTTAATATGGCCCGAAGCCACCACCTTTCCTTGATGGATCATCGCCATATGATCCGCTAGGCGTAAAATTTCATCCAGACTGTGGGTAACGTAAACAATCGGGATTTTGACCTCTTTGGCAAGGCGTTCCAAGTACGGCATCAACTCTTGCTTGCGCGGTAGATCGAGTGACGCCAATGGCTCATCCATTAACAACATCGACGGGTTGGACAGTAATGCGCGACCTATTGCCACCCGCTGCTTTTCTCCGCCAGATAACGAAGCCGGATAACGGTTCAGCAGTCGCTCTACCCCCAACAGTTGAGTGACAGAATGAAATTGTTCCAAATTTTCACCCTTGCAGCCATACCGTAGATTACCCGCTACCGTATAGTGAGGAAACAACCTTGCATCCTGAAACACATAACCAATACGGCGTTTTTCTGGAGGTAGGTTTATGCCTAATTGCTGGTTATACAACACATGTTGACCCAGTGAAATAGCGCCAGAATCTGGCATCGTCAAACCACTAAGAACATTGATGAGCGATGTCTTACCCGCACCTGAGCGACCAAAAATAGCCGTAATTCCCTGCAGAGGTAATTCAAGCTGAACATCCAAATCAAGATCACCAAGTTTCTGCTGTACATCGATAGAAATCATCTGGCCTCCAATCGCTGCCGAGCGGCCCGAGAAAACCACTCAGAAGCAAGTATCGATACCAAAGCAATCACGATAGCAATTACGCATAACCGAGCAGCTTGATCTTCGGCACCTGGGGTTTCAATGAATGAATACATTGCCAAGGGTATAGTTTGAGTTTCTCCCGGGATGTTCGACACAAACGTAATGGTTGCACCAAACTCTCCCAGTGCACGGGCAAAGGCCAAAATAGCCCCAGTCAAAACCCCCGGTAATGTCAGTGGCAAGGTAATGGTAAAAAACACCTTTATCGGGCTGGCCCCGAGCGTTCGGGCTGCCTGTTCAAGTTTGTAATCAACACTTTCAAGCGCCAAACGGATTGAACGCACCATTAGCGGAAAGGAAACCACTGCAACAGCTAACACAGCACCGCGCCAGCTGAAACTGAATGTCAGGCCGAACCATTCATATAGCGCTTTACCAATAATGCCCTGACGCCCCATCACCACCAGTAACAAGTAACCGATAACAACGGGTGGGAGTACCAAAGGCAAATGCACCAGGCCATCAAGTAATGACTTCCCTACAAATTGACAGCGCGCCAGTAACCACGCACACAGAATACCGAAGGGTAAACTAACAACCACCGCAACACTGGCAATTTTTAAGCTAAGCAGTAACGCTTGAACCTCATATTCGGTTAACACTAATTGATACCCCTGATACGAATGTCGCCGAAGCCATACGCATTGAATATGGCAGCCGCCTGTTCCGAATTAAGGAAATCATAAAAACCTTTTGCACTTTGACTCTGACGCCCTTTCACCATGGCAACAGGGTATGTGATCGCGGTATGGCTCGCGGGTGGAAGCTCAGCAACAATCTTCACTTTTTTGGAAATCAGTGCATCCGTTTTATATACCACGCCGAGCAATGCTTCTTGTCTTTCTACCAGCAACAGTGCGCCACGTACATTGTTCGCTCTTGCCAATAGACGTTCTGCCTGTTGCCATAAACCGATATGCTCTAACGCTTCTTTCGTGTATATCCCTGCCGGCACATGGTTTGGATCACCAACGGCAAGGCGAGTTCCATCCAATGCTTTTGCCATATCCCATGAAGCATTCAACGCAATATTTTGTTGTGGGTAATCATTTGGTGCAACCATCACCAAGCTGTTATGCAGCAAAGGCTTCCTTGTGGAGGGGTCAATGACACCTTGTTCCGAGAGATAGTCCATCCACTTTTCATTGGCAGAAAGGTAAATATCAGCCGGAGCCCCTTGGGCTATTTGACGCGCAAGCGCTGAAGAGGATGCATAAGAAACCGTCGGTTTATCGCCCGTTTTTCGCTCGTAGGCTATCACAACCTCGTTCATCGCGTTGGTCAACGAAGACGCAGCAAATACGGTTACCTTCTCAACTGCAACACTTGAGAAAGACAACACTGACATAGCAACAGCGACTACTCGCCTCTTCCAGCACTTCATCTCAATACCCTCAAAGCAAAAATACCGTTATATACTAAAGTATATAACGGTAAAGCTAAATACCTCTATTGTGATAGATGTTGTTGGGAAAGAAGGTAATAAACCGGAAATGCCCAAAGAAAGCCGGAAGGACTTCCAGATGGCCACGCCACTTGCAAATGAAATAGTTTAATTATAATCAGCAACTTATAAACGAAAAAAAATAGCAACTCATCAATATTCCAAAAAGCCTTTTCCAAAATCCGTCAATTTATACCGTGTTGATAACATTTGTTAAAAATGAGAGATATGGCATTGTTACGCGGTCACTAAGGGATGTGGCTTACATAACGAAAGAACAGGCTCAGGGTCTGATAGTTGTCGCTAACTCAGTTTTGGACAGAAATGAGCTAGAACATTTGTTCTAGCTCAGATAATTTGGATTACACAAAAGTATGGAAAACATTCATCAACTACACGAAAAAGCTCCTGTTTATATTTTACAGGAGCCTATATCTCTAAATGTCATCAATAAAGACAGACTTAGCATGAAGTGTATCCATATACTCCTTTAGCCCAATGATTTTGTTATCAGAAAATGTGACCAAGAAATGGTAAGGATTGTTGTAGATAGTCCCATTACTTTTTACACCATAAGAGTCCATTTCAACCGCTACTCGGTCACCTTCAGCTGTCCAGCCCACATATGTGAACGCTAAGCCATCAGGAAACATCTCAGAGACAACCTGTATAAGCTCTCCGATCCCGTCTTTGTCCATTAGCGTAGACATTGGAGGACCACCCTCTGTTCCCATCGCTTGCCAAGTTACATCATCGGCTAGTAATCCAAGGGCTTGTGGAGTATTTGCCAAAGAAAAGTAATCAAAAAATGCTTTGACCGTATCTTTGTTGGCTTGACTACCCATTAGTTGATGTCCTGAACGTTCATTACCAGTTGTTCCCAGTTACGTTGGTTCTCCATATCGTGCTCTAAGCCTTGGTCATCTGCGATTTGGAAACGCTTAACCGCTGCGGTTTTGCTTGTTGCTTGGTATAGCCAGTAGGCTTCTGCTTTCAGCGCTTCATCAATAGGCTTGTCGATTGATTCGTAAACCATCTGCTTACATACATTGATAGATTCAGCAGGGAATTTAGAGATACGCTGCGCAAGTGCATCTACATAAGGGCCAATCTCATCAGGCTCTAGTGCTTTGTTAATAGTGCCGTATGCCTCTGCTTCATCTGCGTCAAAATCGCGAGCACTCAAGACAATTTCTAGGGCGCGGCCAAGGCCAACCTGGCGAGCCATGCGCGATGCACCACCACCACATGGCAGGATACCCATACCCACTTCCATCTGCATAAACTTGAATTTACCTCGTGCAGCGAAACGCATATCAAGTGCCAGTGCTAGTTCATGGCCGCCCCCACGAGCAAAGCCCTCTAGTTTAGCAATGGTTGCCTGTGGCACTTTACTGATTCGTTCACATACCGCTTGCAGATCTAGAAGTTGTACTTCCTCACGCGATACTGCCTCAGTAGACATATCTTTAAGTAGTTCTGTGTCGTAGTGACATACCCACACTTCCGGGTTTGCAGATTGGAAGACAACAACTTTGGTTTCACGATCACGCTCAAGTCTCATTGCCAGACTGTTCAAATCTGCGAGCATTTCTTGCCCCTGAACATTTACAGTACCAAAATCAAAAGTAACGGTAAGAATTCCGTCTTTCTGCTCTGTGGTAAATGTCTGAAAACCTGCATATTTCATTATATCTCTCCATTAATAGAGTGAGTTGCATAGACGACCGAATGACCGTAATACTCATCTAGTATATGTTGCCGACTCTGGAGTGGTAATTAACAACAATCATAAACAGAGTTAACAAATACTAAGTTGTGTATTTCTAAATTTTTACTAAGTAAGAAAAAAGCTGCTACTCCATTCACCATAGAGTAGCAGCCTATCCAATTGTATTTAAAAGACTTAATGGTCATTACCAAGCATAAGTTTCAATGACATTCTTTTTAGCCATCGGGTTATGATTAATGTGTTTATTAATGTTCTCTAAAAACGGCTTACGTGCTTCAGGCCAAGCGCCACGCATGGCTGCAATGTTATTGCCGTGATCGCCCCAATAGAAACGTATGCGCCTCGTGGGATCATGGGGCGCATACGGAATACGCACCTTACTTCTAAATCAATTGCAGGCCTTGACATGCTGTCTCCTTAAATAGGTCAAATTAATAGGCGACAACTATGCTGACACAGGGGGGGAATAGGTGTCCGGTTTGCTCCGGTGCGTATTCCGCTGATTCCGGACACCCATTCCGCGTTTAACCGGACGCCCTTTTCCCCAAGCTTTTCTCTACCCCTA
>NZ_JBNNXT010000028.1:0-70734 GCF_052873815.1 Photobacterium sp. DNB23_23_1 | reverse complement strand
GGTGAAGTGACTTGCGTCTCTTCCTCTTTCACTAACTCAGACTCTGCCTCGTTAAACAGGTCGCCTTGCGCCTCATCGTAAGGCTTTAGGGCCTCTGAGCGTTTTGCGAACTGGCGCTCAAGCGCTAGCTTGAACTGCTCTATCAAGGAAGATTTATCAGCCATCAATGCTCTTACCATCGCTTGAAGCTCGGCAACATCTTGGCTTTCTGGGTTAATGTTAGGTGTCGTTTTCATGGCATTTATTATACTAAACGCACATGATAAAAGCCTGATAGATAAGCCTTTTGTTATGATTAACTCATTGTAAAATCGTGTATTTCAACCGCTTTGTGGCCAATAATAGTGAAGCCAGAGAGCAACCTATCAAGCTCAAAATCGCTCAAGCTGAAGACCGCATTCTTCTCTTTCGAGGGCCATTTGAACTTGGCTTTTTCAAGGCGCTTATACCAGAGTGCGAAGCCAGTTTTATCCCAGTACAGTACTTTAACTTTGTCACGTTGTTTATTGGTGAAGAGGAACAAGGAGCCTGAGCCTAGAGGCAGATCGGTCTCAGATTCAATGATGGCAGCTAAACCATTAATCGACTTGCGGAAGTCGACAGCCTCTCGATACAGATAGATGTTTGGCGCACTGAGCATTCTTTTCACGATAGCGCTCCAATCAACTCCGCAATATAGGAAGCTGGCGTACCCGGCGGTATGCTGAGTTCAACCTCACCCAAAGAGAGTGTCATATTCGCTACTGGCGTGTGCACCGATTGATAGTGGGTGGTCTTTTCGATTAATTGTGCTTTAACGAAGCCGCTGTGTTGGTTGGTACTTATTTGCTGTAGCCGTTGCCGCTTAGCGAAAAAGGTCGATGGACTGAGATTGTTCTGCTCACAAAAGGCACGTTGAGTGAGTTCGCTCGCTTCGTATTGCTCGAATAATGCATGCCATTCCTGGTCACTGCGTCGTTTAGCCATGATCTTACCTCCGTGTTGGTGAAGTAAGATCATAATTGGGGACTGAGGCTATTAGAATGCGGTGTTTATGGGGCGCTTACTATCAATGGGTTAAGTGATGGGTGTATATGAAATATACATTACTAATAATAATGGCTCTATTGATATTCATGGGTGCCACCAGTGTTGACTCTTGTGTATATAAACAAGTATGTATTAAAGGCTGGCTGAGATTAGCTGTATAGATACCTAATGGCACGGGCGTTTTTGAATATCATTAAATAAAAGGCGTCGAAAATTGTACAGTTATGTCAAAATTGACGGTTTTGAACGGTAATCTCTTCCATTCTGCTTCAATCCTTGCATAATTAAATTGATGGGATGGTTAAGTGGATAAATAGACTTTGTTTAGCAAAAGAAAAACAAAAAATACTTTTCCTTTGGACTTCTACGGTGAGGATGGAAGCTGGCGATTTATTATTCGTGCAGAGCGCCCGTCAGAAGTTGTGGATGCGATGTACTGGCGTGCTTATATCTCTTGCCATCGAAAAGAATTCGATCTGTTACATATCGCAACGGGGAAGTTTAACTACAAGTATAACTATTCCTCTTATGACGCATCTGAGCTGCATTATGCATCTGGCAGTGATGCGCTGCGGGTTAATATGATGGGGCCAATTGTTCCAATCTCAGCCATTCTTGAAATGGTTAAGCTTAGAGCAGACTCGGCAACAGCTTGACATTACTATTCGAAAAGGGCCTATATACCTAAGTAGCTTGGGTATAGGCCCTTTTTTACATTGGGTTGGCTGCTTCTGACGTTGTCTTGATGTAGTAGCGATAATAGCCAATTATATTACTCGTAAGAAAGAGTGCTTCTAGCGCGACCGCAGAGGGTGAACCGATAAGGATATTATGGGTCAGCCATAAGCTTGTACCGACTATCATCAGTTGTCTTAATTGCTTGTCTTGCTTAGAGAACGCGGCCACATTTTGAAACAGTGCTGCAGCGCAACTCACAAGACTCGTTAATCCAGCAAACGTCATATAAGTAATGATGAGTGTGAAGAATGAGAAAAGGCCAGCCATTTTCTTAGAGCTCGTATATAGACTCGTTGTGTAACGAATGGCCCCCAGCGCCATTAAACCTGCTGCCGTCCATTGTTCTAGTAGCGCAAAGTGGATACCAATTAGGGTAACAGCACATACAAAGCATTTGATGATCTTTGTTTTGTCTTTAAATTGAAAAGAAATCAGATCAAAGAAAACAGCAAAGCCGATCATGATTTGAGAGAGTACAAAAGCTGACATATTCGTTCCTAATTTAACCCTTGATAGCTTGTTTTTTCAATTTTCGTCAGCCAGAACAGCTGCATGTCATTTTAACCCCTCTAGCAACTCTTGTTTGCTACTGCGATAACAAAAAGGAAGCAAGATTAGCACGGCGGTTGGTTGCCTGAAAAACACAAATTGAAAAAACGGCAATAAGGTTCCCGACAATGAGTAAACCCATTGCCACTCCTGCAGACATAGAAGGTATGACCAAGCTCCTGTCATTGGTTGAAGTGCGTTCAGTGTTAGCGCAAAAAGCAAGTCACGAGTTGTGACTGGGGCGATGGCTGAAGCAACAGTGCTTTGATCATGACAGTGACAGCTAACGTCGATTAATAACCTCAGTGCTATTAATGGAATTTTAGCGCCGTACCACGTAGAATACGCCCCCTTTGACGATGTGGTTGGCAAGTGGGTACTGTTGTGAATAAAAACCAATTCGAACTGTTGGCACCGGGTGGTGATATTGAATCGATCAAAGCGGCTATTGTCGCTGGTGCAGATGCAATCTACTGTGGACTTGATAACTTCAATGCCCGAAACCGTGCAACGAATCTTACTTTCGAGAACCTCAACGGCATCATCAATCTTGCCCATCAATATGATTGTAAGATCTTTCTTACACTGAATATCATTATTTTAGAAAGTGAAATCCCTGCGCTTATTCGTCTACTAAACAAGTTGGTAAACACCAAGGTTGATGGTGTCATTGTTCAAGATTATGGCTTGTTCTATATCTTGAAAGAACATTTTCCGACCCTTGATGTTCATGCTTCAACTCAAACGAATACGCATAACGAAGGACAGATTAAGTTCTTACATCAATTAACCGCAAGCCGGGTGAATCTGTCTCGAGAGTTGAATATTCGTGAAATTAAACACCTAGCCCAGTTTGGCCATCAGCACAACGTGTTGATGGAAGTGTTTGTACATGGCTCTTACTGTATTGGTTTTTCTGGCTTGTGTTACATCAGTTCGGTACGTAATGGTAACTCTGGTAACCGTGGCCGTTGTAGCCAACCTTGCCGTGATCAGTACCAAACGACCGATGCAGGCAAAGATTATCCGCTGAACATGAAAGATAACTCGGCTTACTCGGATATGGCTGCTTTGGCTGATGCTGGTGTTTATTCACTAAAAGTCGAAGGGCGTATTAAAAAGTCCCATTATGTACATACGGTGGTTGATAGCTGGCGCAAACAAATTGACAACTATTGTCAGTCTGGCGAGGTATTAACGGATACCACGGGTTTATACACCGTATTTAACCGAGACTTTTCGAATGCTTATTTGCAGGGCGATATCAATAAAAGCATGTTTATCGATAACCCACGCGATCATTCGGCCAATCACTTTTCAAAGATCTACAGTTGTACCAGTCCAGAGCAGGTAAAGCAGGTCAAAAAGAAGCTTTATGATGATAAAACAGAGATCATCAATACGGTTGATGCGCAAACAAAAGATCTTGATATCAGCATCAACTCCCTGAGCGTTTCTGTTGCTGGTTCTGAAGGTGAGCTGCTTTCGGTTACTATCACCACGCCTGATGAAACTTGCACTGTCACATCGTCTACACCATTGATCAAGGCGGGTAAACACAGCCTAGATGAAGCAACCGTCACCAAGTGGGTTAATGGCTTTGCAAATGCAGACCATTATGTTAACAGCGTTGAGCTCACAAAACTCGATGATGGGTTGTTTATCCCATATAAAGAGCAAACGGCGATAAAAGAGCAGGTTGCCTTTATCTTAAATGGTAACAGGCCAACGGTGAGCCCTGTTGAACTTCCTAAGCTGGTTGCACATCAGCACGACAGCAAAGCGACCCCGAGCTTAAACGTACTGATTTCGTCAGAAGCCGATGTTGCACTGGCACAAGATGACCAAGTGAATGTGTACTATCAGCTACCTGAAGCGATGCACAGTAATTTAGCGAAAATGGTATCACTGTTTAGCTCGAACACTGCGCTTATCCCATGGTTCCCTGCTATTTTGATTGGCGACAATTATCAGGCCGCGGTTGAGTTTCTGAAAGCGATCAAGCCTGTTCGAATCGTGACCAATAACAATGGGGTAGGTTTTGCGGCGTCACAACTTGGTATCAAGTGGATCGCTGGCCCGCAGATGAATGTGACCAACTCCTATAGCTTGAAGTGTTTAAAAGAAGAGTTTAACTGTGCCGGATCGTTTATTTCAAACGAGATCAAACAGCAGCAGATTAAACAAATCGTTAAGCCTGACGGCTTCGAGCTGTTTTACAGTATTTACCACCCAATTATGCTGCTAACGAGTCGCCAGTGTTTATTCCATCAAACGGTAGGCTGTAAGAAGAAGCGCTTTGATGACAAGTGTCTGAGAAAGTGTGATAAATCAGCATCGATTCTGAGCATGAAAGAGTTATCTTTCGTGATTGATAAACAGCGTGGTGATCATAACTCACTGTACAGTCGAGAAAATTACCTTAACGTGGATGTTATCAAGGATCATGCACAGTTGTTTGATGGGTATATGGTTGATCTAAGAGATATTAAAACGTCAACTCAGACAGGGCTGGATAAGCCAGCTTTGGTCAACGCTTTCCGCTCGCAGTTGAATGGCGATGTTGAACCTACTTCGTTGTATGAAGAGGTTTCCCCAACGACGATGGCTCAATACCGAAAAGGTCTTTAGAGGTACAGCGTCCGCTTGATATATAAAAGCCCGACTTTATGACGAAAATAAAGTCGGGCTTTTTGTTATTTGCTAAAGAGGTTGTTGAGCTGTAGTTGCTTATCCGTTTTGCGGAACACCGTGCCATTGATAATGGTTGTTAGGTTTCTTGCTCACGATGCCTTCGCTCATGAACTGATTGAAAATTTCATCAACCTCATCGCTACTGGTCTTCAGGTATTTGGTGACGGCGCGTTTAGTGCAGTTGACTTGATTAGTACTTAACGCATCGATCGCTTGTTCATACAGTGATTTAGGCGCCTCTGGCTCAGCAGGTGTTTCTGGCGCTTGTTCAGGTTGCTCGCTATCGCCTGCTGCTTGATCTTGTTGCTGGTTTGTCAGTAATTCTGGCTCTTTGATTTCATTATCGGTGAACGTGTCTATGGTAATTGGGCCGACACGACGGAATTGGTTTCTAAAGCGAAGCTCCTCACCAATCAAGCCAACGAAAAAGGCCGCAAAGAAGTCTAGCAACACAGATAGGAAAATCACCAAGCTTAGCTGAGCGGTTTCGGTTTCGACCTGTAATGATTTCGCTAGGCTGTCGATAAGGCCAATCACTGAGCCTTGGTTGACGACCGGTAAGCTGTCACGCTCTGCAGCAAGCTTGAGCTGTTGTTCGCGTAGGTCATCATTTTCACGTTGGATGCGGGCAACACCGGTTGCGATACGCTCCATCTCGATATATTTTTCTGCTGCCGTGTTATTGAGCTCGATCTGCCTTTCAATCGCAGAAATCTGCATATTATAGTTGTTGACCGTACTCTGCTGAGCATTGACATGACTCTGGGCCTGATTGGTTGCGCTATTGATACCACCAACAGAGCCGCCGATTGAAATGGCAGCGAGTACCGCATAAAAAGCAAAGGCAGAAATGGCGCCAGCATAGTTGCGTCGTGCTCTACGCTCGCCAAATTCATACCAAGCAAAGAACTTTCCTAATTCGAAAATGACGGCAAGACCGGCGAATAAGATCTGCATGACCGGATCTTCATCGATAGAAAGAAAGAGCAGCAATGAGAAAATGATGGATGCAAGGATGGATGCACCGGTAAAGCTGTATACCGTCCCCATCGCAAAGACCCCTTTGGGGTAACGGACTGGAATATTGTTATCGTAAAGCATAATGTTTGATAATTATTACTGGCTAATAAGCCGACTGAAACCTGCCGAAAAATGAATCATGATTCGTCAGGTTGAAAAAGGTGGCTTAGGATACCGTAAAACTAGCCGCGAGCCCTTATAAATTAAGGCCTTTGCCGTTCTTACGCTGAAAATTTACACGCTGCTTTCATAACTGTAGAAAAGATACTCATCACCATGGATATATCCCTTTCGGGAATGACGGGAATGAACCGAACCGACAAGAAATAAGTCCGCATGTTGCAAACTTGTTATCTCGGGTATAGGTTAGTAGTCGAACGCTTGTTTAAAATTGCTGTTTGTCACAACAGCTTTTTCGTTTACAGAACATTCATAACATTTAGCAAGGATCAGCATATGTCTAATTTACTTGATGGTTACCCTGTTGTTACTGAAATTCCGGTGGCATGGGGTGAGATGGATGCACTAAACCATGTCAATAATGTGGTGTACTTCCGTTATTTTGAGACGGCGAGGCTGGAATATTTTGCTGGGATCGGATTGATGGAAGAAATGAAAGCGACTCAAACCGGCCCCGTACTCAGTGAAACCTCCAGTAGATACCGTAGGCCCGTGACATATCCAGATACCTTATTGGTAGGAAGCCGAGTGGCTGAATTGACCAAAGACAGTTTCGTGATGGAATACAAAATTGTCAGTAAGCAGCAAGGGGTGGTGACAACGTCGGGATCAGCGAAAGTTGTGATGTTTGATTTCGCACAAAAGAAACGCGCAAACTTGAGCCTGACCTTGATAGAGAAAATGGCCTCGATGCAGCCTGAACTTAATGTATGTGTACCAACCGATTGATTCTCTTCACAGTTGAAACACCTCTACATCCTAGCTTCGCCTATAATTTAATATGTTAACTGTTGAAGCGGCATTAAGGAGTAGGGATGTTTATCGTTATCCAGCATGAGATCACGGATCCTGAATTGTTTTGGCAGAAAGCTAGCGGGATGCTAACCCATCCGCCGACTGGAATGCGGCTTCATACCACGATGGTGGTTGAGAGGCATACATTGTGTCAGTGCATGTGGGAGGCTGATTCGATTGATGTGGTCAGGAATTACCTCGAACCAGAATTAGGCAAGGCGAGTATCAATACCTACGGTTTGGTCGATCCTGACAATGCAATTGTCTAAGTCGATACGCGTTTCTTGAAAGTGCAATATTAAGTGGCGCCACGTGTAGCGCCACTTTTTACATTACTTCTGGTAAGAGCTAGCAATGTTATCAATACGCTGGTTAGCACGCATTGCTTCTTGGTAAGCAGCGTCAGATGCAGCACGTGTATCATTTACGGCGCCGGCCATTTGATCTTGCTGACCTTGTAGTGATGCAACTTGATCAGATAGCGCATCAACTTTATTTGTTAGTTGGCTCAGTTGCTCAGCTTCTTCGCTGCTTGAACAGCCCATAAGAGTTGCACTTAGAATTAGACCAGCGACTAGAGTCATAGAACGTTTCATTATTATTCTCCATAATTGGTTGATATTAACTACTGTTACAAATGCTGAATAAGCATTACACAAACTAATTCTATTTAACAAGAGAAAAAGCAAAAATTTGCACGATGTATTTATGCGTTATGCAGCTTTTATTATGTTTTTCAGTATGTGTGTATTTAATCAGAATATTTGCAAGCAATTGTTATGGGAAGTTCAGCAAATGCTTGTTTTTTGGTAGGTAAAGTCAGAATAAAGTCAACATCCGGATTGGTGTGATGAAAGTCACGATTTGTAATCGACAGTTATTTCGATCTACTTAGTAAGAAAAGCAAAAGGTGACAACGTCACTCTAAAGGGTGAATTCTAATTAGAGGTTCGTCATTAAAGCCGCCAGCAGGTAATTAGCCTGCTGGTGGTCATTAGGTTATTTTCGCATTATTTACCCGCGATGCTGAGTTTGCTAAAGCGGATAAGAGGGGCGAAGAAATGTTTACCATGATCATGAGTCAGGGTATCGCCTACAGCATCAATTTCTTTGATCATCTGATAGAAATTACCGGCCACTGTGATCCCTCGCACTGGTTGAACACGCTTGCCATCTCGGCATAGGAAGCCACTTGCACCAAACGAGAAGTCACCGCTTACCGCATCAGCACCGGAGTGGACACCCTGAAGTTCAATCAATTCAAGATACTCACCGCCTGTCAGTTCAGCTTCACTGCTTTGCCCTGTAGCAATAACAGTATGACGGGCAGACACGCCCAAACCGCCTTTGGCAGAATGAGAGCCGTTGGCGGTATTCTCAATACCGAAGAAGCTGGCTGTATGGCTATTATGCAGTAGGCTCTGCAGTTGCCCTTCACCAATCAAAATGGTATCGCAAGTCGCAAAACCTTCACTATCGAAGGCCTTAATGGCCGAGCCACCCTCGATATATGCCGTATCTGAAACCGTTAATAACGGACTCGCAACCACGGTGTTAACGGAGTCACGCCATGGGTTTATGCCCTTCATGGCCGATTGGCCTGAGAAACACATACCAAACGCGCCAAACAGGCTGCTTAGGCAGTTAAGGTCGAACAGCACACTGTAGTTGCCTGTATTGACCGGTTCGCCATCGAGCAGGGCTTTGGCCATGTCATAGCCGTGGTTGATACAGTACTGTGGGTCGAGTTCATCGAACCGGCGACCCGTCGACATACCGCCGTGCATCGACTGCTTACCATCCTTTTCATATAAGGTGTAGGCATAACAGTAGGTAGAACGCTCTTGGTGGTAACAACGTGTACCGAGTGTGTTGGCAAGAATGACCTGGCTATCTGACTCTCCAAAACCGTTGTACGGTGCGGAGGTTGCGTTTGGCTTCTCGACGACACCTTTTTCCAAGGCCAGTGCAAGAGAAATCTTGTCATCAACGGTGGCTGTGTCTGTTTGGTAAATCTCAGGGTATTCCGTTACAAGCTGGCTGTTTGCACACGCGATAACTTGATGAGGATCTTGCTTGGTGAATGCGGCGTTGGCGAGGGCGTGCTCAACCATCATATCTAGGCTAGCAGGCTCCAATGATTCAGAGTAACTGGTAGCAATGTGCTGATCTTTGACGATACGCACGCCAATCACCTGACCTGATGTCACCTTGTACTCGTCCAACTCACCCGCATTGGCTTTTAGTGAGAAGTTGTTGCTGCCGCTTGCAATCACATCGGCTTCGGCACCTGCTGCTTTGGCACGTTCAAGGACTTGATCGATAGCGTGTTGAAGTTGTTGTTGATCCGCCATTAGTTACCCCCTACAAGAATGTTGTCCACTTTAAGTGCTGGCTGGCCAACCGTGGTAGGCACCGAGCCGCTTACAGAGCCACACATTCCTGCGGCCAGAGCGAAATCACTTCCGATCATCGAGATCTCTTTAAGCACTTTAGGACCGGTGCTGATCAACGTAGCTGATTTTAATGGTTTAGTGATCTGGCCATTTTCGACCAAGTACGCTTCTTGAACGGCAAAGTTAAATTCACCGGTACCGGGCTGCACTGAACCACCGCCCATCTTCTTGGCATAGATACCTTTCTCTACGCTGGCTATCATTTCATCCAAAGAGCTATCACCCGGTTCGATGAAGGTATTACGCATTCTAGAGGTTGGTGCATATTTGTAGGATTCACGACGGCCGGAGCCGGTTGGGGTAAAGCCGGTTTTCAGTGAGCCCATGTGATCAACCATGAAGCTAGTCAGCTTACCGTCTTTGATCAACTGGGTCCGTTGGGTTTCCATCCCTTCGTCATCGATATTGATTGAGCCCCACTCATTGGTCATGGTGCCATCATCGACCGCACTTACTACGGGATTCGCAATCATCTCTCCCATCTTATCGTGGAAGACAGAGGCTTTTTTGGCAACCGAGGTGGTTTCCAGTAGGTGACCACAGGCTTCGTGGAAGATAACGCCACCAAAACCATTGCCGATAATCACTGGCATTTCACCGGATGGGCAATTTTCAGCGAATAGCTTCACCATCGCTTGTTTCGCCACGGCATGACCAAGTTCTTTGGCATCCAAGTGGGTATTGAATTCCCAACCCGTTAATGCGCCAGGCGCTTCAAATCCGGTTGATTGCTCACTACCGTTTTGTGCAATTGCAGTAGCAGCAACACGGGTGTAATGGCGGGTATCGCCAATGTGCAAGCCTGTTGAATTGAAGATCTCGATTTGTTGCTCACGTTGCAAAATACGACCGATGAACTGATTGATTTTTTCATCTTCATCTCGTGCGGCAGCATCACACTGACGCAGGAAGGCAATTTTGGCATCAAGGTTCGGGCTTTGGCTCAAAGGTTGCTGACAAGCATGTTTGGTCTGGTAGCGACTCAGGTTAAGTGCGCCCGCATTGACTATTTGGTCGCGTTTATCTTTGGCGGCTAGTAGCCCTGTGACTCGCTTTAGCTCTTCTTCGTCGGTGCTGTTGGTGTAGCCGTAAAGCACTTTGTGGCCGAAAAATAGGCGAACGCCGATACCAAAATCGATACCGGAATTGACCTTGTCAATGTCACCGGACAGAAGTTCAACTGAACTAGATTGATGATGTTCGATAAACAGTTCGGCAAAATCGGCGCCAAGGAAGAGGGCATGGTCGATCACTGCTTGCGCTGTTGCAGGGTTTAGCATAGATGCTCCTTGCGTGTTAGCAATCTCACGAAAAACGTTATGTAAACAAATTGTGAGCGGAATTGCCATTAATGGCTTGGTTTAACAGAATTTATGGTTGGCAAGCGCTCAAAAAGGGTAACTTTTCACCCAACGCTCTAATCTTGGATAATAAACTAAAATAAATCAAAAGCCTTAGCCCCACAATGATTTGTGGCGTGGGCATATTTCATGTAAATTTCCCGTCAATGTTTACGGAAAATGACTCATTATGCGCATACCAACGAATGTCATCACCGGATTTCTTGGTGTTGGAAAAACCACGACAATCCTTAATCTGCTTAAGAACAAACCAGCCAATGAAAAGTGGGCTGTTCTGGTCAATGAGTTTGGCGAAATCGGTATTGATGGTGCCATTCTTACTGATTCTGGCGCGATGATCAAAGAAGTCCCTGGTGGCTGTATGTGTTGTACTGCCGGCGTACCGACTTCTGTCGGGATCACCGCGTTATTACGCCAGAATCCAGACCGACTGTTGATTGAGCCAACCGGGCTTGGTCACCCTCATAAAATCATCTCGGTGCTAACGTCTAACCAGTTTAAAGATTACATCGATTTGAAAGCGACTGTTGCTTTGGTTGATCCTCGAAACCTCTCTAATAAAAAGTATACGGAAAACCAGAACTTCAATGATCAACTCGATGTGGCTGAGATTGTCATAGGCAATAAACTTGACGAGTGTGATGAAGTGGATGCCGTAATTTTTGAACACTGGGTGGCGACGCAGCAGCCTAAGAAGCTGGCGAGTATGTTGGTCAAACAGGGTGAGTTTCCTATTGACTTGCTAGATACTGACCGAGCAGAGCAAGATCAAGCATCAACGATAGAAGCCCACCATCACGAGCATGCTGATATGGAGCCGCAGTTCCAACTGCCGCCAAATCAGAAATATATCCGCAAGGAAAACAAAGGCCAGGGCTACTTTAGCTGTGGCTGGCTCTTTGGTGCTGAGGTCATTTTCGATTTTGACCAACTGTTTTCTTTGTTCTGTAACCTGACGGCAGAGCGTGTGAAAGGCGTCATTAATACGAACAAAGGCTGCCATGCCTTCAATGTTAACAAGGGCGTTGTCTCAGTCAATCAAATGACCCTTGAAGGGTTCGAAAGCCGTCTTGAGGTCATTGATAACCAACTCATGCCTTGGGATGAGCTGGAGTCTATCTTGATTAAGATCTCAAACTTATAACTCTTTATTTGTAAAATGAAATTGTGCCGACAGTCTTTACGCAGTGAGTTTTGCGATTTGTAAGATGAGGTAATGCTATTCAAGTGTTATTCTTGATTACTCATACGAGTAATCGAAGTATCACCAGATTACCGAGGCTGTAGGTCAACCCCAGTTAGAGCAGGAGAAACAACGATGACTCATGAAACCAAAACAATGGAAGTGCCTTTAGCTATCGCTGAGAGAGTACAGGCTTTAATTGATGGCCACATCGCTAAAGAGAAGTTCAATGCTGAGCGTCGTGAGGTAGTGAACAACTTCCTTGCAATGGATAACCTTAGCTGCGAAATGGCTGTATACAGCTTGCCTCAGGGAGAGTTGCTAGACACGCTTAGGTTTGTGTATGAGCTATCTGGGACTAACAGTAAGTTTATCAAAAATATACTGACACTATGCCGCGAGAACCCGAAGAAAGCGCTATCAGACGCCCAGCGAGCATCAGCAAAGAGCATGCTATTTAATCTGCTCAATGACCCATCGGTTGTTTCGGCGATGAAAGAAATCTCATAACGCTGCGCCCTTAATAGTACCTTCTAAAAACGCCCATACCGATAAATCGGCATGGGCGTTTTGCTTTATGCCTTGGCAAAAGCAACACCAATGGTTATACCAACCTACGCCTTGATAACAACAATTTTTCCTGTGCAATCTATAGTTCAACGACTTATCCAGATTGGTATTAATGAGTCATCATTTCAATTTCTTACTTTAACTCCTCCCTATCCCTAAACTCTTCCAGAGACTCAGGGTTGGCTAGCGCGCCGACGTTTTTCACCGGTTGGTTGTGGACGATATTGCGAACGGCTAATTCAACCAGCTTGCCTGATTTGGTGCGGGGCACATCTTTCACCGCGATAATCACTTCGGGGACATGACGGGGCGAGCAGTGTTCGCGGATTTTTTGTTTGATACTTGTTTTCAATCCGTCTGTGAGCAATTCACCTTCTGCTAGTTGGACAAACAAGACAACGCGGACATCTGTGCCTTGGTTTTGGCCTATGACTAGTGAGTCTTTAATTGCATCCAACCGGTTTACCTGACGGTATATTTCTGCGGTTCCAATTCTTACCCCGCCGGGGTTAAGTACGGCGTCGGAGCGGCCATAAAACACCATACCGCCGGTATTCGATACGCTGACATAATCACCGTGGTGCCAGGTTCCGGGGAAGATATTCCAATAGGCATCATGGTACTTGCTGCCATCTGGATCGTTCCAAAAGCCAATTGGTTGGTTGGGGAAACTGTTGCGGCAGACGAGCTCTCCGTGTTGTTGTAGCACGGATTGGCCTTGTTCATTGAATACCTGAACATCCATACCAAGCGCGAGCCCTTGGCACTCCCCTCGGTAAACCGGGTTAATGGGGTTGCCAATGGCAAAGCAGCCGCAGATGTCGGTACCGCCTGAAATGCTGGCAAGTTGGATATTGTTATGAATTGAATCATAAACATAATCAAACTGCTCAGGCGAAAGCACAGAGCCGGTAGAGCACAAGGTACGAAGTGATGATAAGTCAGTATTGTCCTTCGGGTGATAGCCTTGCTTTTCTAAGGCCTCGAGGTATTTGGCTGAGGTGCCAAACAATGTTACCTGCTCTTGTTCGGCCAATTGCCACAAAACATTGCCATCGGGATAGAAAGGGGATCCGTCATACAGAACTAGGGTTGCGCCGGAGGCCAGTCCAGAGACCAGCCAATTCCACATCATCCAGCCACAGGTTGTGAAATAGAAAACCTTGTCACCGGTGCGAATATCCGTTTGTAGTTGATGCTCTTTGAGGTGATTGAGTAACGTACCGCCGACACTGTGAACGATGCACTTGGGCTTTCCTGTTGTGCCCGATGAATACAGGATATAGAGCGGATGACTAAACGGCACAGGGGTAAAGCCAAGTTCACAGGGTACTGTGCTATCGAGTATATCGGTCCAGTAGTGATAATTGATGGTATCAGGAATAGAAACCGCGTCCTGTGGAATCTGTTCTGGCGTTGCTGGGATTTCGACTAGATGTGCGAGTTCCGGAATCTTGGCACTGACTGCAGCGACTTTGTCGACATAAGAAATAGCCTTGCCGTTGTACTGATAGCACTTGGTGAAAAACATCACCTTCGGTTTAGTTTGGCCAAAGCGCTCTATCACACTCTCGGCGCCGAAATCCGGTGAGGTGGAGGTCCAAATCGCTCCTAATGAAGTGATGGCCAGCATAGCCACGACGGTTTGGGGGACATTAGGTAGATATCCAGCGACAACATCCCCTTTTTTGACCCCAAGCTGGTGTAGAAAGCTCGCGACCTGCGAGGTTTGTCGATAGAGTTGCTGCCAGCTAAGGTGCTGGCGTTGCTGAGGATCACCTTCGCAGTGAAAAATAATGGCATCTGCTGCAGCATGGGTACGCCAGTTACGTAATAGGTTCTCAGCATAATTGAGCTTGGCATGGGGGAACCACTGGGTATCTTTCGCTGGTGCAGTACTATCTGGTGGGCAAAATGTTACAGGGGGCTTTTTTGCTCCTTCGACCTGGCAAAAGTCCCACACCATAGTCCAGAACTCTTCACTATGGCTAACACTCCAATGATGCAGCTGATTGTAGTCATGATAAAGGGTGTTCTTTTTCTCACTTAGCGCAACCATGAATTGATAAAGCTTACTGTCGTGAATGCGATCTTTCTCCGGCATCCACAGCAACTGAGGCTGACTGTCTGCGGGATAACCAATATTAGAAGATTCTGTGGTTGTCATCATTTTTTCCTTCATTGAGCTGTGATTCATTGGTTATCAGGATGGGCTTTTTGGAAGGCGGCTAGAGCTAAACAACGTTGCTCGACTTCAAGCAACCTTGGGTAATTATTGGTTTCAAAGCCAAATCGTTTAGCGTTGTACAGTTGAGGTATTAAGCAGATATCGGCCAGAGAGGGGGTGTCAGTACAAGTGAACAGGGTATTATACCGATTAGAAAGGTTCTCAAGGCTTTGAAGGCCTTGCTTTAGCCAGTGGTGATACCAAATCATTTTTTCGTTTTGATTGACCCCAAAATCACTATTTAAATAGTTAAGTACTCTTAGGTTATTTAGAGGGTGGATATCACAGGCAACAATAAGGGCAATCTCTCGGCATTGGGCTTTGTGCCATGGGTCGCTAGGTAGCAAGGGGGGCTCGGGATAACACTCATCAATATATTCGATGATAGCCAAAGATTGTCCCAGAACGGCTGTATCTTCTGACGAGCTTTTCTCTGAGTTGTCAGTGTTACGACAAAACCCGGGAACTAATTGATTGGGGTTTAGCGCAGAGTAGGCGGCACTGTTTTGTTCTTTGTCTAATAGGGAGATAACCACCTGCTCATAACTCAATCCTTTCATGTTTAGCGCAATTCGCACCCGGTACGACGCCGAAGAGCGATAATAGTCATACAGTTTCACAGTATTGTATCCTTAGGCTCAATATTCAAGGTCCAGCCTTATACCCAAGCCATTCTTGCTGAACCAAGTATCTTGAACTGACTTGGGTATCGTATTTCTAATTATTGTTGATGATGCGGGTTATGGTGGTTTAAATCCTCATCGTGATATTGATGCTTATATTTGACCACGGTCTGTTCAATTGCCCCGAAAATGGAATGGCCGTTATCATCGAACATTTCAATTTTGACGGTATCGCCAAATTTCATAAAAGGGGTTTCCGGGTGCCCATACTCCAAGGTCTCCAGCATCCGGCGTTCCGCTAGACAGCAAGATCCGCTGCTGCGATCAATATTAGAGACAGTACCTGAGCCGATAATGGTGCCAGCGCAAATGTCTCGGCTCTTTGCCACATGTTGGACAAGTTCGGCAAAATTAAACGTCATGTCTGTGCCGGCGTGGGGCTGTCCAAATAACTCTCCATTGAGATGAACAGTAAGGCGGTGATGGAGCTTGTAATCATGCCAACTGTCGCCCAGTTCATCTGGTGTGACGGCAACAGGCGAGAAAGCAGAAGAGGGTTTAGATTGGAAAAAACCGAAGCCTTTAGCGAGTTCACTAGGGATCAGATTGCGCAGCGAGACATCATTGACCAACATCAGAAGCTTGATGTGGCCATGGACCTCTTCAGTGCGGGTTCCCATATCAACATCGTTGGTAATGATGGCAATTTCACCTTCAAAGTCGATCCCCCATTGCTCCTCAGCAACCTTGATGTCTTCAGTGGGGGTCAAGAAACCATCCGACATACCCTGGTACATCAAGGGATCGGTCCAGAAGCTTTCGGGCATTTCTGCCCCTCTGGCTTTGCGTACTAATTCAACATGGTTGACGTAAGCGCTACCATCTGCCCATTGGTAGGCGCGTGGAAGCGGTGAGCTGCATAATGCTGGGTTAAATGGAAAGCTGTGCTGTGCAACAGCATCATTGAGGTTGCGGTATAAATGCTGTAGATCCGCTTCCACTTCGTGCCAGTTATCAAGGGCAAACTGCAACGTCGGGGCGATATCGTGGGCATGGACTGCTGTTTGTAGGTCACGGGAAACAACAATGAGTTGGCCGTCTCGGCCATGGTTAAGTGATGCAAGTTTCACGTTTGCCTCCTTAGTCTATCTCTTATTTGGCTACTCAGCGTTATTGCCCCGCCATGAAAATACATAGTTTTTGTTTTCAGCGCCTTCGGGCAAAGGGGCAACGTCGAGTGGCCAGCGGGCATCAATCATGACCGCGACCTCATCCGTTTCCTTTTTCGGTGAACTCATGCTGGCAGCCAAGGCCTTAGGGTGGGGGCCATGGGAGAATCCGCAAGGGTGAAGAGTGATCATGCCTGCTTCAATATTGTCCCTGCTAAAGAAGTTCCCCTTGTGGTAGAACAGCACTTCATCGAAGTCATCGTTGTTATGATAGAAGGGCACTTTCAATGCGTCTGGGTCGCTTTCGATAGGCCTTGGCACAAAAGTACAAATTACAAAGCCATCAGCAACAAAGGTGGTATGTGCTGAAGGGGGTAGGTGGTAGCGATGACTCATCAGCGGCCGGATATCCCGCCAGTTCAGCTTGAATGCGGTTAGGTTCCCCTTCCATCCCTGGGCATCAAGCGGGTTATAAGGATAGGTAATCATGTTGAGCTGGTTACGGGCTTTAAGTTGTACCTTCCACTGCTGATGGTCACTCTGCTGTTGAAGGAAGGTATCGTTGATTCTTGCGTATTCCAACACCGCTGGGTCATATACCGCATGCTGGCCGACAATGCCGCGTTCAGCCATTTGGTAGGCACTGTTTGATGCCTCGATGAGCAGCATGGTGACAGGTTCCTTGGGCTCTATACGCCAACTTGTTGCCCTTGGCAACACGATATAATCGCCATCTCGGAAGGTCATATGACCGTAGTCGCAAAACAAGTCTCCACTTCCCTGATGGATGAACAATACTTCATCACCATCGCCATTTCGTGCAAGGGCTCCCATGGCATGATCACAATGCCATACTCGGAGTTTGAGGTTATTGTTGAATAGAATCAGCGATGCATCCCAGGGGGATAAGCCTTCGGAGGGCATTTGGTTGGTGTCTATGGCTCTTGGGCGAAGTGGGCCGTCCCAGTCTATCCAACCTGTTGGTGGGTGGCGGTGGTACATATGACTTGCTGGACCAAAAAAACCTTCCCTGCCACATTCGCGCTCGAACGTCCCTTCAGGTAGGTCACAATGTGCCTGTCGAGAAGCTTCTCCTTCGGTGATCGGAAACTGGAACCATTGCCGCATTACACATCCCTCTCTATCACAGTCATTTCCAATAGTGCCTGTTAATGAAATGTTAGTTTGGTGATTTAACTCTGGTGCACTCCTGTAAGCAAGGCAACTTATAACTTGAACGGAATCGCGGTAAGGGTGTCCTTTATGTTTTACAAAGTCTAGGGTTTAAGTTACTTGTTTATTGGTTCTTTTTAACCAGTTGAATGAATTGAGTTGGACAACCCCATAAGGTTTTAGCTGAAATGCCGCGTGTAAAATAATTGTTACGTTTGTGGGTGTTTTCATTACTGAGAACCACTATCAGTGTCTTCGCTAATCGGCCTAATCTAAAGGAAACGAACATGAAATAAGTGGATTGATCATTTGCCAAGGCGAGGCAGGATTAAATATGAAGGTCTCTTATGGGTAGCGGAACGAAATATGTCTCTAATAAGCCAGATGAAAAGGGCGTGGTTCACTGGGATTGTTCAGAGGACTTAGTTTGGCACGATTTGATACAACGGCAATTGGCGTGTATAGAAGGTCGTGCATGCCAAGCTTACATTGATGGGTTGGAATTGTTGGATTTACCTCAGGAGCGTCCCCCTCAGCTATCGGATATTAATGAGGTATTGCAGTCAACCACGGGGTGGAAATGTGTTGCTGTGCCTGCGCTGATTAATTTTGATCGTTTTTTTGCGCTGCTTGCCAATAAACAATTTCCTGTTGCTACTTTTTTGCGCCGAAGAGAAGAGTTTGACTACCTACAAGAACCCGACTTCTTCCACGAAATCTTCGGCCATTGTGCGATGTTGACCAACCCAGCTTTTGCTGCGTTTACTCATACTTACGGAAATTTGGGAGCAAAAGCAAATTCTGCACAAAGGGTGTATTTAGCAAGGCTATACTGGTTTACAGTTGAATTTGGATTATTGGAGCAGCTAGACGGTTTGCGGATATATGGTGGTGGGATCCTATCATCGCCGGGTGAGACACAA
Organism: Photobacterium sp. DNB23_23_1; assembly: GCF_052873815.1. Taxonomy (NCBI): domain Bacteria; kingdom Pseudomonadati; phylum Pseudomonadota; class Gammaproteobacteria; order Vibrionales; family Vibrionaceae; genus Photobacterium; species Photobacterium sp. DNB23_23_1. The sequence goes on along the minus strand of NZ_JBNNXT010000028.1, from coordinate 52,044 downwards.
TACTCACTAACAGGAAAAAGGGTATCAGGCGCAAGCTCGGCTAGTGATCAAGGTGTGGCGATAGATGAAACAAGGCCTCTCTATAAGTCATTTGATCCGGTTGACATCATGCGTACACCTTATCGTATCGATATTATGCAGCCGCTCTACTTTATTCTGGAAGACATTAATAAGCTCTACGAATTGGCGCACCAAGATATTATGTCAATGGTGGCCCAAGCACAAAAATTGGGGTTACATGCGCCTCTGTTCGATACAAAAATCAAGGAAGTGAGTTAAGGGGAACTGATGACAGAACTATTTGAACAACAGTGCGAAGCGTGTCATGCCGGGGCACCAAAAGTCACAGAGAATGAAAAAATCGCTTTATTGGCAACCTTGCCTGAGTGGCAGGCGATCGACGTGGCTGGTGTCGAGCAGTTGGAGCGTCAATTTACCTTCAAAAATTTCAAGTTGGCTTGGGCGTTTACCGACAAGGTTGCGGCACTGGCCGAAGAAGAATTCCATCATCCTGAAATCACACTGGAGTGGGGCAAGGTTAAAGTTCGCTGGTGGAGCCACTCAGCCAAGGGGCTTCATAAGAATGATTTTATCTGTGCGGCAAAAACAGATCAGCTATTGAATGCAGACTAGCCTAGGGAGTGTTGACTGTTGAACGTCACACGACCCAATAAACCCTCTTATTTCAGAGAAGCACCTTAATAAACCGGGTGCTTTTTCTGTTATGTGCTAATAACTTAAATATGAGATATGAACTTAAGTGGAGTAATATAGTGCTCTCTTACAGGACAGCCTTGCAAATCAACAAGGCAGATTGAGGTACAAATGGGTGAACCACAACAACGACAAGCACTAGTCGGCTGTGAAGAGTGTGGATTAGTGGTTGCGTTGCCAGAGCTCAAAGACGATGAGAAGTCGGTTTGTCCAAGGTGCCACCACACATTGGTTAAACGTATTGCTCAGCCATTTCAGAGACCCTTGTCTTATGGCTTGGCCAGCCTGGTCATGCTGGTTGCCAGCATCAGTTTCCCTTTTATGTCTTTCAGCGTGCAGGGGATAAGTCAGGAAATCACCTTGATGCACTCTGCCGAAATGCTCAGTGTTTTCCAAAACAGCCTGCTGGCTTTATTGCTGTTATTAACGGTATTGGTTTTACCGGCATTGTATTTACTTTCTCTGCTTTATTTATATTTCCTGGCAGATCAAAGGCTAAAACAATCTGACAAAAAACCAATAGCGTTGTGGGAAAAGCGATTATGCCGGTTAATGATACGTATTGAGCCATGGTTGATGGTCGACGTATTTCTGATTGGAGTATTGGTCAGCCTGATTAAAATTGCGTCATTGGCTGATATTGGTTTGGGCATGTCCTTTTGGGCGTTTTGTTTGTACACCATGCTGGTAGTGAAATGTGTGTCGATGGCTGATCGTACTTGGCTGTGGTTGCAATTTTTACCGCTTAAACCACATGATGGTGTTAAAGCTGGAGATTGTCATAACAGCCATAATCATATTAGCTGCCATGTCTGCTCTCAATTGAATCCGTTAACTGAAGAGAAACATGCGCGCTGCATTCGCTGCCATGGTCGTCTTCACCCCTATGAACCACAACAGATGTTACAGCGATCATGGGCATTACTCATCGCGTCGGCAATCTTTTTTATTCCAGCCAATCTATATCCCATGATGTATACGGTCAGTTTAGGCAAGGCGGAAGGTTCGACCATACTTGGAGGGGTAGTGCTATTGTGGCAATTAAAATCCTATCCGATTGCCGCGGTGATTTTTATTGCGAGTGTCGTGATCCCACTGGCCAAGATTATAACACTAACTTGGCTGTATATTATGGCAGGAAAGGGCGGTAGTTCAGATGAAAAGAAAGCCGTACAAAAGCTGAAGGTATATCGAATTACAGAATTTATTGGCCGTTGGTCGATGATTGATATTTTTGTTGTGGCGATTTTGGTGGCCTTGGTTCAACTTCAGAACTTGATGGCGATCTATCCTGGCCCGGCGGCTTTATCTTTTGCCGGTGTTGTTCTGTTGACCATGATGTCGGCAATGACTTTTGATCCACGCGTGTTTTGGCCCAAGGATTCGGCGTTTGTCTCACCCGCAGGCTATGTGAACGATAAAAAAGAGAAGAATAGTTATGAGTGACCCCTCACCTCCGCAGGCTAAGAAAGAAGCCATAAAGCAAATATCCTCTATATGGTTGGTACCTGTCATTGCTGTTGGGATTGGTATTTGGATGTTGTTCCAGTTTATTACCAGCCAAGGCCCTGAGATTGTGTTGAAAATCGACACCGCCGAAGGGATAGAAGTCGGTAAAACTGAAATCAAAGCGTTGAATGTCAAAGTCGGTGTAGTGACAGACGTGATATTGAATGAAGATTACAGTGCGATTGAGGTTACCGCCCAAATGGACAAAGACGCGGCCCGTATGCTCAAGGTTGATACCCTGTTTTGGGTCGTGAAACCGCGTATTGGTAAATCAGGGGTGTCGGGGTTAGATACGTTGTTATCGGGTGCTTATATACAGCTGCAGCCGGGGAAAAGTGATGAAGAGCAACGTACTTTTGATGTGTTGGATATTCCGCCTGTAGCACCGCCAGATGCCAAAGGGCTACGTCTGGTTCTCACTCACAATGAAGCGGGTAAATTAGGCATCGGTGATCCGGTACTTTATGAGGGCTTTACGGTAGGCCGGGTTGAAAACGTTTCTTTTGATACGGAAAGCAAAAAAGCCCATTACCAATTATTTATTTTTGAGCCGTACAACAGCCTTATTCGAAAGAAAACCCGTTTTTGGCTGACATCCGGAGTGGATCTTCAGATGTCTGCAGAAGGTTTCAGCTTGAAAATTGGCTCAATAGAATCGTTAATCACCGGTGGTGTGAGCTTTAGAGTGCCTAGAGGGCGAGAGGCAGGTGAGCTCATCACTAAGCAGAAATCCAAATTCCGCTTATACAATAATCTTAAGCAAGTACGAGAGCGCTTTTATGAAGACTACCTCGAATATGTGATGTTGTTTAATGAGTCTGTGCGTGGCTTGCAAGTGGGAGCTCCAGTTGAGTATCGCGGTATACGAATTGGTACAGTTAACAAAGTGCCGCTCGATATGCTTCATAGTGATAAAAATTTCTCCAACAAAGAAATTCCTGTGTTGGTGCGTATTGAGTTGGACAGGGTGAAGTCGCATGTGCATTACGACAATCTCGACATGTTAAAATCGAGCCTAAAAGAGGAATTCGAATATGGTTTACGTGCATCCTTGAAAACTGCGAACTTGTTGACTGGTGCATTGTTAATTGATGTCAGTCTTTTTGCTGACGAGAAACGCTATATACGCCAGCGCTATGGTGACTACGACGTATTTCCGACGAAAGCGGGAGGCTTTGCCCAAATTCAAAAAGAAATAGCTTCAATGTTGAAAAAGCTCAATGAGCTGCCTGTTGAAGATACCTTGCTAACTCTGAACAAAACTCTGGAAACGTCGCAGCAGACGTTGCGAGCGGCAGAAAAAGTAGCAACAGAGCTCAATAGCCTGCTTGCACAGAAAGATACCAAGGCAATTCCAGGAGAAATTCGAGAAAGTTTGCAGCAAATCCAAGATACCCTCGACAGTTATGGTACTGATGGAACAACCTATCAGAATTTGGATCAGGCATTAATACAGTTCGAGCAAGTCATGACCGAGCTGCAGCCCGTATTGCGACAGATAAACGAGAAGCCCAATTCACTTATTTTTAGTGGTGAAAAAGTTGCCGATCCAATCCCAGTCGGAGGACGTCAATAATGTACAAAGGAATTTTTATGGCGCTAGTCCTGACGGCGGGGGCTGGGTGTAGTTCAACGGAGCCGGTGACGAAAACGTATCTGCTCCCTGATCAAAACAGCGAGTTAACCATGGCGTTTGCCAACAAGCATCAACCAGTGGTGATTGTTCGACCTGTTGAGGTTGCAGAGCACTTAGCGGGAACTGGGTTGGTTTATCAAACCAGTGCAACGGAGGTGGTACAGGCGCAGCAGAATCTATGGGCTGAGAGTCTTTCTCGCCAGTTAACCCGTATCATTACCGAAGACTTACGGCAGAAGCAATCCAAGTATTGGTTTGATGAGTTAACGCCTGCGGTTAACAGTAGTACGTTGCCCAAGCTTCAGGTGAAATTTACCCAGTTCAACGGGCATTATACGGGGTTAGCACAGCTGAGCGGACAATGGTTGTTAATTGATAAACAAGGTGAAGCTTTGGCTAGGCAGCCATTTTTCATCCAAGTGCCTTTAGAGCAAGATGGTTATGATGCTCAAGTAACGGCGCTTTCTGAAGGGGTGGCGCGATTAACTAACCAGATCAGCCAAAGTATTAATGGGCTTACATTTTAAGCCTGTTTGATCAGTGTTAGGATTATTTTTTATCGGTAGAAAAGAGCCCTCACAATGAGGGCTCTATTGCAGTTGTGGTCCTATTCTCAGTGAGCTTAACGCTGACCATGTCGGTAATAGCCGTTGATCCAGCACTCTGGTAATTCTTCACCGGAAGGGAAGGCCAAGCTCTGTTTGTCGATGGCGACAGGATCAGCCAAGTCTTCACCTGATTGATATTGCACTTTGACATGCGAGGAAAATGGGTTGACCAAAGAAGACATGTCGATGACGTCAACTAAATCACCAGTGCGTGACTCTTTTAGAAACATCACAAATCTCCAAAATATATTGAATTAATGACGATAAATAACCATCAGTAGCCATTATGTTTTGGTATAAGTATGGCTGATTTTACGCGCTTTGCAGAGCATGTGTGAAAACCAGACTGATGGGGATAGCTATGAGCAAGTATTATTGGGGCGTTGACCTTGGCGGCACGAAGATTGAGTGTGCTGTAATGCAATATGATGATGACCACTGTGTGCTGCGCAAACGTCTCCCCACCGAAGGCGAGAAAGGGTACCAGCATGTATTGGGGCAGATCAGAAAGCTGATTGATCTATGCGTTCAAGACGTTGGTGAATCCCCCCAAACGGTCGGCTTCGGTACGCCCGGTACCTTAGACCCGGCGACCGGTACCATGAAAAACTGCAACTCGACTCACCTAAATGGTCAAGCTCTGGATAAAGACTTGGAATCTTTACTCGGCTTCCCTGTGCGTCTAGCCAATGATGCTAACTGTTTTGCTTTGGCTGAAGCAAGGCTAGGTGTCGTTCAAGATATAAAACCTGATGCTGAGGTTGTATTCGGGATCATCATGGGAACAGGGGTCGGAAGCGGTATCGTCGTTAACGGTAAGGTGCTTAATGGTTGCCACGGTATTGCCGGCGAGTGGGGGCATAATGTGCTGGAGGTAAATGGTGCCCCTTGTTATTGCGGCAAGCAAGGATGTGTCGAAACGGTTATGTCAGGAAAAGGGTTGGAGCGCTTCTATCGGGAGCAAAGTGATTCAGGCGATAAGTGTTCATTGAGTTTACCTGAAATTGTGGTACTGGCAGAGCAGGGAAATGGGTTGGCACAAACAACACTGGAGCGGTTACATAATTATTTTGGTCTTGCTGTTGCTTCGATTATCAATGTGTTGGATCCGGATGTGATCGTAGTGGGGGGCGGAGTGGGTAATATAGACTCTCTTTATACTAAAGGTAGAGATGCGATTTTACCTCATCTGTTTAACCCCGAACTAAACACGGTGTTGGCTAAACCGGCGTTGGGCGACAGTGCGGGGGTCTTTGGTGCAGCGATGCTCGTAAAGTAGTGCTACGCAACTCGATCAAAGTACTTTTTCTTGTAGGGAAGAAAGAAGAAGCGTCTCAGGCTAAGAACCGGAGACGCTTACGTTTTTTCGGGTTGCCCAAATGGGCTTAGTGGCAGTTAGAAGATGAAATTGAGCATCAAGGTATAAAGCTGAGCGTCTTTGTCTTCATTGTAGAAAGTAGGAGATGTGACAAATTGCCCACTATTTCCATCGTCATAGTCTTTACGGTCCATATAGATACCCTGCCATTCGGCGTTGAGTGACACCGTGTGGGTTAAATCATAACGAACCCCTGCCGTGACACTATTGGCCTTTCTGCGGTCGTGGCTTTCCCCATAAACTAAGTAAGGCGTGAACTTGTTGATGTTATATGCTGCACTGACGTACCAGTTGGTTTGTAAATCGTCTGTTTGCACTTCTGACATAAACAGCCAGTCATCCATCGAATATTCACCACCTAGGGTGTAAATGTTTAGTGTTTCCTTGCCTGGATTTTGGCTAGGAGACACTATGTATTTTGAGTTCATATAGCCAAAATGAACACGATAGTTAAAGCCGCTAACTTCGGCAGATAAGCCTGCCATATAGTCAGACTTGAACGTTAATCGACGGCCACTGATATTAAGTGTGCTGTCGTTTTCTAAACCATAGAAAGGGCTAAACCTCACCACGGTCTCGTCATTTAACTCCCATAGCCATGAAGCACTCGCCCCTTCAAAGGATGTAAAGCCAAGAATACTGTCATACACCTCTTGTGGTGGGCGTGCCCATGGGTAAGCCTGACCAACATAGAAGTACTCTGAAACAAGGAAAAGAGGAATACGTAATTTTCCTGCCCGTACAGAGAACTGGCTGAATTCGTAATTTAAGTAAGCCCACTCCAACTCAGGACTGGACCAATGATCTTGAGGGCGCTTAACGACTTGAACAGAGGCTTTTAAATCATCAATGATGGATAGGTCGGCTTGTAGTCCGAAGATGGTATCGCAGTCATAACAGGTGTCATCGGTTATTTCGCGGTTTACAAATAAAGGAGTACTGTTATCCGACTTTGTGATTGAGGTTGAGCCAAAACCACTGATTGAGAAGTTATCCGTTACTTGTATTGTAGCCATACTGGTTAAAGGGGATACAAGCAGAGCGACTGCGAGTAATGATTTCTGAGTCATACCTTACTCTCCTTGTAAGACGGTAATGAGTATGTTGGCATTTTCAGGAACGGCACTAACAGGCGCGTACGCTATCCCGTTAGGGTTATCATTTAGCCACTCAATGATATCTCGGATGTCGTCGCTGCTAAGCTCTTCTGGTGGGGTGCCTTTCCCTGAAAATGATAGGCTTGCCCAATAGCCATTCATCTGCGACACCGACTTTCCCAATAACATATTGTAGAACTCTTCCCGGTGTATCGATCTTTCTGGTAAATCCACTAATACAATTTTGATGCTACCGTTAAGTTTTTTGGTTTTTCCCTTATACAGCATCCTAGCCTTACTTTTGGTAAGTGCAGGGATATCACTATTTAATGAAAAAACAGCAAACTCGATATCTTTAGTATTGTCGTCGCCATATGCTGGCAATGTTATTATTGGCAATAGTGTCAATAATAATGTGAAAGACAATAAGCTTTTTAGAGTCAATCCTTTGATCATTGATTTAGTTCCATCATTCGTTCCCATACCTGCTATAAATGTTAGTAGACATTGACGTTAGTACAAATATACAAAATTGGATTTTTTGATCAAGGTGAGGTTATGGGGCTGCTTAATCGGTTTTCGATAAAATTTAGGCTGATTTCTCTTGTTGTTCTGCCACTTACATTTTCTGGTTTGTTTGCTGTGATAGAGATTTCAGGCTTATTTGATAAGGTCTCTTCATTAAATACATTAATGGCAAGGATGGAATTGCTGAAAGCGAATTCACAGTTTTCGAATGTAATCCATGAATTAAAAATAAATAAGCTTTCTGATACTGAAAATAATGAAACAGCAAAGCTTTCTCTTGAACAGGTATCACACTATTCAGCGTTAATTCCAAAAGCATTCCCAAATGTTGATTCCACCGAGCAACTATCTTCCAGTGCTGAAATGAAAGATTTGATCGCCGAGTATGAATTTGTCGAACCGCTAGATATTAATGATTGGTCTGACTGGGGGTTTGATCTCCTTATACATAATTTGGTATCGCTTGAAAGGGCGCCGCTGAATGTGGCTGATCCCAATATTGAGCAAAAGCTATCAGTTTTGTACCAACTTCAATGGTTACAACTTTGGGCTCAGCAGGAAAACTGGTATATCCGTATCATTGCCAATCAACCAGAACAAGCGGAAGAGTACAAGGAACAATTAGATACGATAATCGAAAGGCAGCAATTGATCATCGAAAGGTATTTATCCGTCAACGCCACGCCAACACAGATTGAACTACTCCGAACAATATTTGCAAACCCCGTTTTTGCCACAAGTTACCAATTACGCGCAAGTATCTTTTCAAATTCATTTTCTGGATTTACCCAAAGCGATTCGTTTTCCGCATTGGATCAACGATATACATTGATTCAGTTTGTGGTGACTAGTATTAGTCGCGAATTAGCCCAAGATATACAGAACAGTATCATTCAATCTAAGAGGCTGATTTGGTTATATTCTTTTGTGATTTCGCTTTCTGTCGTAATGATGATTTGGCTTGGGGTAAACTTAATCAGACGCATAGGCTCATATCTACACCGGGTTCTCAAATCAATGTCATTGTTGGAAACCAGCAGCAATGATCATTCCACTGCCAAAATTAAGGTTGATGGGAAGGATGAGTTTACGATCTTCAGTCATCAGTTAAATGGCATGATTGAGGAGCGAATTGAAAATCATAACAAGCTGATTGTTGCCAAAGACGAAGCTGAAAAAGCCAACTTAGCGAAAAGTTCTTTTTTGGCGAATATGTCTCATGAAATACGCACTCCGCTTAACGGCATTATTGGTATGTCCGGTATTTTAGCCGATACAGACTTGTCACCCTCACAAATCGAGTACTTACAGACCATTGAAACGTCTTCTCAGACCTTGCTGTTACTTATCAATGATATTTTGGATTTATCAAAAATAGAATCGGGTAACTTGATCTTGGCTGCGAGCGAAAGCAGGGTTGATGAGGTTGCATACGATACGATGACCGTTGTACTTGCTAAGGCTGCAGCCAGCAAACTTAACCTCGACGTGAAATTAGCCCCAGGCTTGCCGTCGATGGTTATTTTGGATGAACACCGTTTACGGCAAGTATTGATGAACTTGGCGTCGAATGCCGTGAAGTTTACCCAAGAGGGTGGGGTGACTCTAGAGATCGATTGTATCCAGCACCAGAATGGTCGTGCTCAGCTTAACTTCTCCATGATAGATACAGGTATTGGTATTGAGAAAGACAAGCAAGCGCAGGTGTTTGCACCATTTATTCAGGAAGATAGCTCCATTACACGTCAATTCGGAGGTACAGGGTTAGGTTTAGCTATCTGTCGTCAATTAGTGGAACTCATGGGGGGGCAATTAGCCCTAGAGTCAGAAAAAGGGGTTGGTAGTCGCTTTTACTTCAGCCTAGACGTAGAAGTATGCGAAACACATGATAGTTCGTTGAATGCCTTGAAAGCCCGAAGGGGGTTAGTACTTGGGGCTAATAAGATCGCGAAGTACCGAGTGGATAGTGAGTGTAAAGCATTGGGGATGCAAGTGCAGTCAGCTGATGTTGCTGATCTATCAGACAAGCAGGAAAACGATTTTGATGTCATTTTTTACTGTCAGCAGAATATTAAGCAAACCACGTATGATCTTGGCTTGATTAAATCACTGATGCCGAAATTGAATATCATACTGTGCATAGACCACCGTGATGAACAACATGATTTCGGTAATCTGATATCGGGTATTGTAACCCTGCCTTTCTTTGGTAAGCGTTTAGTTAAGACGATTAACAGAGCCCTTGTGGCGAAAAGAGCGGATTCTTCGAACCAACGAGCAGACTTTGTTGCAGAAGAACAAACGGCGTCAAATACACTTGGAGTTGGCAGCATTCCATCGAATCATACTCAATCTGTTCAAGCTCCCGCCGTTGAGGCATCAGATTCTGATAAGCCTCGGGTTCTGATCGTTGAGGATAACGCTGTTAACCAAAAAGTCGCGAGTTTGTTTTTGAAGAAAGCGGGTTATCAATTTGATATAGCAAACAACGGGCAAGAGGCCGTGGATAAGGTGAAAGACGGTAATAGATACTATGCCATTTTAATGGACTGTATGATGCCTGTTATGGACGGCTTTACCGCGACACAGGCTATCCGTGAGTTGGAAAAGGAAACAGGCCAGCCAAGCCTGCATATTATCGCCCTTACTGCCAGTGTGCTCGATGACGACATTTCGAAGTGTTATGAAGTAGGCATGAATGATTATGTTGCCAAACCATTTAAAAAAGACACTTTGTTAGAGAAACTGGCGACGTTTAAACAGACTGAAGGGGTTGAAGACCAAGCGGTATAACTGAGTTTGACGTAATTATCCCGCTGACTTGTAAGAGATCTCTCACAAAGTAGTGAGATTTTTATATTTATGCATGCCAGCGTTTTTTTTGCTAATTGTTGATTACTTTTAAATCAAGCCCTTATAGGTGTTTTGTTGTATAGGGATGAAGTGGACATAAAAAATGTGATCTTTGACGGTTGTTTAGAATCTCAGTTCACGTAATCTTAACTGCGTCGGAAGGAACTGACGGAACGGAACAGGAAAGAGGCCAAGGATGTTGGCACCCTCAGGATGAGGGCGGTGAATCAGGATGATTTATCGAACAGGGACTGTGAAGGGAATATCGAACGGAAACGATACAGTAAGTAGGATACTTACTAGTCAGGACGACAGAAATGGACCACTTCAGGATGAAGTTAGGGACACCTCCAGGATGGAGAAGAGAGTCGAGACAGGAAGAATCGACGGGTCAAGGCGAGACCAATAGGACATGTCCAGGACGGATATAAAAGGGAAGCGCTGAAGGATACAGCTTTATCATGGAGTGATGCAGGGAGCACTATAGTAGCCGGATTGCTGCATGTAAGACCAAAGGGCGCGACGAAAGTCGCGCCCGCTCTTTTTTTTGTATCTAAAAATGCTATTGAGCCAGCGCTGTTGGCTTGGTTCGCAAACTCACCATCAACATGTAAATGGCTGTTGTAAGTAGCACCGCAAAGAAAAAACCAGTCAACCCCGTTTCTGTATGCATCAAGTAATTCGCCGCAACTGGACCAAAAGCCGAACCCACACTGTAACTAAACAGCATAATTTGCGTAGCAGACACAATCGAAGCCGATTCTAACCCGTCACAAGCTAGCGTAATCGCAATCGGATATAGCGCAAATGCCGACATACCCAGCAGAGCCAAAGCCATCACTTGAACTCCGTAGCTGTTATCTAGGTGAACTAAGCCCATGGCAAATACGCCTAACAGGCTCACCAATGCCAGCAGCAGTGTCTTCGGTATTCGACAGGACAACTTACTAAGCACAGGCTGAATACTCATACCACCTAATACTGTTGCTGCCATCAAACTACCTACCTGCTCTAGATTGCTGGTTGCTGCTCTTAGTGCTAGTGGCAATAAACCATAGATAGAGCCCATTACAATACCCGACACAAGACAGCCAATTAATGCTGGTTTGCTGAGTGCCAGGATTTGCTGCAAGCTTAAGCTAACATGCTCCTCTTGGGCTGGGTTTGCTTGCTTGGCGGTCATTGCTGGAATCATGGCGACTAGAAGTAAAGTGACCGTAGCAATAAATGGCAAAGATCCACTGGCACCAATTAAACCAATACCGAACTGACCTACCGTGGTACCGCCATACAATGCTGTCATATACAGGCCGAGGTTCTTCGCCCGCTCTTCTTTGCTATCGCCAATCAGTAGCCATGATTCAATGACGACAAAGATCCCGGCAACCGCAAAACCTGCGATAAACCGGCTTGCCATCCACAGGCCAAGCGTTGAAGTCAGCCCCATGAAAGCAACAGAAGCAGCAAGGATTGCAACGAACCCCATAAATGCTATTCGGTGTCCTACTTTTTTAATCACGGGTTCAATGAGCATGGCACCAGCAAGCAAGCCGAAATAATATATGCTTGCTAGCCAACCTGCTGCGGCATTCGGTATGTGGTGGTTAACCAAAGTTAGAGGCAACACACTCATAAAATACCCTGAGGCAACGGCAAAAATAGTCAGACCTAATATTGGAACCCAAACTGGACTCTTAACAGGCGTTGTAGCGTGCTCAATCACTACAGTGATCTCCAAAAGCAAAGTTAATACTTACCGTTTAAAAGAGGTAAACGGCAGAAAGGTGAAATACCCAAGCGATTTTTAGACATTTGGGAACAGTTGGGTTTATAGCTGTTCGTGCAATGATCTCGGCAGAGAAAAGCCGCAAGAATTTTCGTTGGTCGGGAATATGGCGATAAAAGGCCAATGAGTAAAATGACTAATTCTAATGTGAAAAGCCACTCAGATTCATCTGGCTAATGCGGGGTATTTATTACTTTGTTTGGTAATGTTAAGTGAACTCTTTATAATCATTTGTTTTATTTTTAATTTATTGAAAAAATTTGATTTTAATGTTTAGTTTTCAAAGTTTAATTGTCAGTATGAATCGCTAAATCATTAGAGTGCTAACTAATTCGATGTTAACCATTTTATTACGTATTTGAATGATTAAAAGATGATATTTTTATTGTCTAGGTGAATATGTCGCTCTTTAGCGGTTTGAGGCTATGTTACAGCTTGGTGCAAGTCTTCACATTACTGGGGCAACGATAGTGACTTCGTATACATAAAGTATTGATTTTAAATAGGCCAAAAAATGGCAAGAATTGTGCTTTATCTAACAGGCAATCTGAAACTATTTATAATGAGGATGGTTGCTGCCGATGGTACATATACCCATGGAGCGTCAAGGTGCTTGGGTATATCACATCTTTTCAGGTACTACTCTCAGTAGCGGGGGAGTAGTACTTTTTTTGTTTGACGTCTTGAGTTTTTATGAATCTGGGCTGTTGCGTACTCGTAGATACCGTGCAAAGCGAGGAATCCCACTGTCAGTAAAACCATTGAAACGGTAATGAATAATTGAACCCAGAGGAGGTGGCGACTGCCTGTCATGGTCGCTAAAGCCTGTACCAATTTTAAATTTCTTATTTTCAGGTGTAACGACCCAGACTGCTCCCATCTGCCCATGATATTTACCTTTGCCTGGTTCGTACCCTACAACGACAGCTTCACTATCTTGGTAGGTTTTCAGTTTTATGAGTTGGTTATTACGTCCCGGCTGGTACAGGTTGTCTTTGCGGTGCAGCATAACACCTTCACCATTTTTGGCCTCGATAGTATCTTGCAGGTGCTCTAATTCAGAGACATGGGTGATTTCGTATTGTGGTACCAATTGTATGTGTGGTTGATTTATGGATTGGATATGCATCTCAAGGGTTTTCAGCCTAGCTTCAAATGGTGTGGTCATGGAAGGAGAATCAAAAACCATGAATTTTACTTTCTGCCATTCTTTCTCGTTGGGTTGCTGGTCGCGAACGATACTGCTGACCAATTGAAACTGCTGATGGCCAACCCATAGTTCTCCTTCTAACCATATGTTATTGGGTAAGGCATCAATAAACCACAGTGGGGCAATGATTGGGTTACCTTGGCGGGTGACCAGTGATGTACCGGTCCAAATGGCTCTTATCCCATCCAGTTTCTCACTGGCAAAGTAATGTTGTAGCTGATCTTTGATGTCATTATTAAACGCTAAGGTTTCTATATTCATACTGCTAGCGTGCATTAGCTCTTGGCTTATTGCGGTTGAAGCGAACACCGGATTAAAAGGGCTGATTGCAAATAAGATCATTGATGACAAAGAGCTCAGTTGTATGCGTGGCGGGAAAAGAGGAGGATTCATTGTTTGTGGCCTTATTAAGTGCGAAATAATAACCGAAACAATAGAGGTGGATAGTGCACTGACAAAAATATCATTGGTGATAGGCGCTTTGATATACGACGCATCAAGCATTTTTGACACCCCCAAAGTAGAGGTGTCAGTTTTTTTGTGAAGTGCCACCCTGTTTGGGTATGCCGATCATTATTTGCTGTTTTGTGATATTTTGTTGCATCCTGACATGGTAGGAATAGAATTGGACGTTTGTGCTTTTTGATAAAGAATTACGACTTAGCCATGTCAAATATCCAGCCTACGACTTTCTCTTTCCAGTGCCATGCTTTTTTCCTTCGAAAAGGGGTGACACTTTCACCACGAACCTATTTCATCCATGCAATGAGCTTTATGGCGTTGGGTTTGTTTTCCTCACTTCTCATCGGCTCGATATTGAATACAGTTGGGATCAAATTTGCCATCCCTTTGTTTACAGATACCCTTTGGCAATTGGCGCAGCAAATGACAGGACCAGCAATCGCTGTTGCTGTGGCCTATGCCCTAAAAGCGCCACCGTTGGTAATGTTTTCTGTAACAACGGTTGGAGCCGCTGGGGCAATGCTAGGTGGCCCTGTCGGGGCATTTGTGTCGGCATTGATTGCAACTGAGCTTGGTAAATTGGTCGCGAATGAAACCAAAGTCGATATACTGGTTACGCCCGCGATTACCATGGTGAGTGGCGTCATGGTCGGAACCTTAATTGGGCCATATATCGGACAGTTCATGACTTCGCTTGGTGATCTCATCATGTCAGCCACACTTTTACAGCCATTTTTGATGGGAGTCGCTGTGGCTGTTTTGATGGGGATGGCGTTAACTCTCCCGATCAGCAGTGCTGCAATCGCCATTATGCTAAGCCTAAACGGCCTTGCCGCTGGAGCGGCGACGGTCGGATGCTGTGCTCAAATGGTTGGGTTTGCGGTCATGAGTTTCCGGGAAAACCGTTGGGCTGGAGTAATGGCGCAGGGGTTAGGAACCTCTATGCTGCAAATGCCGAATATTATTAAGAATTATAAAGTATGGATCCCAACTATTTTGACTTCAGCTATTCTTGGGCCAATCGCAACGACTATATTTGAATTAGAGAATACACCTCTCGGCGCCGGTATGGGAACATCTGGTTTTGTTGGTCAAATACAGAGTTTTATTGCCCTTGAAGGGGCTAACTGGGACAGCATGACGATGTACAGCGTTATACTATTGATGCACTTTGTGCTCCCTGCGATACTGACATTGGCATTTTCTGAGTTGTTCAGAAAGGCGGGATGGATCAAACCTGGTGATCTGACGTTGAATTTACAATAGTCCTATATATCTCAAGTAACTTAACAGCACCCAAGTTATTTAGGTATATATAAATTTGTTAAAATTTGATTTAAGTCTGACATTGGTTTTCTCTATACTGGTAGTTTACCTCTTAGTACTAAAGGGGCTTACTTCCCCCTAGTCTATAGGTTGATGGCGTACAAGGCTGTATTGCTACTCAGTAAAGGGAATATTTACCGAACTTTATGGATATTGTGATATGGCATCTTGGAAATTATCATTAGTCGCAGGGTTGGTGGTTGGCGGGTTGTTGACAACCGCTGTTTGGCACCGCTCGCCTAGCCCGAGCCCAGAAGAGTTCGCAGAACTTCAAATAAAAAACAAACAATTGACGACTGAAAAAGCGGCCGTTGAATTGAAGCTAGAGCAGCATCAAACACAAAGCGCTCTTGAGATTGAGCAGTTACGCACCGAATTGAAAGCAACACAGCAAGTGATTGACGATCAGAAAATACAATTCGAGAAGCAAATCGCGGCGCTAACAACTGAACAGAAAACGCTGGTGGTGAAGAAGAAAAAACTTGATACCCAGGTTGTTAAGCTCACCAGTACTGCTGAACAACAAAAAGCGGTGTTGAATAATTCCAAGGTTTTGTATCAGCAGCAGTTGGAGCTGCAGAAGCAAATCAATGCGGCCAAGCTCGACGTCAAGAAAGCACAGCAGGTAGCGGCTGAGTTTAAACAAGCTTGTGATGAGTTTAAATCAGGAACCAGTTGGAATTGGGTATCGCAAGCTGATTGTGATAA
Organism: Photobacterium sp. DNB23_23_1; assembly: GCF_052873815.1. Lineage (NCBI taxonomy): Bacteria > Pseudomonadati > Pseudomonadota > Gammaproteobacteria > Vibrionales > Vibrionaceae > Photobacterium > Photobacterium sp. DNB23_23_1. The sequence continues at coordinate 36,229 of NZ_JBNNXT010000028.1, read as the reverse complement.
GTACGATGCCAGGCTTAAAGTCGTTGAAGATGAGCAAGCCCAGCTTGCCGCACTTGAGCAAGAGCTGGATTCATTGAATCAGCGGATTGAAATCGAAATCCCAAGACCAAAATAATGTATAGAAAGAGGCGAGCTAAGGCTCGCCTCTTTTTTTGGAGTGTCTATGGATAATCTTTTTGCCGCAATTCCGTCATCGTTACCTGATGAGTTGTTTGAAGATATTGTTAATACGGATTCGGTGAGGGTTGAGCGTATAGTCTCGCGTGGCCATGTGACTCCCGAAGGGGATTGGTACGATCAAGAGGAATGTGAATGGGTTATGGTGATGAAGGGGGGCGCTACAATCTTGTTTGAAGAGGGGATGCGTGAGGTTCGCATGGAGCCCGGTGATCACCTTAATATCCCGGCCCACCAACGTCACCGAGTATCATGGACTGACCCAGCTCAGGATACAATATGGCTTGCGGTGTTTTATTCAGGGCATTGATATCACTATAAGCGGGATAGTCATCTGTGATGATATTCGGCCATGACTGTGTAAGTTAATAATGGGGCATCGAAATACCCCGAGTTAATTTTTAGTTTTAATTGCGCTTAATCGCTCAATTCAAATGAAAATGTTTTTGCTAATGCTTCTGGATAGTCTCGCTCATGGGCGAGCTGTATAGCATATCGTTCGACATCTATTGCAGAAAGTGACCGTGTCACAGGGAAGCACTGCTCAATGACTACTTCGTTACTTTGTGAGCGAAGCAGCTCTTCAGATTGTAATTTCTCAACAATACTGTTTGCAGCTGAAAGTGCTGAAGAGGCTTTGACAATCTCGGCGCGGGCATAACGCTGACCTGCAAAGGAGACATCAGCGGCGCGTAGGGTGATGTCGTCCCCGGGTATTTGCTGAGCACCAAAAAGTGGTTTCCCACCTACGCTGGCTGTTTTGTAGTTAGGGACAAAACGTGACATGTGTTTAATCGCACGGGATGAGCGGATGTCGATTTCGCTTTTGTCCCAACCAGACTTTATTCTTCGGATGAAGGTATTTGCAAGTTTTGGTTGCGCGCTGCTAGGTGTACTCTTTGCGAGGCCTTGCTTAAATAGGGTGATCTCTTCAGTCATGCCATGTAGCTGAAAATACCCATCAGGATATGGAGTAAGCTGCGCCATACCGTCCGGTGTACCTCGCTCACCATGGAAGATCACTTCAGGCCAAAAACCTTGGCTATCCGGCCATTGGGTTACATAGGCGGCTTTGAATTCTACCAAGCGATTTCGTTTTTGTTTTGCCATGTCATCAATTTCACCAGTTTGAAAACCACACGCATTGACTAGGTAGTCGACTTGGCTACGGCGAGTGATGTGATCCTGCTGAGAATTGTCGTACTGCTGGTATTCAATTAGCCAAGATTGATCGGCTTGCTGCTCTACATGAGTCACCTTGCTTTGGGTATGTACTTGGCTAGTGTTTAATTTGTCTAATGCAAGGTTAGCTGTTGCCGCTAAACGGAAGACACTCCAACCGTATTCCTGTACCAAAACCAATGGGTACTTAAACTGGTCTAGTTCGAGGTTTTTAGCGACTGGGATCATCCAATCATCAAAGCGTATCGGTTGAGCGGGCATTGGTTGCGATGATAAAGCCTGTAAATCTTCTTTGTCATAGAGTTTGAAATACTGATCAGGGTTACCGATAACCCGGTTGGTGGGATCTTCTTTGACTAACTGGCTGTACACTTGTTTTAATTTGCTTAAGCGAGGCAACAAGGCATTTGGCTCGCCGTTATCATGTTTAGGCACTGCTATTACTGTTGGGCGGATATTCACCGTATGGGGAAACACTTTTAGTGAATCAATTGACTGCTGAAGTAGGGCGGTACATTGTTCGTCTGATATTTCACGGTATAGATTACCACCAGCATGAAGGTGGCAGATAGGAGGGCCATTAACAAGACTGATACCTTCCTCGAAGATCTCTACATTGACTCCCAACTCAGCTAAACGGAGCGCAATAGTTGAGCCTGCTATGCCACCGCCAATAATGCCTACCGAAAAAGAGGTGCGATGAATGTGCGGATTAGCTTGTTCTTTCATATAAATGCGCTTCGTTAAAATACAATGTGTAAGTTCCCCGATTCTACTGTGCATAGATCACATTGAAAACCGAAAAAGAATAGGGTCATTAGGATTGATGTTTTTTGTGGTACTTTTCTATGGTTAACCTGTACTTAGCAACACCATTTTAAACAGGCGTATGGACACGAGCATTTTATCAAAGAGTTATAGTGTTATGAGGTGATGAATAACGATAAAAAGCACGTTATCTGCTCTTTTCATTGAAGAATTTTGTTATCTAAATTTGTACAAAAGCTGTTCTTTGTTCTACACATAATGTGGTAGTGGTAATAATAAAATAAGGACAGTTAGTTATGAATAAAGTCTTCAAAGTTCTCCCGCTTGCACTATTGATATCCGGCGCTGTTCACGCTGCCACAGACAACCCTTGGTATGTGGGCGCACGGGTCGGTGGTACAACGTTCGATAATCTTGACGGGGTCATTAAAGGCCAAAACGCCGATAAAGATGATTGGGGTGGTGGTGTATTTGTTGGTTATAACTTCAACTCTTGGTTTGGGTTAGAAGGTGGTTATACCTACTTAGGTCAAGCCGACTATGGCAGTGATGGGTTTGAAGTTCAAGGTATAGACTTAGTAGGTAAGTTTACCTACGAGATGACTGAATCGTTTGATTTATACGGTAAATTGGGTGGTTTTGTCGCATTTGTCGATAATGACAATGTTAATGACGACAATAACAACTTGGCAGGGACGGCAGGTGTCGGTGTCGAGTACTTCTTCAATAATGACTTATCGGCTCGTGCAGAATACCAGTACTATAACCAGGTAGGCAAAACGGAATCCCCTGGTCAAAGTGATGTGCATTTTTATGGTTTGAGCCTGGTTTACCATTGGGGTGCGCCAGCTCCTGTTCCTGTCATCGAGCCTGAACCAGAGCCAATGCCTGAACCTGTTCCAGAAGTGGTTAAAGTTGAAGCGGTTGGCGCTGCCCTTCCGTTTGCCTTTGACAGTGATGATCTGACTCAGGAAGATATCGACTTACTGCAGCCTGTTGCTCAACAGCTGGTGAAATACCCTGATACTCAACTGTATGTAGTCGGTCATACCGATAGCCGAGGTACATTAGAGTACAACCAGAAGCTGTCTGAAGAGCGTGCAGCGGTTGTTGCAGGCTATGTTGGTCAGTATTTCGGTATCGATAAGAACCGAATTGTTGCCCAGGGCCGTGGTGAGCTAGAGCCTGTAGCCAGCAATGATACTGATGAGGGGCGTGCACAAAACCGTCGTGTGGAAGTGTTTGTTCCTGGGTTCGAAATGAACCAATAACCTCGCACAAGGTTTTAATAAAAAATCCAGCATCTTTCGATGCTGGATTTTTAGTTTTTAACTATTGGTATTATACCGCCTTCATATCAGCGGCTTCTAATTTAGCTTCTGCGGCCTTACAAGCAGCTGCAGTAAAGATAACATCGGTTGAGCTGTTCAGAGCTGTTTCAGCCGAGTCTTGGATAACACCGATGATGAAGCCTACAGCAACAACCTGCATCGCAACATCGTTTGGAATACCGAACAAGCTACATGCCAATGGAATAAGAAGTAGTGAGCCACCGGCAACACCAGATGCTCCGCAAGCTGATACCGCCGCAACAACACTTAGTAGAATCGCTGTTGCAACATCAACCTCAATTCCCATAGTGTGGACAGCGGCGAGCGTTAGTACGGTAATCGTGATTGCCGCACCAGCCATGTTGATGGTAGCGCCCAGAGGAATTGACACAGAGTAAGTGTCTTCATGCAAATCCATATCTTTACAAAGTTGCATGTTTACAGGGATGTTTGCCGCTGAACTACGGGTGAAGAATGCCGTAATACCGCTTTCGCGGATACAGCGAAGAACCAGCGGGTATGGGTTTTGTTTGGTTTTTACAAAAACAATGATTGGGTTAACAACAAAGGCAATCACGGCCATCGAGCCCAATAGCACGGCAAGTAGGTGTCCGTAGCCGAACAGCGCGTCAAATCCTGTTTCAGCGAAGGTATTGGCAACTAAACCGAAAATACCGATAGGCGCCAGACGGATCACAAAGCGAACGATAAGGGTAATGCCGTTAGACACATCGTGGAAAACCTGTTTGGTTGCATCGCTGGCTTGGTGAAGGGCAAAGCCAAGGGCAATGGCCCATGCCAAGATACCAATAAAGTTACCAGACATAAGGGCATTGACTGGGTTATCAACAATCTTGAACAACAACGTATTCAATACTTCGGCAATACCTTCTGGTGGTGTTGCGCCCGTTGCGCCTGTTACCAGAGTTAAAGTGGTCGGGAAAAGGAAACTCATGGTTACAGCTGTCAGTGAAGCCATTAAAGTACCGAAGAGGTACAGCACAATGATTGGCTTCATGTTGGTATGTGCACCTTTCTTCTGATTAGCAATAGAAGAAGCAACCAGAATGAAGACCAAGATTGGAGCAACAGCCTTTAGGGCGCTGACGAATAAACCGCCGAGTAAGCCGGCTTTAACGGCTGAAGCGGGGGCGAGGAGTGCAAGAAGAACACCGGCGACAATACCAATAAGTATTTGTACGACCAGGCTTCCATTTGCAACTCGGGCTAGAAAGGGTTGTGTTTGATTCATAATACATCCTGCATATTTATAGTTTTGACGCTAAGCATTAAATCTCGTTAGCGATACTTTTTGTAACAGGAATTCTTGCACATTTCCACTATCTATTGAAGAAACTTTTGCTTTACTTGATTTTAACAACTTGTTTCCGCTTATTGTGAAGTCTTTAATTCTATTAGGGGCCTAAAAGGTGGGTTGTTAAGAATGGGAGTTTCAAGCTTGCTCTGGATGTTAAAAAGCCCACCGTAAGGTGGGCCGTGAGGGTAATAAAGTGCTGTTATTGCGGGGTTATTGGTGCAAGAGCACTTGACTTATCGTTTACATTTTCAATGGTATTTTTATTCAGTTTTTGCATGATTAATAGTGCATCCATCTTGCTGGCTTCTTTTTTCTGGCTTTTATCTTTGCTGTACTCTCGCCGCATGACATTTTGTATGGCCTTGTGCAGCTCGTCATGTAATGGATGGTTAGGGGAGTGCTTTAACCATTGCTGGTAGTAGCTTTGCAATTGAATGGGTTGATCTTGCTCTAACGCTTGAATCATGCCATCCACAGGCGAAAGTGGCTGTTTAGCCTGACCAGATGTAATATTGCGAGGTTGCTGTTTACGCTTGTATTTTTCAAAGAGCAACAATATTAGCGTAGTAAGCCACAGTATGGCTAAACACAAGCTCAGCCATGGCCACCAACCACTGTCTCGAATGATTTCTGTTTGAACGGTGTTTTTTTTAGGTGCCGCGTTATCTGATTGCAAAGCTTGTGGCGGTAAAAAAGCTTGGGTGCTTGGGTCTCCGGGTTGCACATTTAGCACTAAACCATCAATCTTGCTCGTTTCTTGTTTTGACGCCTCTGTGTTCCACCAGTTGATTGATAAAGCTGGCAGCGTGATTTCACCAGCCTGACGAGGAATAATGACTTGTTTTATGGTCATCGAAGTAAATTCATTGTCACTGCCATACACAGGGTTTTCATCATAAACACGAACAGAATCTGGGTATTGCAAGTTGAGGTTGGGTAGGGTGCTTTGCTCGGCATTTTTGATTCGCAATGTAATGGTTCGGCTGATTGGCTCGCCGACTTTCATTTCGTTGACATCTGGTTGCCATTGCTGATCCAATTCAAGTGCCTCAGTCGGCAGCCATAGCCCTTTGTAGTCAGCTGGCTTAGCTAAAACCGATAGGCTCAAGTCATCTGCTTGTTGCTCGAATGGGATTTGAAGTGTGGATCCAAATCCTCGGTTGCCCTTGATAAGGTTCCCGGTAAACTTTGCACCACGCAGTAAGATATCACCGTCTTTGTTGGCCGTAATTTGATAATCACGAGTAATAATGAGATAACGGCGACCATTGAGTACGGTTTCTACCTGTCTGTCCTCTCCAACCTGCTTAACATTGAGGCCATCACCTGAAGGTGCTTGCAGTGCCGCTTGGCTCATCTGCTCACCAATTCGAATTCTTACTGTATAGCGAAAACTTTCACCGACATAGAGTTGGTTTTTGTTACTTTCAGCATCAATCTTTATCTCAGGCTTTGACGGTGTACTTGCTGACTTGTTGGTAGACTTCATTACTGTCATCGTAATCGGATCAGTTTGGCTGGCGCCAATACGAAAGCTGGGAATGGTAAACTCACCAATTTCCTTTGCCGCAACCGCTATCTTCCACTCCGTCTGCCTCGTCACAACACCATTAACAAAGCTGGTACCGCTGCTTACAGACGGTGTGCCGTAATTGAAATGAACATCAAGATTACTGAGATCGAGCGCGTTAGTATTGACGTTGTCATCAACATTGATAGTGAGCTGGAACACTTCGTTAACACCAACAATATTCTTGGAAACTGTTGCAATAGCTTGAGCTGCGAATGAAGGTGATGAAAAGGCCAGAAGCCAGCCCAGAAATAACCCTTTTGACCAATGCTGCCAGCAAAGGGATGAATATCGATAATTGTTAAACATATTTTTAATGATCATATATTTACCATGAGTTTTCTGTTGCGTCAGGTGCTTGTTTTTCTCTAGCTTGCAAGATGAGCTGAGCACGAATCAGTGCGCTGGTATCGTTGGGCACCTGTTCTAATTTTTTCAATACGGGATCGCTGGCGGTGACGCTTTCTGGCGTCCCCTCATTTGATGTCGAAGCTGAAATTGAGCTTGGATTGTCACCATTCTCTTTTTGATCGCCTTTGGAATTATGCTCAGCTTGTACTGGTTGTTCTTCGGACTGTTCCTGTGAACCAGAGGGTTGTGCATGTTGCTGATTGAGCTCATTATTTTGATTCTGCTGTGATTGCTCTTGCCCTTGCTGAGATTGACTTTGTTCCTGTTCCCGATCTTGTCGATCCTGCTGGCTACCTTGCTGCTGCTGACTATCCTGCTGGGAACTATTGGGCTGGTTTGAATGTTGCTCTTGATTGTCTCCAGAATCCGAATGTTGTTGATCCTGTTGATCCGTATTCTGATTTCCTTCTTGCTTATCTTGTTGGCTGTTTGGTGACTGTTCTTGTTGGTTTTGCTGCTGAGATTGGTTTTGATCTGACTGCGATTGTTGGCCGTCTTGTTGCGAGTTACTATCTTGTTGCTGCTTCTCTTGTTGCTGTTTTAGTGCTTTAACCAAGGATAAGTTCTTTTTAGCATCCTGATGATCTGGGTTCTGTTCCAAGATTGATTGATAAAGTGATTCTGCCTTATCTAACTGTCCAGTTTGTGCATAAGCATTAGCAAGGTTGTATTGAGATTGTTGATCCGAAAGAGGCGAAAGAGTGTCTATGGCATTTTCATAATCACCTGCACGATATTGAGCTGCCCCTTTCCAGGCTGGTGAAGAAAATTGTTCAGCGGCTTCCGCATAGCTCTCTTGCTCGAACAATTCATACCCTAAATTATCACTGTTGGTAAAGGGTGCAGACCAACTGGCCGCAAAGGCGTGATCAACGGGTGTCACCATTAATACAGCTGCAAAAATAATTCCCCGACGGAAACCGAGTAACGCCAGAAGCGCAATAGGAATTAACAGCCAAAAGCCACCGTTGATTCGCTCCTCTAGCTCTTTACTCGCATCGGTATCGTGATTGCTGATCGGTTTTTCAGTCGCTTTGATGAGGCTATCAATATCGCGGTCTGTTGGCTGAGAAATCTGAAATAGGCCACCAGTCCTGTGTGTCAACTCTCGTAATGGGGATACTTCCAGTTTATCTATCACGGTTTTACCTTTGCTGTTAGCCAGTAGTGTGCCATCAGGTAGCCTGATCGGGGCACCTTGGGTCGTACCAACAGCTAATATAGAAAGCCTATATTGGTTTTCATCGAGAAGTTTTTGAGCTTCTTTACTTTCTGTATTGCTTAGACCATCGGTGATAAGAATAATATCACCTTGCTGGTGGCCCGCTTGCTTCAGCAAGTTGATTGCCTCCTGAATACCCGTTGCTGCATTGCTGCCTTGAATTGGCATAATTTCAGGCGACAGGTGGGGGATTAAACTTGCAAGTGTCGAACTGTCTTTTGTCAGTGGACTGACAATGTAGCCATCAGCGGCATACGCAACCAAACCTGTGCTACCTTCTTTCCAGCCTGGTAACAGGTCAAGGGCTTTAAACCGTGCTTGGCTAAGGCGATTTGGTACGATGTCGTCGGCATACATTGAGCGTGACATATCCATGACCAAAACGCGCGCCCCTGATAAGCTAAACGCGGGAAGTGGAGACTTTTGCCAACTTGGCCCTGCAAGTGACAGAACAGTCAGAATCCACAATGTGCCGATAGCGGGTAAGGCTATTCGGGTTTGCGATTTATTTGATAAACCGAGTTTTTCGGCCAAATGGGGGGCGATAAGTCCTTGCTTATGACGCTTTTTAGCTAACCACGGAAGTAGTAGCCCTAGCGGGATCAGTGCGATCAACCAATAGGGATATAGGAAAGTAAAACTAACCATTACGCTTTCTCATAACAACGATGATGACTGAAAGTAGTAGCGAAAGAGCCAAAGGAAAACGGAATAATTCCTGACGAGGTCGCCACGTTTGTTGTGCGGTATTAATTGGCTCCAGCTGATCAATCATCTGGTAAATTTGTTCTAACTCCTGCGGGTTTCGAGCTCGGAAGTATTGCCCTCCGGTCATTTCCGCAATACGGGTTAGCATCCTCTCATCGAGATCTTGGGAAGGGTTAACGGTACGGGTTGAAAAGAAGGTACGTTGCTCCATCTCTTCTGCACCCACACCAACGGTATAGATAGTGACGTCACTTCTTGCCGCAAGCTCCGCTGCCTCCAAAGGTTCAATCACCCCAGCGGTATTGGCACCATCACTGAGTAAGACAATGACTCGCTGAGGTGCTTCGCTATCAATGAAGGTTTTAGTTGCGATCCCTAGCCCTTCACCAATTGCTGTACTTTGACCAATGAGCCCTAATACGGTTCGGTTAAGCTGTTGCTGGACGGTGTCACGGTCAAACGTGAGTGGCGTCTGTAAGTAGGCATGGTTGGCAAATAAGACTAATCCGATGCGATCTCCACTGCGTTTACCAATGAACTGATGAAGTACATTCTTGACGGCCGTTAATCGGTCAATGGCCTCATCGTCTTCAGTGATCATATCTTTGATCGACATAGAGCCGGACAAATCGACAGCAAGCATCATATCGCGGTGATCAGGGTTGATCTCAATTGGATCTCCGTACCAAACGGGCCGAGAAAGTGCGGTGATCAAGCTAATCCAAGCGGTGGCCATTAAAACAACTAACCAACGGCTAATTATTGCTTTTTGCCCTAGGCCTGCTGGTAGCTTGGGCAGCCTAATTGCAGAAGGCTGCGCATGAGGCTTACTCAAGAAATAAACGGCGATAGGCAGTGGGAGCAGCAAAAAAGCCCAAAGCCAAGTAAATTCAAACATTGCCAGACTCCTTGGATACGCCTGGCATACTTTGGAAGTTGGCTTTACGAATCCATTTTTTTGCTTGTTGATAACACATAGCAAACTGTTCTTTTTCTAGTGGGGAAGGGGAAAACAGTCCTTGCTGCCAAACATCAGACAATCTGATGAAGCCTTGGTCCTTTTCTTTTAAGTGGAGATCGAGAAACGAAAGCCATGATTGCCCTGTTAAGCCTGCGACCTTAGCTCTGGAATGGTATGACATCGCGACTTGACGTAATAACAGGTTGAGTTGATTGAAATCATTAGGTGATTTCAATGCAGCTAACCGGATTAAGGCCTCTCGTCTGGCTAAGTTTTGACGACGACGTTTGAGAATGGCCAATATCAAGCATGTTAGTGCGATGACAGTCAGTAGGATTGCGACCCACCATCCCCAAGCTAGAGGCCATACACCCGGTGTTTGTGGTAGGTGGATATCGGCAAGTGGTAACGCAGGCATTGTTGTTTCAGCCATGTGTCCCTCCTTTATTCCCTTTAAATCCTGAATGGCCGAGTTGCTCCATCAGTGTCTGAGCGGCAGAGAGGTGATGTAACGGAATGGCTAAGCTTTTACACAGTTCTTGTATGAAATCTTGGTGTTCTTGATACTGCTGGTTAAGGCTATCGCGGGTGTTTTGGGCTGAAAAATCTAGCCAAGTTGCCTGCTGGTCATCGGTAACAAACTCGATGCCATTGAATGTAGTATGACCAAATTCAAGTGGGTCAAAGAGCTGAACGAACTGTACCCGGTTATGCTGTCTGAGCTGACTTAACCGTCTTTTGTCACTTTGTTGCAGTTGATAAAAATCACTCAGAACGACAATTTCACTCCCTTTTGGGCAAAGGTGATGGAGATGTTTGAGTGCATCAGAAAAGCTCAGGCGCTTTTCATTAACGCTGTCATCCCCACAATCTTTATGCGCATCAATCATGGCGTTAATCACCGTTAGTGGCCCTTGCTGGCGTGCTGTCGGTTTACACTCGTACAATCGGTTTCCATTGAATACGATAGCGCCGATCCTATCTTGCACACTGACGGCTAACCAGCTCAGCAAGCTTGAAAAATGGGCCGCTTGCACTGATTTTAACAATAGTTGCGTACCAAACTTCATACTGGGGCTGATATCGATCAACAGCATAACGGGCTGTTCACGTTCTTCAGTAAAAAGCTTGGTGTGGGTTTTACCTGTTCGTGCCGTCACGCGCCAGTCAATAGCGCGTATATCATCGCCTGCTTGATAAGGACGAACTTCGGCAAAGTTCATGCCGCGCCCTTTATGACGGCTCTGGTGCTGGCCGTTAAGCTGTGACCAAACACTTTGGGCGGGCGGCAACCATCGTACTGACTGGTTTTTGTATTGCAGAAGCTCAGCCAGACAAAGGTTAACGCCATCACTGTGTGCAGGAAGTGTTGGTGTTAATTCCTGTGAATTCATGCGCAGGCAACCTGTGAAATTAATTGTTCGACGATGGTATCGGGCGATACGGCTTCAGCTTGCGCTTCGTAACTAAGTAGTAAACGGTGGCGGAGTACAGGGTACGCCATTAGTTGTACATCTTCAGGTGTGACAAAGTCCCTACCATTTAACCACGCATGAGAGCGTGCGCAACGATCAAGCGCAAGGGTAGCGCGTGGGCTGACACCCATTTGCAACCAGTTAGCTAGTTGCTCGCTATAACGATGGGGATGGCGGGTAGCCATAATCAAACGAATAATGTATTGCTCTACTTCTTCAGCCATATGGATGTTGAGCACTTCTTTACGTGCATCAAAAATCTCTGCTTGGGTAACCTGTACCGTTTCATCGACGGTAACCCCCAAAGCTTCGCCTCTGTTTAGCCTTAGGATTTCCAGCTCGCTGCTTTCGTCAGGGTAATCGACATTAAGTTGTAGTAGGAAACGGTCAAGCTGCGCTTCAGGTAGGGGGTAGGTCCCTTCTTGTTCAATAGGGTTCTGAGTCGCCATGACCAAAAAGAGCTCAGGGAGGCGATAAGTTTTACGACCTGCCGTAATTTGCTTCTCTGCCATTGCTTCTAGCATTGCGGCTTGTACTTTAGCCGGTGCGCGGTTGATTTCATCGGCTAGCAATAAGGCATTAAAAATGGGACCTGGCTGAAAGGTAAAGTCGCCAGTTTCAGGACGAAAAATGTCGGTACCGGTTAAATCAGCAGGCAATAGATCGGGAGTAAATTGAATGCGATGGAAGTTTCCCTCAATGCTATCAGACAGCACTTTTACAGCGCGTGTTTTTGCCAACCCGGGCGGGCCTTCAACCAATATATGGCCATCGGCAAGAAGTGCGATCATTAACTGTTTAACAAGATTCGGTTGACCAATGACCTGAGTATTCAGGTGTGATTGAAGACGTTGGAAAGTTGCTGTCAACATGGGGTGTTATTTTCCTTAAATGAAACAGTTAAATATGAACATTAAGACTCAAATTGACCGTTTAAGTTCATCTGTACGGTTCGGTTGGTGATTTATTGGCCTCTGGTGTCGTCATTTAAATAGGTCTGACCTCTTGTTGCTGATGATTATTGATGCACTTCATCAGTGCGAGTTTGCACTGATAACACACCAAGTCTAGCTGTAAACGCAATCTATACCATTGTTTTTGCTCATATAAAACATGGCACATATCATGCTTGGGTTAATTAACACTATTGACACATTTGGAGGTTTGCCATGGATTCTAGGATTAGCACGATTCTATGCGGGAATATTGGTACGACCATTGATGCCCCGTGTTGATATTGTTATGTGCATGTGTTCTTATAATATTCGTGCAATGTAAAAGTCACCTAAGTGTCTTTTTCACTCGCTAGGATGCAATAAGATAAATAATAAGACTGATAAACAGTCTGCGTTGGTTAGTGGTCCTTATTGATAGATTGCATATAAGTGCATGAATTTAAGGATGGTATGTCATCATAAAGATGGAATGGAGTCTTCTGTAATGAGTAAGAAAGCATTAGTGACTGGTGCAAAAGGTGGTATTGGTTCATCGATTACTAAAGGATTAGTTGATGCGGGTTTTCGTGTAATTGCCACGTATTTCCCGAGCGGTGAAGCAAAAGCAAAAGAATGGTTTAAAGAGAATAATTATTCAGAAGGGCAGGTCCGTTTGTTCCCGCTGGATGTTACGGATGCTGATTATTGTGCAGAAGCTCTGGCAACATTACTGCAAGAAGAAGGTAACATTGACGTTCTTGTCAATAATGCTGGCATAACACGTGATACGACGTTCAAGCGTATGTCTAAAGAGCAATGGGGCGATGTTATTACGACAAACCTAAACAGTTTGTTTAATGTCACCCAGCCACTATTCGCTTCCATGTGCGAACACGGTAACTCACGTGTTATCAATATTTCTTCAGTTAATGGGCTCAAGGGTCAGTTTGGTCAGGCTAATTACTCAGCAGCTAAAGCTGGCATGATTGGCTTTACTAAAGCACTGGCTGCAGAAGGTGCGCGTTCAGGCGTAACGGTTAACGCAATCGCTCCGGGTTATACCGGCACACCTATGGTGGAGGCTATTAAGCCAGAAGTTTTAGATAGCATTAAAGCTGAAATCCCAATGAAGCGCCTTGCTGCTCCTGCTGAAGTCGCGGCTGCGGTAACTTTCTTGGCAAGCGATGCTGCGGCATATATCACAGGCGAAACACTGTCTGTGAACGGCGGCTTATACATGCACTAATGGGTTAATTTCTGAAGTTTGAAAGGACGCAAAAAATCATGTCAAAAGTATATATCGTTGCGGCTAAACGTACGCCTATCGGTAGTTTCAGCGGCGCGTTGAAATCAGTTCCTGCTTCTCAACTGGCTGCTGTAGCAATTAAAGCAGCGTTGGAAGAAGCCAACGTTAACCCAGCAAATCTTGATGAAGTTATCCTAGGTAATGTTGTGGGTGCTGGACAAGGTATGGGGCCAGGCCGTCAGGCTGCCATTTATGCTGGCGTTCCTCAGGAAGTACCTGCATATAGCCTCAACATGGTATGTGGCTCGGGTATGAAAGCGGTAATGGATGCTGCTGCGCATATTAAAGCTGGTGATGCTGAATTGGTTGTTGCTGCGGGTGCAGAAAACATGTCACAGATTCCATTCTGTGCACCAGCGACTATCCGTGACGGTCAGAAGATGGGGTCACTCAGTCTTGATGATCTACTGATTACTGATGGTCTGACTGATGTTTTCAATCAGTACCACATGGGTGTAACCGCTGAAAATGTTGTTGCTAAAGTGGGTCTTACCCGTGAGCAGCAAGATAATTTTGCATTGGCAAGCCAGCAAAAAGCGGTTGCCGCGATTGAGCAGGGCAAGTTCGTTGGTGAAATTGCACCTGTTGAAGTGACTGTTCGCCGGAAAACCAGTGTTGTTGACACGGATGAATACCCGAAAGCTGATGCGAGTATTGAAGGCTTAGCTAAATTACGTGCTGCATTCAAGAAAGAAGGCGGCTCAGTAACAGCAGGTAACGCATCAGGAATCAATGACGGCGCTAGTGCCATTATTGTTGCGTCAGAAGCAGCAGTAGAGAAATACGGCCTAACGCCACTTGCTGAAATTGAAAGTTATGCCCAGGCGGGTATTGCTCCAGAAATTATGGGCCTAGGTCCAGTTCCAGCGGTGGTTAAAGCGCTTGATAAAGCAAAGCTTAATATCAGCGAAGTGGGCCTGTTCGAATTCAACGAAGCATTTGCTGGTCAGGCTCTCGGTGTACTTCATGAATTGGCCGATGAACTAGGGTCTCAAGTAGAAGATCTGGCCGAGCGTTCCAATGTAAATGGTGGTGCGATTGCACTGGGTCACCCATTAGGTGCTTCAGGTAACCGTATTATTGTCAGCCTTCTTCACGAAATGCGTCGTCGCGGAACGGAGCATGGCCTAGCTACCTTGTGTGTAGGTGGTGGCATGGGTACAGCAATTGTTCTGAAGAGCGTTTAATTCAGTTGTATAGCTAGCCAGTATCTGTATTCACCATGGCACAGGTACTTAATCAATCTTTAAATGAAGGAAATACCTATGTATACGGAAATGTTTAAGTCTTTCTCTGAGCAGACTGAAAAATCACTAGCACCGTACGTTAAGTTCAACAAAATGTTCACTAAGAACGTTGAAGAACTAACAGAGCTTCAACTTGCTGCTGTTCGCGCATACAGCGATCTTGGTCTTAATCAACTTAAAGCAGTAAGCGAAGTAAAAGATGTTCAGTCTTTCGCTGAATTCAATAGCCAACAGCTAGAAACGCTAACTAAGCTTTCTCAGCAGCTAATTGACGACAGCAATAAATTTAATGCTGTAGCTCAAAGTTTCAAAACTGAAGTTGAAGAGCTAGTCGCTGAAAATGTAAAGCAAGCAACACCTGCTTAAGTTGCATGACCAATTCTGCCGCCCCATTCGTGGGCGGCATTTTTAGTCCTGATATAGAGGTCATTGCAATGAATCATAACTTCTTTACGGACTACTTTGCCAAGCTCCAAGATATGAACCAGATGTGGTGGAAGGAGCTGGAATCCGGCAAAGCAGCCATGAATACTCCCTTAAATAAAGCGCTCAATGAAATTAGCTTAGAAGATACGACTAAGTTGATCGAACAAGCATCAGCGCAACCAGCCGTTATTGCCAAAGTGCAAATGGACTGGTGGGAGAACCAGATGAAGATCTGGCAAAATGTCACCATGAAAACGGGTGACGAAGACGATTTTGTTAAGCCTGAAAAAGATGATAAACGCTTTATTGATCCTGCATGGGAAAATGAAACGTTTTACAATTATATAAAGCAATCGTATTTACTGTTCAGTAATACGATGAAAGAGACAATAGACTCGATGGAAGGGCTAGACGATAAAGCGAAAGAGCGTTTAAGCTTTTTTTCTCGTCAGGCAATCAACGCTATGTCTCCAACGAACTTTGTCACCACAAACCCGGAATTAGCTAAGCTAACCGTTGAAACTAATGGTGAAAACTTAGTGAAGGGAATGGAGCTTCTTCAGCAAGATTTGCAATCTAGTGCCGATGTGCTGAAGATCCGCATGACCAATGATGCGGCTTTCCAATTGGGTGAAAATGTGGCGAATACCGCCGGTGATGTTGTTTACAAGAATCACCTGTTTGAGCTTATTCAATATAAGCCACTGACTGATAAAGTGAATGCAACGCCGTTGCTGATCGTGCCGCCATTTATCAATAAGTACTATATCTTGGATCTTCGAGAGAAGAATTCAATGGTACGTTGGTTGGTTGAGCAAGGACATACTGTATTCATGATGTCTTGGCGTAATCCTGATGCCAGCATGTTTGACGTTGATTTTGACGACTACGTTGTTGATGGTGTCGTTAAAGCCGTTGATGTTGTTGAAGAGATTACAGGTGAAAAGCAAATCAATGCCGCTGGTTACTGTATTGGTGGTACGCTGCTAGCTACAACGTTGGCTTACTATTCCGCCAAACGAATGCGTAATCGCATTAAATCTGCAACGTTCTTCACCACATTACTTGACTTCTCTCAGCCTGGTGAGATTGGTGCATACGTCAATGACCCAATCATTTCAGCCATCGAAGCACAGAATGAAGCGAAAGGCTACATGGATGGTCGCTCGTTGAGTGTGACATTCAGCCTGCTACGTGAAAACAGCTTGTACTGGAATTACTACATCAACAATTACCTTAAAGGTAACAGCCCGATCGACTTCGATTTGTTGTACTGGAACGGTGATAGTACCAATGTTGCAGTAGCCTGCCACAGTACATTGTTGCGTCAGTTCTACCTTGAAAACCGTCTTATCGATCCTAAAGGGTATAAGGTGGGTGGTGTGTATATTGATCTGGCTAAGATCAAGATCCCAACTTACTTCATCTCAACTCAGGAAGATCATATTGCGCTTTGGCAGGGTACCTATCGTGGTGCTAGCAAGCTAGGTGGAAAGTCTACGTTTGTATTGGGTGAGTCAGGTCATATTGCAGGTATCGTAAACCACCCTGCAAAGAACAAATATGGCTTCTGGACGAACTCTAAATCCTCGGCTGATCCTGAAACCTGGCTAGAAGGGGCTAAACGCCAAGATGGCTCTTGGTGGACCCACTGGAACAAGTGGATGGGAGGCTTTGAAGAGGCAGAGGCGATTGATGCTCGAAATGCAGGTAGTAATACATATCCTGCTACGGGTCCAGCGCCTGGAAACTACGTGATGCAGAAGTTGCCAATTGAAGTATCTAACGTGTTGCAAGGGCAACCGGAAGAACAACAGGAAGCGTAACATCTACGATAATAAGAAAGCCAACGTTTATACGTTGGCTTTTTTTTTGGCTTAAATATGCGCTAGCGTAACGGTGTCTGTTTGCTATTACAAATCGCTAGGGATCGGCATTGCCTTTAAATCTGGCGAAATGATTAACTCTGCTTCAGTTGCTGCCTGAATTTCATCAATCGTCGTACCAGGAGCAAGTTCGGTCAACATCATTCCTTGCTCAGTGATTTTGATAACGCCAAGTTCAGTGATAATGAGGTCAACTTGATTAGCGGCAGTAAGAGGTAATGAACAATGCTTGAGCAGTTTGGGTTTACCCTTGACTGTATGCTCCATGGCTACAATGACATTCTTCGCACCCACCACGAGATCCATTGCACCGCCCATACCTGGGACCATTTTTCCAGGAATAATCCAGTTAGCAAGGTTACCAAACTGGTCGACCTGCAATGCGCCCAGTACCGTCGCATCAACATGCCCGCCACGGATAATAGTGAACGAGTCTGCACTATGGAAAGTACATGCACCAGTCGTTGCTGTTATTGGTTGCCCACCGGCATTGACCAGATCCGGGTCAATATTGGCTTCATCCGGCATTTCTCCAATACCAATTAGGCCATTTTCAGCTTGAAGTAGAATTTCGATGTCTGAAGAGGTTTCATTGGCCACAAGGCTTGGTAACCCAATCCCAAGGTTAACCACATCACCATCATGAAGCTCTTGTGCAACACGCCAAGCAATCATACGGCGAATTTGATGTTTTTCTCGTTGAATGGCCATGATTAAGCTCCTTGGTAAATGTGATCAATAAACAAGCCCGGTGTGTGTACCGCTTCTGGGGCGATGTCACCAATGTCGACCAAGCTAGCAGCTTCGATGATTACGGTGTCAGCGGCTGTCGCCATTAACGGATTGAAGTTCTGTGTCGTACCTTTGTAAACCGTGTTGCCTTTGGTATCAACAATAGAGCCACGGATCAGGGCAAGATCAGCGCGTAATGGTTTTTCTAGCAGGAAGTCTTTGCCATCAACCTGAATAACCTGTTTTGATTCAGCTACTAAGGTGCCAAGTCCGGTAGGGGTTAATACGCCCCCCAGACCTGCACCTGCTGCGCGGATCCGCTCAGCTAATGTGCCTTGTGGAACTAACTCTACGTCTAATTCGTCTCTGTTCATCTGCGCCCCGGTTTCAGGGTTCGTGCCAATGTGAGAGGCATAGAGTTTGCTGATACGCTTTGCTTTGATCAGTCGACCTGAACCGGATTCGGGTGTACCAGTATCTGTAGTGATTAGGGTGATGTTTTTGATGTTAGACTCAAGGATGATATCAATTAATCCTTCAGGTGCACCGTTGGCCATGAAGCCGCCGATCATGATAGTCATATCATCGCGAAGAAGGCTGGCGATCTCTTTTTTTGAGATAGATTTTTTCATAATGTACTCCTATTAGTTCGCCTGGCATCGACGGATGATCACGGCTGTTCCCATACCACCACCGATACAGAGGGAGGCCAAGCCATAGGTCTGCTGTGAACGTTCTAGTTGGTAAATCAATGAGGTCAATATTCGGTTGCCTGAAGCACCGAGTGGGTGACCGAGGGCAATGGCACCACCATTGAGGTTGGTGCGTGACTCGAGCCAAGATTGATCGACGCTATGCTTTTCACATAACTCTTTCATTACCCCGAGGGCTTGTGCGGCAAATGCCTCGTTAAGCTCAAAGTATTCGATATCGGCCAGTGTCAGTTTGGCTTTATCAAGTGCATTGGCGATAGCGGGCACAGGGCCTAATCCCATCACTTTTGGTGATAGCCCGGCTTGACCGCAGGCGATAACTTCAGCGAGAGGTGTGAGGTTGTAACGTTGAATCGCCGCTTTTGAAGCAAGGATAATGGCCGAACCACCATCATTGATCCCCGATGCGTTACCAGCGGTTACCGTACCTTCCTTCTTGAAGGCCGGGCGAAGGGCTTGCAGTTTTTCAAAACTGGCATCCGCTTTCGGGTACTCATCAAGGCTAACCGTATATTGCTTACGGCGGTGGGAAACATTGACTGGTTCAATTTCATCACTAAAGCCATGTTCTTTAAGCGCTGCAGTGGCTTTTTGTTGGCTGGAAAGCGCGAATTGATCTTGTTCTTCACGGCTTAATTGATGTAATTCCGCGATATTCTCTGCTGTTAGCCCCATGTGGTACTGATTGAAAACATCAGTTAAACCATCTTTGATAATGGAGTCGTCGAGCGTTAGTTGGCCCATTTTGACGCCATCACGTATTGGGTTGGCAGAGATAAAAGGGGCCTGAGACATGCTCTCCATACCGCAAGCAACAATGATCTCAGCGTCACCTGCTCGGATATGGCTAACGCCATCCATCACGGTTTTCATACCGGAGCCACAGATCATATTCAAGGTGTAGGCTGGGACAGTCTCAGGGATGCCGGCGAGAATAGCCGCTTGACGGCCTGGTCCCATCCCAATACCTGCACTTAATACATTTCCTGCAATTACTTCATCAATCAGGCTTGGATCAAGGTGACATTGCTCTAGTGCGCCTTTAATCGCGGTCGCGCCTAGCTGAGGGGCTGACACGGGGGCAAGTGCGCCGTTGAAACTGCCAATAGGGGTACGTTTTGCGGCAACAATGTAAACGGGTTCCATACAACTTCCTGTTTCAGTTTGATTTGTTAACCACATCTTATGAGGGACTGGCGTTTGGGTGTTATAGACATAGATTCAAATCTGATTTGCGAAAATGCAAAAATAAGATGCGTGCTTGGTCACGTCATTTTGGCTTGAGAGTGATTAGTCTGACTGTAATTTACTTTGTCCAGTTAATTGGTCACTTGAGGGTGGAACTATGAGTTATTCAATTGCATGCGCACCTTGTTGCTGGGGTGTTGAATCTTCAGACAATCCACATAATCCGAATTGGATGACGGTGTTGTCTGAAACGAGGTTAGGCCGGTTTTCCGGTACAGAGCTGGGACCTTATGGTTTTTTGCCGCTCGATGCGGATACGGTAAACACTGCGTTGTACGTTAAAGAACTTGAAATTTGCGCAGGTACTATTTTCGAACCGCTGTCCGAGCCGGGTAGTTATGAAGATATAATCAATAAAACCAAACGGCTATGTGACTTTTTGCAGAAGGTTGGTTGCGAAAAACTGGTGGTTATCGATTGTGTCAATGACATCAGAAGCCGCTATGCGGGGATGCCCGATCAGGCCCCAAGGTTGGACGCAGAGCGTTGGGCTCACATGATGAGCACTGTTAGAGATATCGCTGAGATTGCCAAGCGTCATGAAATTAGGACGGTTGTTCATCCTCATGCTGGTGGGTATATCGAATATCAAGATGAAATAGATCTTATGTTAGCTGATTTACCGTCAGAAAATGTCGGGCTTTGTCTTGATACCGGACATTTGTATTACGCCACCATGGATCCTGCAAAGAGCCTGATTGAATACGCCGATAGGCTAGAGTATGTGCATTTTAAAGATGTAAACCAGCACAGGTTACAGCGAGCCATTAAGGATCAAGTGGGTTTTTGGCAAGCTTGTGCTGATGGTGTGATGTGCCCATTAGGTGAAGGGGCGGTGGACTATGATGAAGTAGCCCGAGCACTTGAATCCATTGGCTACCACGGTTGGATCACAATTGAACAAGAACGCGATCCACGGCATTCCGACACCACATTACCCGATATTAAAAAGAGCCGTCAGTTCTTGGTTGAAAAAGGACTTATTCAATAAGCGTTCAAATAACAACGCAGACGATCTGCCAAAGAATTATTTCAAGAAATTTGTCATGTAGAGGATGTAATTATGGCAATGAAAATAGCGTGTGCACCTTGCAGCTGGGGAGTAGAGAACTCTATACAAGGCGATAACCCTAGTTGGGGTAAAGTGCTTGTTGAAGCCCGTGAAGCTGGTTATGAGGGGATTGAACTTGGGCCTGTCGGGTATTTCCCTGAAGACCCTTCTATTCTTGCAAGTTCACTACGGATCAGGGGCATGAAAGTGTGCGCAGGGAACTTGCATGGGGACTTTAGTTGTCCTGAGTCAAAAGACGAAATTCTTGCTAACGCTCATCGCGTTGTTGAGCTGCTCGTCGCGATAGGGGTCGATAAGCTAATTATTATGGATCGCGCCAATGCAGACAGGGACTCCTATGTTGGCCATGGTGTGATTGCACCGAGGCTCAAGAAAGACCAGCTGGAGGCGATGATCAATACTATTTCTGCTGTTGCGGAAATCGCAGCTAATAGAGGAATTCGGACATTATTGCACCCGAGCTCCGGTGGTTATGTTGCTTTTTCCGATGAGATTGCAACAGTTATGCATGCCATTCCGGCTGAGCGCCTTGGTTTGTGTTTAGATATCGGTCACCTGTTCATTGATGGTATGAAACCCGAAGAGTTTATCCGCCGGTATGCGAACCGGTTAGAACATCTGCATTTGAAGGATGTTGATGGCCAGCAATTACATAATGCGATGCGTAGCCGTTGTGGGATGACAAATGCCTTTAGCCAAGGGCTAACCCGGCCACTTGGCGAGGGCAGTATCAATTTCTCAAGAGTCTTCCAAGTTTTAAAAGATATTGATTACCAAGGTTGGATTGTCGTTGAGCAAGAGCGCGCAGTGCATCAGCTAGACCATGTGAAACTGGATATGGCGAAGAGCCGTGGTTATCTAACTGAACACTGCTTGTAAGGATTGAGATGATAGTTACTGATCCTTGGTTTTATATTACTGCCGTTCCAGCTGTATTAATTTACGGGATTGGTAAAGGCGGTTTGGGCGGCGCACTAGGGATCATTGCTGTTCCTTTGATGGCCCTAGTGGTTTCGCCAACACAAGCTGCCGCTATCTTGCTTCCTATACTTTGCGTTATGGATGCATTTGCTGTTAAGCAACACTACCGTAGTGCCGATTATTCGATTCTACGGCAGATGTTGCCAGGCTCTTTATTGGGAATATTGTTGGCTGGTTTGTTTCTCAGCGTGACACCGGAGTCAGGGTTTAAATTATTGATTGGTGTTTTATCGCTGTTATTTAGCCTGCAATATGTGTTCGGTGGAGTTAAGCAGGACAAGAAGCCCGGTAAGGTGAGTGCATGGTTGTGGAGTAGCTTGAGTGGTTTTTCCAGCACCGCAATTCATGCCGGTGGTGGCCCAGCCAGTATTTACTTGTTACCCCTGCGGCTTGAGAAAGTGACATTGATTGCCACTATGGCAGTGTTATTTGCCATTATCAATTTAGTGAAGCTTATTCCCTATAGCCTGCTTGGAGAGTTTGATACCACTAATTTGATGACGGCGTTAGTGCTTATGCCACTGGCTCCTATCGGGGTGCATATGGGGGTGTGGTTACTTCATCGAGTCAGTCAAGAGGTGGTTTACCGTTTATGCTATTTGTTCTTGTTCATATCAGGGGTGAAGTTGGTTACTGATGTTCTGTAGTGCATCGTCTTTGGATGAGCATTGTTAGATATGAGCCACAGTGTAAATACACTGTGGCTTTTTCTTTATGCGTTATACCAACCTACATAAATATTTGATTAACTATTTATCCAGATTGGTATTAGTAGGCGTGAGCGACGGGAAATTTGTCGCGGGTTTTATTGGCATAGGCTACAAGCGCGAGCATGACCGGTACTTCTACCAGTACACCGACAACGGTTGCGAGTGCTGCGCCTGAATGTAGGCCGAATAAACTGATAGCTACAGCCACGGCTAGCTCAAAGAAGTTAGAGGCACCAATCATGCCGCCGGGGGCAGCAACACGATGCGGTTCTTTCCACTTGAACATCCAGTAGTAAGCGATAGCAAAGATCAGGAATGTTTGGATGATCAAGGGGATAGCAATTAACACGATATCAAGTGGGTTTGCCAGGATCTGAGGAGCTTGGAAGCCAAATAACAAAACAACGGTACTGATTAAGCCAAGGATTGAAAGCGGCTTGACCCTGTTTCCGAGCCGCTGTAATGCTTCCTCTGAACGAAGAACTTTTCGGGTCAACAGTCCAGCAACGAGCGGAATGACAATGTACAAAACCACAGCAATGATTAAAGTACTCCAAGGTACTGTGACGTCTGTTACACCTAATAGGAAGGCGGCAAGCGGTGCAAATGCTACAACCATAATCAAGTCATTGACCGCAACTTGGACAAGCGTGTAGTTGGCGTCACCTTTGGTTAATTGGCTCCAAACAAAAACCATAGCGGTGCAAGGCGCAACACCTAATAGGATCATACCGGCAATATATTCATTGGCCAGATCAGGCGTAATCAACCCCATAAAACCACCGAAAAGGTGTTTGATGAAAAGAATAGCCAGAAGCGCCATTGTAAAAGGCTTGATTAACCAATTCACAGTGAGAGTAATGATTAGCCCTTTGGGACGGCGGTGTATATTTTTGATAGAAGAAAAGTCTATCTGCATCATCATTGGGTATATCATCAGCCAAATGAGAACAGCGATGATGAAGTTAATATTGGCGTACTCTAATCCACCCATGAAGGTGAATAGTGCAGGAAATGCGGTGCCACCTAACAGCCCGGCAACCATAGCCAGGCCTACCCAGACACTGAGGTAACGTTCAAATATACCCATTACAAGTACCTTAATATTATCGGTTATCGTCGAATAACGATTATGTTAGTAACAAAAAATGCCTGATAGCAACCCCATTCAGGCATTTATGACGCTTAGGCTAAATAGCCAAGTAAGTCTTTCATTCTTTTTAAAGCTTCTGGTTTTATGCTGAAACATGTGCGCGGGTGCTGTACCTCGGCGTGAATCAAGCCTGCCTGTTTGAGCACCCGAAGGTGCTCTGAAATGGTCGACTGTGCAAGATCGAGCTGATCAACAAGGTCTGATCCTAAGCATTGACCACTTGCGAGAATTTTTAGCAACCGAACTCGTGCAGGATGGCTCATGGCCTTCGCATACGCAGCGATTTCTTTTTCAGTCGCTTCATCCAAGTCTATCGGATCAAGGTTAGTTAAGCATTCAGCCATAGTTAGACGTTATTACCATTCATCGTTAAATTACGATTAATGGTATGCCCATGTTTTGGGTAATGCAAGCAGATTTTATTAAGCTATTAAGTAAACCCATATTTTCAGCCTTATCCCCCATAAAAGTGCAGTCTCAATATCATTTCTCTCTAGATCAATTATTTACAAAAGAACATATGGTTATATGAGCATTTTCGAGAAAGATCACAGTTTGTAAAGATTTGTTGTATGAATATTAAGCAAATGTTGTTCGCTTTTGCTTTTGCGCCTTTTCAATATAAGAATTTCATTATTATTGATCGTTCAATAGGTTGCTACGACATATATGGCATGAGTGATAATCGATTCACTAAGGGGCTGTTATGTGCATTATTTTTGCTTTTGTATGGTTGTTATTGTCTGTGGTTGCCGCTGTTTATGCGACGAGCAAATATCATTCTGGAACTGATTTTTTTATTATTGCTCTGCTAATTTCTCCTTTGGGGGCAGGGGTTCTCGCTGCTTTTCTACCTCCTGTTGACGATCTTAAAACATCGACTCATGATGATAAAATGGCTTGTGACCCTTCAATAGTTTCTGATGAAGCTGATTGGCAGGATGCCGTTAGGTTTGTTGATTCGGTAAGGGAAGCTGTAGAAAAGCTTAATGATTCTGTTCCTTTGGCGCAGGTTGATAGTGCCATTGATGATTTACGCAGCCTCTATTTTCAATCTGGGGAAGCGGGTGTTACGAGCTCTGCGATAAATATGCTTATCAATGAGGCTAAATACCGAGAATTAGAAGCGCAGCAACAAGCATCTATCTGGAAATAAACGTTTTTGAATACGCTATTTTCCATAAGGTACGCTTGAGGAGTCCACTAAACCCTGAACGGATAGGCCGGAGCAATGGTGAAGGTGTCTGCCTCACAGCAAAGAACACCTGACTATTTACTTGTCATTCCGCCAAATCTTATAGCCTCTTTGCTGCATGGCTTTACCGAGTAGATGTGCAGCAATAGGGGCGGTGATGAAAAGAAAGAGTATGGTACCAATAACCCTTGATATAACAGTGCTTTCAGGCATTGAAAATGCGACTGCCAATAACAGAAAATAAATTCCTACGGTGCCGGCTTTTGTTGCAGCATGCATCCGGGTATAGAGATCTGGCATTCTTACAATACCTAGGCTGGCTACAAACGTAAAAAAAGTACCGAAGAACAAAAGTATGCTTATCAAGATATCCATGACTAGCCCTTATCCAGCTTTTGTTTGGCAATTAGCCTTGCAAAGGCAATAGTGCCAAGGAAGGCCACCAGAGCAAGTGTAATGGCAACATCAAGCAGCGACTTCTGACCGCTATCCAACGTATAAACAGCAATAAAGCCGATAGTGATAAAAGAAATTAAATCTAACGCGACAACACGGTCTGCCAATGTTGGACCAAGTATTAGGCGAATAAATGCAAGTATCAAGCTGATAATCAAGCCAATATAGGAGAGCTGGATACTAATCTGAAGTAGATCACCCACGTGTAACCTCCAATATTCTCGCTTCCAAACCTTGTTTGACATCCTGCTTTACACGCTCGTGGTCAGGGGCGAACATTACGTGTAGTACAAGGTACTTCTTATCAGGTGTAACATCTAAACTTAAGCTGCCTGGGGTTAATGACACCATATTGGCTAATAGGGTTATTTCAAGGTCTGTTTCAGCATCAAGTGGTACATATACAATATCCGGTTGGCTCAAATGTGTGGGTGTGATGACATCCCAGACGACTCGAGTGACAGACACGATCATCTCGTAGCAAAAATAAATCACTAGCGCCAAAAAGGCTCTGAACTTCTTGAAATAGCCTGTTTTTAAGCCAAATGGTTGGCAAAGGCTTAGGGTGAAATACCCGACGACAAACCCGACAGTAAAATCGAGGCTGCCGTATTGCCCATTTAGTAACATCCAAGCCATGGCAAGAAGCAGGTTTAGGATAAAGTAACTCATGCCTTCTCTCCCATTATATTATGGTGCTCCCAACACAGCGCGTATGTACAAAACTGGGTTTAATAATTGTTCTGCAGCTTCGTTTGCAAATTCGAAAACAGGCTGAGCCACTAACCCGATTGTTATCGTCATTAGTGTTAAAACCGTAATGGGCAAACAGTAGAGAAGGTTGATTGACAGTGGAAAATCTCTCTCAGTTTGGTTGGATACCGGTGCTTTCCAGAAGGCTTCGCTCCAAATCTTAGTCATCGAGAATATAGTTAATAGCCCTACCACAAGTGCTGTTGCTGCTAGTAGATTATAGTCATTGATAATACTGGCTTTAATGACCAGGAATTTTCCCCAGAAGCCAGAAAGAGGTGGGAAGCCTGCCAATGAAAAGGCGGGAATAAGAAATAAAAAAGCAAGCCATGGCATGGCTTTGTAAACACCACCTAAATGGCGGAGTTGGCTTGTACCATAATTGCTTTCTATAAAACCGCCAATCAAGAACAAATTTGCTTTTACGATGATGTGGTGAATGATATAAAAAATCGCACCAGCAATAGCTATAGGGGTATACAAAGCCAATCCCATTATCATGTAGCCAATTTGGCTGATAATGTGGAAAGAGAGTATTTTCTTGATGTCAAACTGACTGGCAGCACCTAATACGCCAGTCAGCATAGTTAAGCCGCTAACCCAAATGAGCAGCGGCTGCCAGTTGGTCTCGGTAAGGGGAAAGACCAAGGTGAAGATTCTTAGCAGGGCATAAACGCCGACTTTTGTCAGTAGGGCGGCAAACAGTGCAACGACGGCATTTGGTAACGTATGGTATGAGGCAGGTAGCCATGCAAACAACGGAAACAATGCTGATTTGATGGCAAAAGTAAACAGAAACAGGGCTGATAATAGAGTTGAGGTTTGAGGTTCTATATATGGGATCTTCAAATGGAGATCAGCCAAGTTAAGCGTCCCCGTTGCACCATAGGTTAGGCCGATGGCCAGTAAGAATACCAATGTCGATATCAAGTTGAGCAAAACGTATTTTACCGCACCATCAATTTGCCTTCGACCAGCATCAGCTATCATCAAGCCAAATGAAGCAATGAGCATTACTTCAAACCACACATACAGGTTGAAGATATCACCGGTTAAGAATGCCCCGTAAACCCCAGCTAGCAGCACATGGAATAAGACGTGGTAGAGGCCATAAGATGGTTTATGTCTTAAATCCGCCATGGCATAAAACACAGTAACTGCACCAATAATGGCGGTAATGACTGTCATCGCTACACCGAGGAAGTCGGCAACAAAGACAATCCCAAATGGTGCCATCCAGTTACCAAATGCAACGGCGTACGGACCATTTTCAAGGATCTTTCCCAGTAACTGCATACTACAAAAAACAGTTATGATCACGCTGGAACCACTAACCCAATTGATGGCATTTGGCCTATGGCGAACAAAAAAAGCACCGGTAGCAGTGAGTAACGATAAAACGACGGGCAGAGTGAGCCAAACTGAGGTCATTGATCCTCCTCAGAGTGTTGCATGTCATCGATATCAGCCGAACCTGTTTCCATATAGGCTCTATATAACAACATTAATGCAAAAACCAATAACCCAAAGCCAATAACAATTGCTGTCAGAATAAGCGCTTGTGGCAGAGGATCGGCAGCGCCATCAGGAGGAAGCACAGCGTTAGTATTAATAAGAGGGGGATTACCCGGTGTTAAACGACCGGCGGTGAAAATGGCCAAATTGACAGCATTACTGATCAAAATTAGGCCCAGTAAAATGCGGAGAATATGACGCTCAAGCATGAGGTAAACCCCGGCAGTCACAAAAAAACCAACGACTATGCTCCATAGTACTTCCATTAATCGAGCTCCTCATTCACTCTTAGCAAGACCTCAAGCACTCCGCCGATAACCGCGAGGTATATGCCAACATCGAAAATGAGTGGAGTGCCTAACGGTAATACCTGCTTCCACCACATCCCGGTTAAGAAAGGTGCTCCCATAACAAAGCCGATCCCACCTGCCAACAGGCTTAAGAAAACACCAAACATTGCGATATTCATCGGTCTATAGCTCATCCGCTCCCTGACATACTGCGGCGATTCCGCAAAGATAAGTAATGTTAAGCCGATGACGGCGATGAGTGCACCAATGAATCCACCACCAGGAGAATTGTGTCCGCGAAGGAGTAAATACAAGGAAAAAACCATCATTAGTACGGCAACGATGTGGGCCGTGGTGCAGAAAATCAGCGATTGTATCCGGTTTTGCTGCTGAGAATGAGTCTGGAACAAGCTGATTGCAGCGATTGCTGCTACTACCACAACAATGGCTTCTCCCAGGGTATCGAAAGCTCTGAAGTCAACCAGAATGACGTTGACAATGTTTCGTCCATGACCACCAGGCACGCTGTTTTGGGCAAAGAAATCGGCGAGTGGTGAGTCCAGTGGTCCCTTGGTGATAGTGAGTAGTAACGCAGTAATGGAAAGACCTATCACCACGGCAATGAAGCCATGAAAGCTTCGCCGTGCAATAGAGTGTTGTTTGACTGTACTGAAATGAGGAAGATGGCTAATGAGTAACGCAACGAATACCACCATCAGTGTTTCAACCAAGAGTAGTGTCTTGGCCACATCGGGTGCGCTATAGATCATGAAGACCAATGTCATCAGAAAGCCGATAGCACCCAGCCCTGCAATGGATAACAGGCGTGAAGCCGAGATTACACAGAGCAAAGCGGCGACCATTAACAGCACCGCAATGGCAATTTCGTAGAGCTGGATAGTCCTAATCCGTTCAAGGACGTCACCGGAAACCTTAATTGGATTTAACAATAATATCGTAGCAAGTACCGAGAAAAAGAGTAGGGCGTAGAGGCTAAGACGACGGTGTTGCAAGCGGTTGGTTTGCCAAGTGGCAACAGATAACATGAATGTCATGCACTTTTCAAACACGTCGCTTGCCACTGGAAGAGGGCCAAGTAACTTATTTAATATCAGAGTAACGGACGACATGTTTTTATAAATGAGGAGCCCTAAAGCTAAAGTAACGCCACTCATGATTAAAGGCAGATTGATCCCTTGCCACAATTTTACTGGGCTAGATTGCTCTACTTGATTGATCTCAAAAATAACGGTGGAGAGAATGTATTCATTCAACCAGCCCAATCCGAGGGTGGGAACGATCACACTGCAGCAAGCCAGTACCAAAGGGGGGATCCAGAAGCCGATTTCAGCCTCGATAGATTTAACGGTCGGGTTATCTTCGACTATTTCCCGTAAGAAAGGCTGTGAAATCACCGCAATTGCGAGGGCGACCATGATGGCATTGATCATCACTAAAGCGAACATAACGATGCCATGGACTTCCAGACCAGCTTTGTATGTGTATTCTTTACTTAGGAAACCGAGCAACGGCGGGATTCCTGCTTTGGAGAGGGCGGCAATAAGCCCAGAGGCGAAACTGAATATCAGTACGGCCTTTAAACCATAGAGTACCCTGATATCACGCGTACCCGTTGCTTTGTCGATATTCCCGACCACCATAAACAAAGAGGCTTTATAAAAGGCGTGAGCAAGAATGAACAGGATAGCGGCTGCGAGTGCGGTTTCAGTGCCGATGCCGAGCAGCAACGTCAGGATGCCGAGTATAGTATTGGTGCTGAACGCTAGCATAAGCTTGAGATCTTTTTGCATCAGCGCGATTATCGCTGACCACAAGGCGGTAAAGCCACCGACCGTGATTAGGCAATAAAACCAAATATCACTGCTGGCATACACCGGCGAAAGCCTAGCCAGTAGATAAATTCCCGCTTTGACCATCGTCGCTGAGTGCAAAAATGCACTGACTGGTGTTGGGGCGGCCATGGCACCCGGTAGCCAGAAATGAAAGGGGAATTGCGCCGATTTAGTAAAAGCGCCAAGGAGGATCAATACTAAAGATGGCACAAAATACGGGTGTTGAGTCACGCTGTCTTTAGTGGAAACTGCCTTATCAATGATCGTACTGAGCTCGTAGCTACCCGTTATTTGTCCCAGTAATATTAACCCGGCTAATAAGGCTAATCCTCCGGCACCTGTAACGACTAATGATTGCAGTGCATTCTTGCGAGATTTTTCATTTTCATGATTGAAACCGATAAGCAGGTAGGAGGTGATTGTCGTGAGTTCCCAGAACACAAACAGCAAGATTATGTTGTCACTCAGAACAAGCCCGAGCATGGATAACATGAATAGCGTGAGATAGAGGTGAAAAGAAAAGCGCTCGGCTTTCCCTTTCATATAGGCTAATGCGTAGAGCTGGACAAAAAAACCAATACAACTGATTAAGCCGACGAAGACAAAAGAGAGGGCATCAAGCTGTAGGCTAAGGTTAATATCGAGACTAGGCACCCATGCTGTTGACCATCGTAGGCCTGTCGAAGACGATTGATAGTAATAAATCGATGTCAGAAAAAGGATTGCAGGAAACACCACAAACCCCAGAAGCATGTAATGGTGTTTACCGCTATCTAGTAAGGGCTTTGTTTTATCTCGGTTACCTGCCACTAATTATATTCATCCCTTAAGATATGCTTATAAATGTACTTAGTGCTAATAAGGCTAATCCATAAACCTTATTTTGCGTCCAAGGTACTCACGTCCTAGGCTCTTGCGTTGAAGATGGTCTCACGCCTCAGTTAGTTGCGTTCGGAATATTCACCGCCATTGAATGTGTGGTTGTGCCTTTCCTTGAGGTTGTGTGTCTCTGTGTGAAGCCGAAACACCTCATAACCATCATATGTGCACTCGCCAATATTGTTTCTTGGACAAACAAAAACATTGCAGTGTTCAAGCATTTCGGTGCTGCAGTAAGGACAGTACTTTTTCACAATTCTCTCCATATACAAAGTATGTATTCTGTTGTAATGATTCCTTCTGAATATAATGTAGACGGGAATGTTGAAATTCGATGACAGCCTTAAATGTGATTTACAGCTATTTACAATCTATTACAAAGGTCGCACTGGTAAGACAAGTTGGTCGATTTGAGATAAAGTGAAAGGTTAGCTCTAATTACATGAAATATAATAAATAACCTAAGCTCGGGATAAAAATAGTAAGAACCAGCTATGCGTAAGTTAGTGGGCTTGTTTTGTCATGTCGATGATTTTTGGCAGGCTTTTCTTCCTTAGTGGCAAAAGCTTTCTTGACGTTATGCCATCAGTACTCATTCCGCGTAGTTCTTTCTTCACGCATACCAAGGCATAAGGTTTTCAAAGAAGCAGCCTAATACCAATCTGGATAAGTCGTTGATCAAGTATTTGCACTGGAAAAATCGTTGTTATCAAGGCAGATATTGCAGTAACTAGTGGCTCTAATTACAAAATATCTAACGCAGAGAACAGCGGTTTTAACCAGCAAGACTGATCAAATATTTATGTAGGTTGGTATAATAGGTTAAATTCAGATAAGCATTCCTCGTATGCCCATGCCCCATCAAGAAGCTGATTGTGGCCACTGGCGAGTTTAAGATACGCAAGCGAGCTTGGTCAACAATCGAAGGCAAGGGTGTGGGAAAGCTCCGCCTTTATGAACCGGTTGTTCAATGTTGAGTATGTTGACCTGTGATTATCTCGAACTTCGATGGCAAAAGTGGGTCTAGTGAATGAGTTCAACAAGCCCGTAATGCTTTTAGTATTTCCCTGCACCGATATAGTATCTTTTATACTAAAGAGAACATGTTTTTTCCATTTAGCTTTGACTTATATAAAGCTATGTCAGCGCGATTATATATATCGTCAACACTATTATCACTTTCTTTAAATTGACTTATCCCGATACTAATAGATATAGTTAAATCAAAGTTTTTATCATCGATCGTAATTGATTGGGCTGCTTTATTTAAGCGTTTAGATAATGCTGAGTATGATTTTTCTGTGGTTCCTCTATATATTATTCCAAATTCATCTCCGCCTATACGACTTATTAAATCCGTTTTTCTTAGCTCTGCTTTGCATTTTTGTGCTATATTTCGTATAACTGAATCCCCAGCTTGATGACCATGTTTATCATTAATTTGCTTAAAGTTATCAATGTCGATAAGAAAGAAAACAATGTTTTCTTTATATCTTTTGAAATTGTAATAAGACTCATCTAAAGCTTTAAATAATTTTCTTCTGTTATAAACCATTGAGAGGGGTCTGTTTCAGCTTGATGTATTAATTGTTGTTTTAATTTATAACTCTCAGTTATGTTTCTTACTACCCAAACAACAGCACGTTCTCCGTATCGATAAGACTTTAATGGGGTAACTCGCCCTTCCAATCTTAACTCACCACCTGGACCATGAGAATGGTTGATGTAGGACATGTTTTTGGGTAAGAAAGAATACTCAAAAATCATCAATTTATTTTTTGATAGTGTCTCTTTGATTTTATCTATAAACCAACGGGCTTGTTCATCGGGCAAGATTTCAAGTATGCTGAAATTTTCAAGAACACTGCAATTATGATACTGCTCTAAGCTATCGCCTCCCAAAACAGCGACAATTCGACCTGATTCAGTAATAACAAAAACCAAATCTGGTAATGAAGAAATTATTGCTTCATATTCTTCAAATTTATTATTATCCATCATGTCACTTATAATAAATGAACCTGATTAAACTATAATTCCCCCTGATTTTTTAAGCAATGTCCAGTCGATTTTTTTTAGGTGATGATGTTCACGTTCCACAAATGATATAATCCTCGCACCTTGAATGGATGAGCGCTTTTGTGCTCGTGCTGATTAGAGTGGTTGCTACAGCTTAGGCAATGGCCATGGAATATAGCTCAGCCAGACGTTGCTATTGTACGCTATTGGTATTGAAATTATCTGGTGCTAGCCATGGCTTAAGAGCCCTCCAATAAAAAGCTCTTGAAGTGACTGGCAACGGCTGACGCTTTTGTCGGTGGATGATAATACAGGTTGAGGCTCCAGATACTGGTTTCGTAGTCTTCCAAAATAGGGGTGAGTTGCCCATCAGATAGCGGTTTATCAAGGATGAAGGACGGCAAATAGGCAATACCAGCCCCTTTGATTGCGCTTTGCAGTAACAAATCACTGTCGTTAACCTCTAGTGACTTAGGCACTTTTATCATTTGGGTTTCGCCATTGCGTTCGAAAATCCAATCATTACTGCCAGTCAGGGTGGTAGCAAATAAACATTGGTGTTGTGACAACTCGGTTGGAAATTCGGGTGCTGAGTTTTGTTCTAGATACTCCGGAGAGGCGACGGCAACAAAAGGGCTTTGCATCAGTTCGCGACGAACAAGATGAAGGTCTTTCTCTTGATAGCCTTGATAGCAAGCGTTGGCACTGATAACCAAGTCGGCTTCTGCGGCATGATCAAGCGCCCATGGCGTGACATTGAGGTTAAACGTGACATTGGGGTGCGATACGAGGTAGCTGCTTATTTTATCCATTAAGAAGTTGTTGGCATACACCGGGGTACAAACGATATTGATATGGCCTTTATCTTGCTCTTGGTAGTCTTGCAAGCTACGACATAGTTGTTCGGCGCTATCAACCAAAGGTGAAAACTCATCAACCAGCTTTTGACCTGCAGGGGTGGCGGTTAATAAACGATTAGTTCGGCGGCATAGGGTAATGCCGAAGCTTTGTTCGAGATCTTGCAACCAGCGGCTACCTGCAGAGACTGAAACATTGAATTTTCGTGCTGCGGCAGAAATTGAACCGGTTCGGATAACGTAAACAAAGAAAGCCATTTTATCGAGCATAGTGTTGCCTTTTTTAATCGAAAAAACAGGCTTATCAATGACAAGCCTGTTGGGTATTACAACGTGTGATTAAGCGTTTGCTTGCGCTTCAGTAGCAGCTGGTGCTGGTACTTTCTTGCCAAGTTTTTTGGCCATCACTTCTTCCATTTTCTCCAGGCTGACACCTTTGGTTTCTGGAACGAACCTGACCACAACAAACATACAAATCAGTGACAGGATGGCGAACAACCAGAAGCTGAATGCACCGTTGAAATGCTCTCTTAGGAAGGCATTGTCATTCAGCATTGGGAACGACTGGGTGACGATGAAACCGGTGAACCACTGTGCACCCACTGCTATAGACATTGCACGAGAGCGAATGCTGTTCGGGAAGATTTCCGAAATCATGGTCCAGCAAGCACAACCCCACGATGTCGCGTAAGAAACAACGTACAGACACAGTGCGAACAATGCTGCGTAGCCTTCAGTGCCAGTGTAAAGTACGTAACCGACAACCGTCATACCCACCGCACAACCGAATGTACCGTATTTCATCAGTGGCAAACGACCTACTTTATCGATGAGATACATACCCAGTGCGTTACCCAGGATGAAGACAATACCGACAAAAGTCGTCTGGAATAGGGCGTTTTCAGTACTACCGGTAATCGGTCTTAGGATTTCCGGCGTGTAATACATAATCACGTTGATACCAGTTAGCTGCTGGGCAGCAGCAACGAAGGTACCGATCACCAAGATAGAGAACAGTAGTGGCGAACGCAGGCTGACTTTTTTCTTGCCCGGCGCATTGGAGTCAGCCAGTGAGGCTTGGATTTCACCAATTAGCTGATCAGCATGCTTAGGATTAGAAATTCGCGACAGGGTATCTTTGGCTTCGTCAACTTTACCTTTTAGTACCAGCCAGCGTGGTGATTCAGGAATAAGGAACAACAGGCCAGCAAATAGTGCGGCTGGAAGCACTTCTGAGCCCAGCATCCAGCGCCAGCCCATATCAACTAACCACGTTTCACTCATGCCTTTGGCAATTAAGTAGTTAACGTAGAACACCCCAGTCTGACCGATAACAGCAGATTGTTGGAACATACTGACGGCACGGCCACGGAAGTCTTTCGGCGCCACTTCAGACATGTACATAGGTGAAACGACACAGGCCAAACCAACAGCGACACCACCAACAATGCGAAGTAGAACATAGAACGTGAAGGTAGTGGCAAGTGCTGAACCGATGGCGGAGATCATGAAGAGGATAGCACCGATGAAGAGGGTTTTACGACGGCCATATTTGAGGGCTGCCCAACCAGCGCTGACGGCACCGATAATACTACCTAGAACAACACTTGATACTGCCCAGCCAGTTTGTGCAGAGGTTAATCCGAAGTGCTCTCTGATAGGACCAATAGCGCCGGAAATAACGGCTGTATCGTAACCTAATAAAATTCCCCCTAGGGCTGCAATACAACAAATTCTAATAATGTAGGCAAAATTATGTTTTCGGGCCTCGGCCGCGGTTGTGGGTGACATGTTCTACTCCTTCATGAGATCCCCGTCTCTTACTCAACCATCGAATAAGTTTGAGTTGGGTAGCTTTCCAATGCGTTATTTACTGTAGGATATTTGCATCGGCATTATTTATTCACCAACATTTATAATTGTAATTTACTGCTTTGGTAATAATTTTCCACTTGGTGACGGCCTAAATCATATGCCCTCAGAAATTTTACGGCTATAGCCTATCGGGTGTTTTGTCGAAAAATGATACTTCCGTCAAATTGCGAAAAATATTTTCCGGAAAAATTATTTGGTATAAATTCTTTTATTTCAGTAGCTTATCTAAGTGTGATCTTGCTCATAAATTTCTTCTGAGCCCCGTTATTACTGGGCTTTTTTCATTTTTAATGAAAAATATTGAATCGATTGCAAGCGATGAAAAATATTTTTCGTTTTATTTTTTTCGGTTATAGTGAATTCCAGTGAAGCAAATGGTGCAGATTAAAAAACGGTTCAGAGATTCCAAAAGAACATATTCCACTGGACTGATCACAATCGTCACCGACCCGGAATTTAATAATCATAAAATTGGAGTACAAACATGAGCAATGTTCAATATGGAATCAGCCCACTGACCTGGACTAACGATGATATGCCAGAACTTGGCGGCGAAATCCCATTGGAAACATGTTTGAGTGAGATGGCAGAAGCTGGCTTTACTGGTACTGAGCTAGGTACTAAATACCCTCGTGAGCCAGAAGTACTAATTCCACTTCTAGAGCAACACGGTCTGGTTCTCGCTTCTGGCTGGTATAGCGGTAATTTGATGACGCTAACCGCTGAAGAAGAAATTGCGGCTATGCAGGATCACATCAAGCTACTTAAAGCGGCTGGTTGTAAAGCGATGGTATTTGGTGAGGTGAGCAACACAGTTCACGGCGACATCAACACACCATTGTCTCAGCGCGTCATCCTGACTATGGATGAGTGGAAAACTTACTGCGAGAAGCTTACAACTGTTGCTGAATACCTACTAAACGAGCACGACATCAAGCTGTCTTTCCACCACCACGTGGGCACTATCTGTGAAACTGAAGACGACATCAACATCATGATGGAGCT
>NZ_JBNNXT010000027.1:0-71913 GCF_052873815.1 Photobacterium sp. DNB23_23_1 | reverse complement strand
CATCTGTCGTCTTTAAAACGATGGTTATGGCTGCTTGATATTAGAGGGTGTCGCACTTCGGAGTTGAATTCGGGAGTACCTATAATACCACTACGCAAAACACCTACTTTCTTTTTATAGAGAACTTTTCCTAATCCCTTAAAAATATTGAAGCTTCGCTCACTCTCTGTTGACTTTAAGTGGAATGCCTTCTGTGCTCGGTTTACATAAAAGTCTATGGCACCGGAGATGGCGAAAAGTCCAATCATTGCAGGAATAAAACTTACGCCTTGTAACAGGGAAACCTGTCCGAAGGTAAAACGTGCCTGTCCTGTAAATTCATCATAACCTATAGTGGATAAGGCGATACCAAAACATAACGCAAGAATACTTTTACTAACATTAGTACCTGAAACGATAGTTGCACAACTCAAACCTATCAATGAAAGCCACATATATTCATAAGAGCTAAACTTTAGTGCAAACTTTGCTAATAATGGTGCAGAGAAAGCAAGTATGAGTGTACCGATCACTCCACCGATCACTGAGCTTGAAAGCTCAATACCTAAAACACGGTTCACTTTTCCTTTCTTTACAAGTTGATGAGCATCACTAGCATAAGCTGCAGATGCGGGTGTACCTGGTATATTTAATAATGCTCCAGGAATATCACCTGCAAAAATAGAAGAAGCACTTACTGCAATCATCACGGATAAAGCAGGTATAGGCTCTAGAAAGAATGTAAATGGAACCATTAAGGCTATAGCCATAGTAGCTGTAAGCCCTGGAATCGCACCAACAAACAAGCCAAATATACTTGCCGCTATGACAATAAAAACGGTACCTATGTCAATTAATGCTATTGCACTGTATAACATTTCCATAAATAAACCATCTAGTTAAATAACTTGGGTAGAGGAACCATCAAAAAATTTGAGAAAAGAAAATCAATAGATATAACAACAAGAATTGAAATAACCCATGATCTAATTTTTCCACACCTAGCATAAGATGCCATTAAGGGAGCTGTAACTAAAATTCCAGTAAGTAAAAACCCTAAATAACCAGATAAAACACAGTATAAAGAAATAACAAAAAAAATCATCACTACTTTATTAAATGTCTTTTTATTACTTCTAATTGTATTCTTTTTAAAGTTATAAACAGCATCAAATATTGAAAATATCATAATACCAACACCTGCTAGAGCAGGCATAAATGCAGCCCCAAACTCAGTTACATCACCTAAAGACAAATTACTATAAATGAGTAAGAAAGCGCCAAAAACAAAAAAAATTATAGGAGTAAAAAGTTTATTTATCATGTTATATGGATGCCGCTTTCACGGCACCAACCTCATACTTTACTGACTTAAGAGGTGCATAAATTTAGCATCTTCACTTTCCATAAACTTATAAGCCTCATCACCATATAAATCACTGACTTCAAAGCCTTGTTTTTGTGCAAATTCAGCTAATTCACCTTTTTCATATACTTTTTGCATAGCTAATATCAACTTAGATTGAACATCATCTTGAATACCTTTTGGTGCCACTAGAGCATTCCATGCCTGTAGTTCCCAGTTATAAGGCGTCGACTCACGAAAGACAGGAACATCCTTATATAATGGGGATGGTTCATGGGACATAATCGATAAATGACGTACTAAGCCAGCTTTTTCCATACTCTGTGCTTCACCCGGTGAAGAAGTGACAACATCAATCCCTCCAGATACAAGTTCTTGCAATGCAGCACTAGAGCCTTGGGTAGGGATATACTTTATTGCGTCATCTTCGAGCCCAGCAGAACGCAGCATTCCTATAGAGTTAAAGTGCCATATTGAATTAAGTCCGCTACCTGCCCCTTTCAATTTTCCATGGTTTTCTTTGGCATAGTCGAGAACGTCTTGTACTGTATTAAATGGTGAATCTTTTGCAACTTGCAACCCACCGTAGATTACTGCCAAACGTGTGATTGGGGTATAATCCTCGAAACTTAGTTCCGTCATCCCCTGATGACGCATCATCGCAATTTCAACGGTAGCAATTCCAAGCGTATAACCATCTGGTTTAGCTCTCATTGTTGCATCATGACCAACTACGCCACTACCACCAGTTCGATTCACAACATTAACATTCACACCTAGCTCTGACTGAAGGCCCTTAGCGACCAATCGTGCGACAGTATCGGTGTTTCCTCCCGCCCCCCAAGGAACAATAATCGTAATTGGTTTTTCAGGCCATGCCGCAAAGGCTGTACCAGCAAACATTGTACTAGCTATGAGTAATGTACTTATTGTCTTTTTCATAATTAAAACCTTGTCTCACTACAAATTGACTTCCCTGATATTTTACTTTGCTTATTCATTCTAGAAATTACGTTTGTCATTGTCGGCATTACAGTTACCCCTTTATGTTCAACAAACCCGGCAACGAAAGCAGCTCCAAATAAAACGCTCTGGTGAATAGATTTTCCTTTTGTCACTGCAGCAGAAAATGCGCCACAAAAAGCATCAAAGGCCCCCATTGTATCTTCAATCAATGAAGGAAAAGCTTGTACATAATGCTCATTCTTTCCATCAAAATACACAACACTTAAATTATTCAAAATTATTATAATTGGTTTACATTTTAATCCTGAGATTACTCTAGTAGCAGCCTTTGCTTTTTCAATGCTATCAACTTCAATCTTAGCCCACTGTGAAGATTGATAAGAGTTCAATATTATGTAATCAACATAATCATACAGTCCTTTTATTTCATCACTGTATGGAGAAACATTCAAAATCACTTTCTTATTTAATTTTTTTGCAATTTCCGCAATATATAAATTAGCACTATAATTTATCTCACCTTGCAAAAGTAGAACATCCGAGTCTGACAGAAATGGGAGTATTGTATCTATTTCTTTATTAAGTAAAGTGTGATTTGCACCTGGGTATATTGCAGTTAAATTACTCTTTTCTTCATCAGACAAGTAAATAATTGAACTTCCAGTCGGTTCAGAGTCTGAGTGAAAAATGGTAAATGACTCGATACCGCTTTCTTTAATATTATTGTATGCAAACTGATTAAAGTGATCATTACCAATTTTAGTGATGAAATGAACTTTTGATTGTGCGTGACTTGCTGCTATAGCTTGATTATTTCCTTTCCCCCCAGGGCTGAGAAAGTGATTATTTGAAGTCACTAACTCTCCAACTACTGGGAAATGCTCAACATCTGCAATTATATCGATTAGAAATGAACCTAAGACGCACAGTTTGGACTCTCCCTTCCACCTATATTCTTGCAAACTATTTCTGTTATTTATCAATAATGTTTTCAACAAAGATGACACACTGCAGTCATCTGTAAATTGACAGACTTTTTTTATTTCTTGTTTACCAAGTAAAGCACCGCCGTGACAGCGCTCTATAAAACCTTGGCTCTCGAGATGCTTGAGATCGTTTCTAATTGTTTCCGAGGAAACATCAAAAGACTTCGATAGCTCAGAGACTTTAACTTTTTTAGCCTCTCTGATTATCTTATAAATTTCTTTTTGACGTAATTCAGAAAACATCCCTATCTCCTAACAAATTTGTTATAAAGATATTACGGATTACTATAGTAATTTAATGAGATGCTTATCATGTAAAAAAACCAAAAAACCAAATAATCCCATATTATAGTGACTGGCATCACGATTGTAGAGGATATCCATTATTGATAGATAACTAAGTAAAAATCCTTTTTCTACTACTTAATTATTTCTTCATTATTACTTTTACCGAAAGAAATAATGACTATTTTTAGTCATTATAAACATCTAAAACCCAACGCATTAAAATGCATTCATCCAACAGGATCGATATCGGTATTCGAATTTTAAAACAACACACACCATTTAGTGATGTGCATGCTCACCCTTTGATGTTAAAGGGTGAGCACTTTAGTAGCTCTTGATGGCAAGTTAGTTAGTTAGTTAGTTAGTTAGTTAGTTAGTTAGTTAGTTAGTTAAGAAATGATGATAACGCCCCATCCAATAAGGCAACGTATAATAACCAGGCGATACCATTCTGTTTCCATTAACGTCTCTTTCGATTTGACGTAGTGCTCGATAAGGTGTTCTCAAGCTCTTCTCATCCAATGGAAGGTCAGTATAGTTAGAGAGAACCATCGTATCTTTCCACGTCGCCGTACCATCTTGTGATTGCAATATTGGACAATTATCAAGATCCACATGCAGACAGACTCGGGCGACATCAGGTCTTGAGTCGTTATATGCCCCCCATTGAGTTAAATCTACCGGATGACGGGATAGGCCCCATGCATTTGACATTACCAGTTCATTCCCATATCCATCTTGAAGTTCTGTCTCTGGCTGTCCTAACTGTCGAACGAAATAGTGAAAAGCATTTTCTTCATATTTGGGTCCCAATGCCCATTGATTCTCATAAGCCGACACCCATTTCTTATGCAAAGTCGTCCCTTGTGGCTCAAGCGTGAATAAAATATAAAATGCCTGAGCAAGGTGGCTTGCATCACCCAGGTTGTTATACTCTCTCACCCACTCAGCTACATAACTTGGATCATTCTTAAGGGATTGGTCACAGATTTCATCACCATCCTCACAATACTTAGTCAGCAAGTATTCATAAGCATCCCAACGTGTTTGAGCAAGCTCTGCAAAATTATAGAAATCAGATTTCGCGAGCGATATATACTCATCCTCAAAACGTTTTTCTCCGGTTACATAAGCCGCCAATTTCATGCCAGCCATTAAGAAAATGGCATATTCGTTACGATCCTCAAACGTCCAAGGGTCATTACTTAGTTTGACTCTAGACATATCTGTCCAGCGGTTTGGTTGGCCATTTGCTTCTACAATCATGTAGCCATTAGCAATATTGTGTTCTGCCCAAAGGCGCATATTGCTCCTTATCAGATTTTTAAGCGCTAACTCCTCGGGATCGTTATCCGATAAGACATCAAAAGCCACTCTTTGGGTAAACAGGTTGGTAATCAGACCATCGTAACTGGTATCTGTTTTAAAAGTGACATCAGAGGCGGTAAAACTGTTGCCAACCTCATCTTGCATCACACTAAAACAGTCATTGGCACCTTCAAATTCACCGGCACAAGTTAGGACATCAGGTATGCCAAGTGCGGCTTTAACCACATATGGATCATTGCTACCCAATGAACAATTTGTCTTTGATGAGATGCCCGGCAAGGCCGGTGAACCATCACTCAAGAAGCAGCTGTTCAAATAAGGTGACTCGCCACCAAACCTGGTTGAAGAATACGAAACCAAAGTCGCTGTTCCATCCTCATCTCTACGCCATGTTCCGCTAGCCCCCTGCACTTTGCCGTGATAACTTGCTCCATTGAGACTAAAGTACCGTATGGGCATTCCTTCAACCATGCGCTTCGTGGTTGCCACATCACTCGTTTGGGGATAAGCATGACTACCGCCATAGCCAACAGGGTTGGGATCTAACACATTCCAGTCTTCAGCCTTGATTGGTTCCAAGTTATAAACATCGCCGAACATTTTAGAAAGGCCTACCGGTCCGTAAGGATTAACATTAACGGCAAAGTGGCTGCCCTTTTTCAAAGACATTGGTCTGTACGTATCACTATCCAGTACCGGTAATCTGATTTTGGCCTCAACACTTCCTTGCCGGCCTGTCATATTAAACAGTGCCAACATGTGCTTTAAATATTGGGTCACTGTCCGCGTAATGACCTGTCCAAGCTGGTGAAGACCCCGGATCACGCGTCACGCCACCAGCTAAAATTTGGCCACGGCGTGCAATGTTCGTTTGTGTCACCTTACTCAATAGATCTGCTTTTTCATCACCACTTATCTTTTCGAAATACACATGGCTTAAACTGCCATTGCTCCCTTTAATCCAGATCCCATTGCCTTCATCATCAGCAATAGCCAATGGGGTATCAACAGTACCGTTATTATCAAAGGCAGCCTGGGGATCACTCGCTTCTCCCAATTTTGAAATTGTGACATCCATGGGCAAATAGCGGCTGCCCATCAAATATTGGTACTTATCAAAATAGGCCTTGCTGTACGGCTCCGGATTGTTGATGGTTTTATCTGTGCGAAGTACGTATGGGAGTTTTGATCCAATTCCTGAATTGTTGATTAGTTCCCACTTGACGAATTCAGTTTCAACAACGGTGTTATCTGCAGCCAACGCTGCTTTAGCTGATGGCGATACCGGCGCTGTCAGCGCATCTGTGGAACTAAAGCGTTCGACAACTTTCTGTTGAATCACTGGCATATTAAGAGGATTTGCCCCGACAATACGCATACCTGATGTTGTTAATGTTGTAGCAGAAGACTTCACTTCCAAATGGGCATGGGCTTTTACGCCAGTATTCACCGTTGAAAAGGCTGATATAGTAGCCTTACCCACTTTTTTAGCCTCAACACGCCCAAACGGATCAACATCAACTATTTCAGGATCTGAACTGACCCAAGAAACATCTTGCTCTTGCAATACCGCAGAATCATCTGATGGTGATTCTATGCTTTCATCGGGTAATAGACGCAGCTCAATTAACCTTGCCTGGCCGACTAACATTTCGCAATTTTCGAATAACCCCATCATGATCGTTGCGGGTGCATTGAGATCGATATCGCCCTGCGATTCAGAGGTGGTGCAAGGGTCAACAGAAATGCCTTTATCAACCTTTTCGCTATTGCATCCAGTTACAATAAGGCTAATGGCCATCGCGAGCAGCAATGGTTGGTGATTAATATTCATTATGATATCCCTATTCTGTCGAAGCGAGTTGATGCGTAAAATGACAGCACAAACCAGGGCATTTTAAACCTCAATCCCAAATTTGGGGGCTGAATAATAAATTGAATAATACAGGTTTGCGCATTACTCAAACGACATTGAGTTATTGTTGTATTGATTTGTTGAGGAAGCCCTTTCCGGGCTTCCTCTTTTACTTTCTAACCTTGTCTTTGTGGTTTGGCGATAAAGTTGTGATAACGCCCCAACCAGTATGGCAATGTAAAGGTTGTAGAGCCTTCCATTTTCGTCGGGCTACCATAAGCAGGGTTCGGTTTACTACTTTCATCACAATACGTGATGGGATCACCATCAAAACACCCGGGTTGGCTGTCGATCCAGTTATGATAGTCAACAGGCTTGAAGCCGAGGTTATAAGTACTGTTGTTATACTTGGTAATAATTCTTTCATCGAAAGGCAACGTAGTGTGTGCTTTTTGGCTCAACACAAGTTCTCGCATGGTGCGGCTATCGTAAGCACCCGAATCATTGGTCATCATGATAGGGAAACGATCTGCACGAGTTGCAGCCACCGTTCCAATCCCCGCTTTCCAAACGTCAGGGCGGGCAAAGTCATAGGCTCCCCAACGGCGAGTATCGATAGGATGTCGCTGTAA
This sequence comes from Photobacterium sp. DNB23_23_1, assembly GCF_052873815.1. Taxonomy (NCBI): domain Bacteria; kingdom Pseudomonadati; phylum Pseudomonadota; class Gammaproteobacteria; order Vibrionales; family Vibrionaceae; genus Photobacterium; species Photobacterium sp. DNB23_23_1. The sequence continues at coordinate 64,512 of NZ_JBNNXT010000027.1, read as the reverse complement.
GTTCCAAATCGCAGCATCCTGCAACTTACGGCCATAAGCGTTGGTTAATTGCTTCTTGGGTTGACCTAATTGACGAACATAATCAAAGAATGGATTTTCCTGATAAGTCATCGAACGGTACCATTCGTCGTATGCTTTCACATATTGCTTGTGAAGTTGTGAACCGGCTTCTTCTGTGGTAAACAAAATATACCAAGTCAGCGCAGCCATCTCTTCATCGGAGGTGTTGACCACTTCACGTACCCATTCCTCGACCTGAACAGGGTCATTCGGATCCTCGATACCATCGCCACACATACCACCTCCATCGTTACCACTTGCCATCGTATCTATGGATGGGAAACCGTTCTCGACAACAGGCGTAGACCCCGGGCATCCCTCTGACGAGGTATCGTCACCATATTTCGCACCAGCAAAGGCTTCCCAGCGACTCCAATACTCATTAGCTAATGTCGCATAGTCATAACCATTCTTGCTCGCTAAGGCTTCATACTCATCATCATAACGCTGCTCACCCGTAACGTATGCGGCAAGCTTCATCCCGGCAACAAGTACCATTGAGTTGAGTGCTGCATCTTCCCATGCATAATCATTATTGAAGTAGTCCCGAGACGTTTTCCCCCACTTCGTTGGCTGCCCGCTCGCATCGACAAAGTTGTACTCATTTGCGATCACATGATCTGCCCATTTCTGCATGGTTTTACGTACCAAGGTCTTAAGTGCTTTCTCCTCGGGATCCGACTCATCCAAAATGTCATAGGCTATGCGATAAACGAAAAAGTGGCCGATGGATTCATCATTACTAGTATCAGCCTTATATAGAATATCGTGTTCAGTGAACAAATTACCTTGATCATCTTGCAGCGCATTTAGGCAATTCATATCCTCAGCAAAAGCACCTTCGCACTTCAACACATCTGGGATTGGCAATTCCGCATTAATTTCAATGCCTACCATTTTTTCACCGACAGGCTCACATTCCTTAGTGCCTCCGTACTCTGTCGGGACGCCGTCACAGTACACAAATTTTGCAATTTCCTTGCCTTGTAAATCACCTTTTGTCCCTAGCTCTCCACCTCTAAAGACCGTGTGGCCACCCGGGAAATAGTTACCGGGGGCACCGGCTTGTGTCCCGACGGTGTAGCCTTCAATAAAGCCATTCACGTCTGCACCTTGAAGGGCATATGTTCTAGCAAAAAAACCTTCAATGGTCCTTGTTTTTGTATCGTAATCGAAATTGGACTCCCCCAACGCGCCAATAGCGTATGTGTCATAATTCCACTGAGAATCATCCAACGGTTTCATGTCATAAATTTTGCCAACCTTACCCCCGTTTTCGGTTGGTCCGGTAGGCTTATTATTGATCGAGTATTCACCATCTTTACGAAGAACAACCTCTTGCAGTTTATAGCTTCCCCCATCTTCACCATAGATAGGCCTCACCTTCGTCTGCACATCTCCTTTACGTCCAGAAATATTGGATAGCAATAGATCAAATTTGAGGGAGCGAATCGCGCTCTGGCGTGCTGCTGCTAACTGCTTCTTCGAAGCCCCTTCTCGTTTTAAAGTGGCATAACGCATCAATTCGCCACCACTGTACATTGCAGTCCACAGTCCATCATTATCAGTAATGCGTGGTTGCCAACCTTCATTGGCATGGTAATCCGATTCCGATATGGACCCACGTCGATCAACCACACGCTGGGAGACCCGGCTCATCAAGGCCGCTTTCTTATCCAAGCTCATGGGGGACATAGCAATGTGACTCAATGCACCAGAGTCAGCCATTACCCAAATACCATCTTCACCATCACTCATGATTAACTTCGGTTCAAGAGGCTCATAACTCAATGGCTCGGTACGGGGCATCACTTCGCCGGTGAAGGTAATAGATGCTTCCATGGGCATATATCGATTACCCATGAAGTACATGGTGCGGTTCCTATCATCCGTCCCGAAATCGGTACGCACAATGTAAACCCCTTGCCGTCCTGGATTGACGTTCTTTTCAATCGCCCACACGACATCGTTTTGCACAACCCGATCGCTTCCCCGACGAGAGAGCCTGTTACGTACCCGGTCTAGTTTGCTGTCACTATGATCTGACGCATAACGGGTGACCTGTTTTTGCAAAACCACCGGATTATCCGTTATATGCTTGCCATTAACCGTCATGGTCTTGTTTTTCTTATTTAATGACGGGCTTTCAACCACTTCTAACCTAACAGTTGCAGAGACTTTCGTATTGGTGACCGAGTGAGCAGTAATTTTCACTTTGCCCGGAGCAAAAGCAGTTACCCGACCGAACTTATCGACCGATGCGATCGACGGATTAGAAGATCTCCATTCAACCAATTGCTTCTGCAAGACATCATTTGGCGTATTAGGGTACGGCAAGGATTTATGAGGGATCAACATTGCTTCTATTGTACGTGATTGACCCAGAACCAGCTCTGTGTTTTTCCATATTCCCAGTTCAATGTTCGCGGGCGCGTCTAAATCAATTTGCTTACTGTGTACAGTATTGGTAAGTACCAAGCTCATTACTGCAATGGACAATGCTGTGGATAATTTATGCTTTTTAAAAACAGGCCGTTTATTTTTCATAACAAAAACCTTTACTTTTGGGGTTGTGGGCTTTCAAGTAATTCATACAGTTGAATTATTTCTGGTATTAAGTCCTTTACTAATATTGAATTCATAAGATGATCTTGTGCATGTACCATGACTAAACTGACTTTCAACTTTCCTAACCCTTCATCTTCTTCAATTAGCTTTGTTTGGACTAAATGGGCTTTATTTAAAGAACTCTTTGCTTGATTTATCATTTCTCTTGCATCATCAAAGTTACCTTTTTTGGCAGTCGATAATGCTTCAAATAGTAAACTTCTCGCTTCACCAGAAGAAACAATTAAATCCATTACTTTATCTTCATAGCTCGAAATATCATCTTGCGATGATACCTTTGTATCCTCTTTCATACATTACCTATCAGATGTGAGAGATTGCTTTATTCTTTTGTTTAATTTCTTTAATTGCTGTTTTCAACAATGATAAGCCATCGAGTGTTCCATACACCAAAGAATCAATGATAACGACTGGCGTGTCTGGATATAAATTAGAAAAGTCATTTTTCATATATCGAATCTGAGGGGCAAGCAGAATAACATCAGCTTCACGTCCTTTTTCTGTAATCGTTGACTCAGAATACGCTGCAATCTCGACGGGAACATTGTGCTCTTTAGCATGGCGTTTCATTTTGTTTACCAACAAAGATGTCGACATACCTGCTGCACAAAATAGATATATTTTTTTCATCTCTCACTCCAAATTAATTGTTGTATGAGTCTATTACCGGTTTAAATTGAGGAAGGTTATCCTTATGAGCAATCAACAGTTCGTTGACGAGACGCTTAGCATCCACATCTGAATGAACAAGCGGATTGAGGTTCATTGCTAGAATAAGATCATGATAATCACCAGAGACTGACGCTTTTGCAGTATAGAGTTCATATGATTTCAACGCGCTGATTATGCCCAAGACTTTATCATCAAACTGCCTTATCCTCGGTGATGGTACGGGGCCACACTGACCAACGTTACAGGTAACCTCAATAACCCAGTCATCGGGTATATTTGTTATATGGCCATTGTTGGGTATATTCACATAGTGTTCATCATTTTTATCGTTAACTATCGAAGATATCAACTCACAGGCCGAATCAGAATAATACGCCCCTCCTCTTTCTTCTAACTTTTTGGGCTTTATATCAACCGAGAGATCTTGATATATTTCAAACAGCTCACGCTCCACTTCTTTTACTACGTCTGAACGAGTCTGCCCCTCGTAGTACTCTCCCATCTCTATCGCTAACATCTCCTTTTCCTTGCTGTAATAGCGATAATATGGGCAAGGAAGCAATTTCAACGATTTGATAAAATCTGTATTATAAGGGAGATCAGAAATATTTCTGACAGCCGGTGTCTGCTTGCTCATATCTTCAGTCGTCGCTGATAACAATTCAGCCATCTTCGAACTACCGTTAATATAGAAGTCACTCATAAATATCATGTGATTGATACCAAAGACATCCATGCTAATATCGCTTTCTTGCTCATAACCCAAGATATCTTTTGCAAACATCCTCATACCAACAGGTATGTTGCATACACCAATGAAGCGTTTATAGTCGGTATAACGGTGTACCGCTTCTGTTACTAAGCCAGAAGGGTTACTAAAATTAATAACCCAGCATTCAGGACATACCTCTTTAATATCATCAATAATGCTAAAGACTACTGGTATAGTTCTGAGTGCATTAAATAAACCACCGGCCCCATTCGTCTCCTGTCCTAAAACACCATGTGACAGGGGGATCTTTTCATCTTTACTTCTCGCGTCATTTTGACCAACACGAAATTGATTGATCACAAAATCAGTGCCTTTTAACGCTTCGCGCCTATTTAGCGACTTATATAACTTAATATCATATCCTGACTTGGCTATCATTCTCTTGGATAGGTCATAAATGATATTTAACTTTTCCTCTCCCTCTGGAATATCTACCAACCATATCTCACCAACTGGAAGCTCATTATAACGTTTAATAAACCCGTCAACTAACTCCGGTGTGTAGCTTGAGCCACCGCCAATAGCTACAACCTTGATTGCTTTTTCTATCATAAAAAATAGCCCCAAATAGATGACATTCAATAATAGGAACTAATGTCATGACGAAAACTCAAATGCAGGCATTAGTTCCTCTAAAAAGGATTAAGCTATAAAGTTAAGGCTTCTTTATCGTCCTCTATGACTAACTCTTCTACTTCCGCATTTTCATTACCAATGCATATACCATCCCATCGTTTCATGAACGGATAATAAATGGCCATTGAGACAAGAAGATTGACGAGCTGCATTACAGCACCTGATATATGTCCACCCGTGGACAAATAGCCCCCAACGAAAATCGGTGTCGTCCACGGTACTGAGATACCAGCTGGTAATGCAACGAGGCCACTAGCCATTCCGATATACGTAAGTGTTAAGCCGACCACCGGGGCAACAATAAACGGGATGATCATAATAGGGTTCAACACAACCGGTAAACCGAACATGATTGGCTCTGAGATATTGAAAATTGATGATGGCAGTCCAAGTTTACCGATAGATTGGCACTGTTTACTTTTAGCTTTAAAAACCAGGAGTAATACCAGTGCCATCATACTGCCTGAACCACCGAAGTTAAGGAAAATAGAGTTGGTTTGGTCCGTTATTATGTTGTGTATTTCAGCACCGGCCTGAAAAGCCACTCGGTTCTCATCGGTAAATACAAGCCAGATCGGCAACATGATGCTTGATACGATGTTGCTCCCATGGATACCGATTGCCCACAGCGCGTGTTCAACGGTGGTAGCGACTAGCGCCCCAAGATAACTTGCCCCAATAAGTTTGAGTGGGGCTGTCAGGACGGTTTCAATGATCGTATGTAAACTTCCGAGGTCATTCACTTCAATCAGCAGCCTAAGTAGCCACAATGATACGATGACAAATAATGCGGGTACCAAAGCAACAAATGATTTCAGAACCGCAGGTGGCACGGTGTCGGGCAACTTGAACGTCATATTTTTCTGAACAAGGAATTTATACAGTTCTGTCGAATAGATAGCGACAATGATGCCGAGGAACATTCCCCCACTCCCCATGTAGGCGAGATTGATCCCTTCTACATGAATGATGTCTCCTGTCGATTCAATGACAGCACTGATATTGAACGGCGTCACCAGCATGTATGCACTCAAAGATATTGCTGCAGCAACAATTGGATCGGTTTCCGAATACCGTTGCGCCAACCGATAGGCAACACCCAATGTGGCAAAAATAGCAATGAGGTCATAGGTGGCACTTAGTGGGATTAGCAGTTTATCCATCAAACCACTTTCTGCCATATATTCCTCGTAGCCTGGGAACGGTAGAAAAGCTAAAATAAGGAATACAGAACCAACAATCATGAATGGCATTACCAGTGCCATGCCATCACGAATCGCTATCAAATGCCGATTATTCCCAACCTTTTGAGCGAACGGCATTATATAGTTATCAATTGGACTTTGCGTTGAGTTACTCATAAAAATCCCTTTATGGTGTATTACAAAATCAATAAATACTTAAAATTAATCGCGAGTATCTATCTTCTAAACGCCATTCTTCTATAGGTATGGCGTTTCCCCCTAATTACAATTGAACAATTTTTGATATTCTCCGGATTTGCGATTCCGCAAAATCCGGCATCACCAATATGAACAATGTCAGCCCCGGCCATTTTTGAGCTTATGGCGATTTTTTCGATGATTCTCTTATTAGCACTCTCTTGCGAAGTTCCCATGGCACAAAGCGCCAGTTTTTTTTCAGAGTGAATAACATCAATCAGATCAGAGGCATGTTCTGGTGACATGCCGGGTGTGGTATAGGGCGCAGGGATCATGACAATATCAGCACCGGATTCACAGTACTTGTGCACCGTATCTGCCGTTATGTGGCACCCTGTCCCTGCACCATGCATTTTCCCTGCAATAACAATCACGTTTTCACCCACCACTTGTTTCGCTTCAACAATTGCAGACATGATGCCATCTTCTGTGATGTAGGTATTTGGGTTACCGGTAATGACGACATAGTCCAACCCAAGCTCTACGGCATGCAGCAAGTTCTGGCTATTCACCTTGTACCCTTCCGTATAGGCAACCGCAGATGGGACCGGCTCGAGGTTACACCCTATGTAGCGTCCAATATTCGATTTCAACTGCTTGATCAGACCGTTTCCCGATGACTGATGACGTATGAATTTGGCTTTTTGTTCCAGCTCATCCGCCAAGTTCTCCACACCATCAAAGACATCATACAATCCAGCGATGAAGGGGTTCAGCACATCGAAATTATTGAGCGTAATCATATCTGCCCCGAAGGCAGAAGCTAGCTCTGGGTTACTGACGCCATCTACGTAAGGATCGCAACTCACCACGGTTTCCGCCATCAATGTGCGGCCCTCGGAGTGTAAGATCTGCGCCAGCAAAGACTGAGGTGAAGATTTCATCGTGTCTTCAACAGTAACCTCAAAAATCCTTTTCATCACTGCTCCAAATTGGTATGCCTAAAACAAAAAACTGCGGAATTGGTATCCTAATACTCACCATGTTGCACTCTTGGTATCAACGTATCAACTGATTAAAAATTGTCCAACCAAAATAATATCATCTGAGATATTACTCACACAAAAAATAAGGTTATTTTAAGTGAGCAATAAAAAAATAACGAAAGACAACAAACAAAACAAAACAAAATCAAGAGCTTGAAGCCATAAAGGCTAATAGCACTCTCAATCTATAGATTTTGAATATTTACTGGCACGTATCTTCCACCCCACATTAAGGGTATAGACATGATGAGAAATGATGATGAATATCACATTGTCATCTCTGAATTGTAGACGCCACGGCACAAAGGAGTAACTTACTTCAAATAGATACCAATTATCAAAAAAGATACCAATTTAGTCTCTACTCGTGTCATACGCAGGATTGGCTAGAGTTATTACAGGGAGGTTTAAGTGGAAGCCATCGTGTTAGCAGCCGGTAGTGGCTCTCGTATTTGGCCATTTAACGAAATACGCAGCAAAGCATTGTTGATGATCAGCAATCAGCCTGTCCTCTATTGGGCCATTCATGCCCTGAAAGAAGCCGGTATTTCTAAAGTGACTGTACTTGGAGACAGTCATGAACCACAGATAAAACGTTTTTTGGCTGACACCTTTGACGGAGATACATCACTAGACGTTGCTTTTTTTTCCTGCCAGCACAGCAAAGGGGCCATCGATTTACTGACCACCTATTCGGAGGCATGCCCTATACAAGAGACTGTGCTGGTGATCTACGGTGATTGTATTATCCATCGGGATGATATCAAGCGTTTAATGGTGGAGAGTACACACCGAAACTGTGTGCTCACACGGTCATTGCGGGATGAAGAATGCTCCGACCGTATCGCTTACAACAAAGCGCTTGATTATCACATGCTCGTTCATCCTCGTCGTGACAGCTATTCCCATGAAGCCATAGCCTTCAAGCTATCCCAAGATTACTTTACAGATATTCTCCCTTACACCATTGAGTGTTACGAACACACCCAGGTGGGCATGATGCCCTCAGCTGAAAAATTCATTGAAGCATCTATTGAAGACTTACGGAAAACAACGACAGTCCAATTTATCGAGTGTACATATCCATCATTTAATATTGATTACCCATGGAATATTTTAGAAGCTAATGCATTCATAAATACCGAGCGTTGCTCTGCGCTGGAATCGAGTTGTTTTTCACAGGAAGCGACCATTGCTGATTCTGCCATATTACGTGGTCATGTATCCGTGGGGGGGAATACGCATATTGGCGATCACGTCATATTTCAAGGTAACGCCATTATTGGTCAGGGTTGCTATGTCAGCGATGGGGCTATCATCGGGGATAATGTGGTCATCGGCGATGGGGCCACGGTAAAAGAGCATTGTAAAATCTCCAGCCATTCGACAATTGGTAGCCAATCAATTGTAGGACACTGTGCAGAGTTCGAGGGTGTCATGTTTCACAACACCTATCTTTATCATTACTGTGAGGTTTATGGTGTATTGGGCAACAGCGTCGATATTGGTGCTGGAACGACTTTCGGCACATTGCGTTTCGATGATAGGAAAACGCAACACCAGATCAACCGCAAGCAACTCACTCCCTCTCAGCATGGAAACGCCATTTTTATTGGTGACATGTCTAGAACTGGCGTCAACGCCGCTATCATGCCGGGCACCAAAGTCGGCTGCCGTTCTATCGTTGGTGCTGGAGTGGTGTTAAAAAAAGATCTTAGCAGCAACTGCATTATACAGATCCATCAAGAGCACAACATTGCCCCCTGGGGCTCTGAATATTACGGTTTTTCTCCCCGAGATTAATCATCCTTTACAGGATAAGGACAGCTATGTTTGAATATGTCGACAAAGTCGTTGATCGAATAGAAACATTGGTGAATACCAACTCTTCCACTATTGCGGAGGCAACAGAGGCATTCGCCAATGCTATCATCGAAGACAAAATGATTCATATCCTAGGTACGGGCCATTCACATATGGTTGGCCTAGAAGGATTTATTCGAGCTGGAGGGATCGGCAACATTAATGCGATCCTTGATTCTACACTCACCACGAGTGACGGAGCATTGCGAAGTTCAAGGCTAGAAAAATTACCGGGCCTCGCGCATATTCTTTGGCAAGAGCAAAACGTTGTTAGCGGTGATATTATCGTCGTCATTTCTAATTCTGGGCGAAATACGGTCCCCATAGAATTTGCTCAAATTGCTAAATCTGCCGGACATCAAGTCATTGCCATTACGTCGGTAGAACAATCCAGTGCTTACCCAAGCCTTGACCAGTCAGGGTTGAAGTTGATGGATATCGCAGACATCGTGCTCGATAACTGTGTCCCCTGTGGCGACGGACTCTGTCTTGTCAACCATCATGTAACCGGTGCCTTCTCATCCATATCAGGTATCATATTAATGAATACGATCATCACCGAAGCGCAAAAGAAAGCGGTATCAATAGGTCATACACCATTGGTTTTCACAAGCCAAAATATTGATGGTTATAACAACGATGATGTTTATAATCATTTTCGTGGTCGATTAAAAGCAATGTAGGTTAATTTATGTCAGTTCACAGATATCAGCAGGTGTATGAGTCAATAAAGATGTCTATCTTAAATGAAAATGACATGAAAAAGCTGCCTGATGAAAGAAGTTTAGCAGAGCAATACTCAGTAAGTAGAACAACGATCAGGAAAGCCTTAGCATTACTCAAAGAAAACAATCTCATCGACGTAAAGCAAGGCTCTGGCATTTATGTAAAAGGTGAGGAGTTAATCCAATCACAAAAATTTGGCAGCTTAACTCAAGATTTGAAGTCTATTGGAAAAAAAGTAACCACAGACATTATTTCTACTTCGATTATCAATAAACCGGCAACAGGTGACATGAGTGTATTTACCGGGAATAAAATTGCTCGCATTGAGCGGATAAGAAGTATCTCTGATGTTAAGGTAATACAAGAAATAAACTATTTATGCCTGGATAGGTTACCCGACGTGGAAGTCAAAATTAGACAGCATCCGTCTTTATATGAATTACTGTCCTGCGTATATAGTGTAAAATTTGATCGGGGTTATGAAAAACTCACAGCCGGATTTATCCTACTAGATACCGCCGAAAAGCTGGAAACATCTGCCACAAATTGTGCTGTCAAAGTTATCCGATCGACATTTGAAAAAGATCGTCTAATTGAATATACAATATCTTATACATTAGCTGACCATTTCTGTTATCAGTATGAGCTTGATGATGTCAAGATGGATATATTCAATGAAAAAAACCTAAACCTTTAAGATTTACTGCTCACCTCCCTGAAGGGAGGTTCTAAATGTGCGATTGAAGTCAGCAACGACGACTCAAGGGCACAGGTCGGTGTGATACTTTACCGTCGATGGGGGCATCTTTTTGTTTTTTCATCAAAAAAGTTGGTTACACAATCGTTGTCTCAAATCCCAACAAATATGCAGTTTTCATTCTTGCATTTGTAGATCCTCACAGTTCTCAAAAACAATCATTTCTCTATCCTCTGCTATCCAACAGTTTCCATCATTAAATAAAATGAGTGATGTGATAATACCTATATGACAGATATAAATTGGACTTTTACATTTGATTGCAAAGCCAACGTGAAGCAGGTGAAGAATAACTATATTGGTATTCAATGCATCAACTCAACAGTTTGTGCATCTTCAACTACAGATGGAGCAAAGCGCGGTCAAAAGCACGTGAAGCAACAGGTCTAGCACTGAACTTTACCTTTCACGACCTAAAAGCTAAGGGGATATCAGATTACGATGGCTCCACAAAAGAAAAACAAGAATTTTCTGGGCTCAAAACTGAACGTCAAGTTGGTACTTACGACCGAAAGACTCGAGTTGTTAAAACTATTACGCAAAGCCAATCATAGGGAGTGAAGCCCAAGAACAATTCAAATTGATACACTCTGATCAAATACATCACCAAGGCCTACTGGAAACAGTAGGCCTTTTCTACAAATGGATTTAGATGAACGCAACTAATCAGAATAATCTTACACATAGGCTTCAGAGTTAAAGAACAAGAAAGATATCAAAGCCACCCGACGACTCAACTTCTGTAGTGTTTGATTTATGATATTCGGAAAAGAAAAAAGGCTTACAAGCTAAGCTTGTAAGCCTTTGATTTGATGGTGCCCCGGGCCGGACTTGAACCGGCACAACGCGAACGTCGAGGGATTTTAAATCCCTTGTGTCTACCAATTCCACCACCAGGGCACGCAATTCATTGCGATGCGCTAACTGAAAAGTTAAACACCATCTTTACCTTACCGCTGTTGCCGTAAGAATTATGTTTGGAGCGACACACGAGGTTCGAACTCGTGACCTCAACCTTGGCAAGGTTGCGCTCTACCAGCTGAGCTAGTGTCGCAGTAGTCTTTCTAGGCTTTGCCCTGAAGACGAGATGTACTTTAACCGATTACAGAAATGAGTCAATACGTTTTTTTAGTCTTTTGATTCAACTGGATAAAACTCGATCAACACCCTGTGATATGTCACATTTTTCAACCAGAAATTTCTAAGTGACTCTCTTTCTTCATCGTAAAAAAGCAGCCCGGCGGTGTAGGCTGGGCTGCAACATTTTTTATCAGATTACGCTTTTGCTTCTGGATGAGCAGGCAAGCGAATGGAGATAATCGTTGTCACGAGCAAGAAAGCGACGGATACCCACAAGCACGCAGCTAGACCTGCCATTTGATATATCAAACCAGAGAGTATGGTACCAATCAGTCGACCCATGGCATTGGCCATGTAATAGAAGCCGACATCCAACGACACCCCGTCATCTTTGGCGTAACTGACAATCAGATAAGAATGCAGTGAAGAGTTAATGGCAAAGACCGCACCAAAGATCAACAAACCAACAACGATGGTTAATTCCGGCTGCCAGTTGAGCTGCACACCCAGTGCTACTGCAATGGTAATAATACTTAGCAACCCAGCCCACCCCATCGCGGCGCGGCCATCCGGAACCGTCCCTTTGGCTTTACCGGTAATTTTAGGGGCAATACCCTGAACAAAACCGTAAGCAATTACCCACAGTGCCAGAAAGCCACCCACCATGGTGTGGTCCCAATCAAAAACCTGACTCAAGTAGATCGGCAGTGCGACAACAAACCAGACATCCCTCGCCCCGAATAGGAACATGCGGGCAGCAGAGAGAATATTGATGCTCGAGCTTTTCGAGAAAATCTGCTTGAACTTGATCTTATTTTTAGCCTTACCCATGTCTTTTTCAAGTGACACAAGGCTTAAGATAAGCACTAATGTTAGTACAACTGCCATTGCCAGCACTGCACCTTTGAATCCAATCACGGCTAAAAGCAGACCGCCGATGAAAAAGCCAGCTCCTTTGAGGGCATTTTTCGAGCCGGTAAGGATCGCAATCCACTTATACAAAGCACCCTGTTGATCGCCGGGTACCAGCGTTTTGATTGCGCTCTTGGCACTCATTTTATTCAGATCTTTGGCTATACCCGATAAGGCCTGCGCCAACATGACCCAAGGAACAGTTAAATATGCTGATGGAACTGCAAGCATAACCAACGCACCAACCTGCATCGCCAAACCAATATTCATGGTACGGTTCAAGCCCAGCTTAGCCCCTAACCAGCCACCAATTAAGTTGGTCACCACTCCAAAGAATTCATAGAACAAGAAGAGAGAGGCGATTTGAAGAGAAGAGTAGCCTAACTGGTGGAAATGCAGCACCACCAACATGCGCAATGCGCCGTCGGTAATGGTGAAGTTCCAGTAATTGAATGTCACCAACATATACTGGCGAACGTCTTTGGAGAGGTTGGCAATAGCCGAAATCATGCAATAACTCACTTCTACTGTTTGTTGCTAAGGCCAGTCCACGATGTGTTTAGCGTGGACTGGCCCATTGGAGAACGCTTTAACTTATGCCAAGCCAACCTTACGGATCAGCTCAGAAGTACGTGTTGCGTAACCCATTTCGTTGTCATACCAAGCGTAGATTTTTACCATGCGGTCGTTAACAACCATCGTTGATAGCGCGTCAACGATAGTCGAGCGCTGGTCGCCTTTGTAGTCAATAGACACTAGTGGACGGTCTTCGAAACCAAGGATACCGGCTAGCTCATTTTCAGACGCTTCTTTAAGCGCGGCATTCACTTCTTCAGCAGTAACGTCACGGCTCAAGTCAAAAATGATATCGGTCAGAGAAGCATTCGCCAGCGGTACGCGAACAGCGTGGCCGTTAATCTTACCTTCTAGCTCTGGGAAGATATCCACGATAGCCTTGGCTGAACCGGTTGTCGTTGGGATAAGGCTCATGCCACAAGCGCGAGCACGGCGTAGATCTTTATGCGGCGCATCAAGAATAGTCTGAGTGTTGGTCAGATCGTGAATAGTCGTGAACGACGATTGCTCAATACCAAATTTCTCGTGGATAACCTTAACAACAGGTGCAATACAGTTAGTCGTACAAGATGCAGCTGTCACAATCTGGTGCTTATCGGCATCAAACAGGTAATCATTCACACCAACAACAACGTTCAGAACGCTGTCATCTTTAACAGGGGCTGAAACAACAACACGCTTAACACCCTGTGCCAAGTACTTGTTTAGGTTTTCCATCTGACGGTGAACACCGGTTGCTTCCAGTACAACGTCACAGCCAGACCAATCTACCGCATCGATGTCACGCTCTTGGGTACAGCTGATCACAGCATCGCCGATCTGCATGGATTGTCCGTCAGAAGTAACAGCATGATGCCAACGGCCTTGGACTGAATCAAACTCTAACAGGTGAGCCAATGTTTTTGCATCGCCCGCTACGTCATTGATCTGGACAAACTCAACCTCGTCCCAATCAAACGCTGCACGCAACGCCAAACGACCAATACGACCAAAACCGTTAATACCTACTTTGATAGCCATAATCCATTTTCCTTAAACCGTAAACTTTAATATATGATAATTCGTATATATGGTATATCGGATATACTAGCCAGTTCAGAGCTACTTTTCCAGATCTTTTTCAGATTATTTATCGCATCGCTGGTGTGATTCATCGATTTAACCAACATCACGAAGCAGATTATAGCCGCGCCGCGTCTAGGCACCTGAAGCTATACCACAGATATAAAAATGCCCTGCATTGCAGGGCATTAAATTAGATGTATTATGACTATCGGGTTTACTTGTATTGCTGGATGTAGTCAATATGAGGTTGACGCTGGAAAGCTCCAGGGCGCAGCGCTTGGATCTTCTCAATCGTAGAGGTTAATTCTGCACCGCGAGATAGCATGATACGTGCTGCAATCAAACCGGTACGGCCTGAACCACCCATGCAGTGAACAGCAACCGCATCACCGTTATCTAAAATAGCCTGAGCTGCTTTATTGGCTTCAGGGAAGTTAGCATCAAATTGCGCCTCCGGTGCGCAGTCATCTTCAATTGGAAGATGGAACCAACGCATACCTAGGCCACGGCATTCTTCAGCCAAAGCCTCCAAGCCCCCCTCAGGGAGATCTTCAGGCTCCAATGCCGTCAATACTGCGGTTGCGCCGGCTTCTTTCAATTGCACAAGAGAATCATGCAGTGATACTTCTTTTGTGCCTGGACATGGGGTTAGTAGCAGTGTGCCGCTATCTTCTAAAGGCAGCGTCCAGAACGGGTGTGTATTTGACATATTTGCACCTATAAATAAGTAACTTAGTTCTAATTAATCTCATCAACCGCTCGGTCACACCAACCTAAGTCATACGACCGAGCGTTTGTATAATCATCGAATGCTAGATGCCTAGCTCAATTTGCTAAAGCCCGGCTTTTTTCGCTCACTACGCTGGCTGAGCTTTATCTTCTCGCCATTGATCATACCGGAATTACCATTTCTCACTGTTGCAAGTATATGGCGGATCCAGATCGGAAGCTCTTTGGCTAAATAATAGAAGATCCACTGCCCTTCCCGCTGGGTTTCCAATACACCGCCATCGCGCAGCAAAGCAAGGTGGCGAGAGACCTTCGGTTGACTAACATCAAGCACGTCGACCAAGTCACCAACAGTGAGCGCCTGTTCATCTTCAATTAACATCAGAATACGGAGGCGAAGTGGATCACTAAGAATTTTAAACAGCTCAACGGGACCAATTACCGAGTCCTGATCTTGCCCATTAAGCATCAAGAACAAAGTAATCCGACCTTCTAAGCCATCAAGTGTATCGCGGAAAGGTTGATCACCGCTTTGAGGTTTGGGATCTTTGAAGTCCCAATGAAGAAGTGCGTCTGAATCCGGAAACAGAGCACATTCATTACTGGCTTTATCACAAAGCGTAATAACCGTATCGAAATGCTGTCCTTCAAGATCTACTGCAGAACAGCTTTTCAAATTATCGCTATTAATGCCGCGCTCAGCCAATACACGGTATACACGAGGGTCTACTTCCTCTGGCGCCATCCCTGCACTAACAACGTCGTAATGCTCGCCCGCCATGTGCCTCATTGTGGCTTCGGCTAATTGAGAGCGGGCTGAGTTTCCGGTACATAAAAATAAAATACGTTTCATGTGACTCGCGGCAAGTGAATTACATATGGAAAGCATTATATATGCTTTACCTTATATGTAAATCCCTTGATGAATGAATGGCAGTAATTCAATAACGTTAAACAGTATGCTTGAGTACCCACTCACTCACTTTTGCTGCCACGGCAGGGTGGTTGAGCAAATCGAGATGGTCCACTCCTCCAACAACCCACTTATGATCATCAGGGTAATTCAGAGCCAGTACACCTTTCGAGCTATTAGCCAATGCACTTGCTACAGGGACGAGTCCATCACCGAGGCGGCGATTATTCTCATCCTCGATATTCTTTCCAAGGCAAGACGCAATCGCGTAGCACTGGACACTATCCGGTAGCGTAGGACGCTGGATAAGCGCGGTACCCACGGCCTTGTCTTGATCAGGTTGCTTCACCGGGATATCAGGAACTTGCCAGTCTTCATGAACAATATAGCCTCGACTGAGATCTTTACTACCGCTACTGCGGATCTCACCCAATTTTTTGAGAAACTTCAGTTGCGGTGTACCTGAGACTTGTTCGTCGATCCAACAGGCGACCTTGGCCAACGGTGCACCATTGTGCGGTGTCCCTAGGGTGATAAATGTACGTAGTACGTTCAGCCACTGTAACTGGTTGAGCCCTGCATAGTAACAAGCACTGCGGGTTACCAGTCCCCCCATGCTGTGACCAATAATCACCAACTCTTTGACTTCGCACGGCCAAGCCTGCAGCAATTTTTCTAACCGATAGGCAAACTCTTCACCATTTAAGGAGATGTGATTACCTGTGTTGTACCACAAGTAAATTGCTGAATAGCCAGCATTAATAAATTGCTTACCGTGATCATGCCCTTTCCTGATCCAACCTTTATCAGCCATACACCAACCATGGACACACAACACAATACGACTCGACGCCTCTGGCAATTGAGCTTCCAGTTCTTCGGGTTCATCACTTAGATGCTGGGTATGGTCAGTAAACACCATAGGGATGGCAAACCGGCTATTCCTTTGGAGCAAATGGTCTCCAACTATTCCATTGAAGCTTGCTAATAGCGCATCACTCTGTGCTGGCGGTAATCCATGCTCAAGCAAATCGACAACACGCTGTTTGGCAAACTCCGAATTTTCTATCACTTTGCTAGAAATATCGTCCTTGAGGCTTTTGAGCTTGTCGCTCCATTCATTTTTAGAAATCATTACTACCTCAAATACATTCCTTCTATATCGTTTGATATTAAGCATATGGGTTAGAATTAACAACCGATTTTAGCAGGTATAGATACTGGTATATCCAGTTTAAAAAAAGCACACAGAGGAGGGGTAATGAAATTTAACAACATATTATAATAGAATAT
This sequence comes from Photobacterium sp. DNB23_23_1, assembly GCF_052873815.1. NCBI lineage: Bacteria > Pseudomonadati > Pseudomonadota > Gammaproteobacteria > Vibrionales > Vibrionaceae > Photobacterium > Photobacterium sp. DNB23_23_1. Next base: position 47,402 of record NZ_JBNNXT010000027.1, on the reverse strand, counting down.
AAAATTAGAATATTCATACTAATGTTTATAATATATAAAAAGGCACAATGAAAATAATTTCACCGTGCCAATCAATTTATTATCATTACCTACTTAAGCAACACAGCCTTTAACTGTTTCTTTGATTGATTTCTTAATTGAAATATCATTTAAGATCATATCAGCGGCTTTTTCTCCAATCATAATTGTTGGGGCGTTGGTATTGCCCCCCACTAGAGTGGGCATAATCGAAGCGTCGACAACCCGTAAACCTTGAACCCCATGAACGCGAAGTCGCTCATCGACCACCGCCTGCGCATCATGCCCCATTTTACAAGTGCCAACAGGGTGATAAATTGACTCGGCCTTTTGTCTGATAAACTCCGCCAGTTCTTCATCCGTCTGTACGTCCTTTCCAGGGAATACCTCTTTGCCACGGTAATGGTTAAAGCCATCTTGCTTTAAGATTTGTCGTGACAACTTGATGGCTTTAAGCATCACGTCCATGTCTTCTGGGTGACTTAAGTAATTGGCTGTAATACGTGGCGGCGCCAACGGGTCGGCACTGTTCAACCCCAAGCTACCACGACTTTTCGGGCGCAGATTACAAGCATGTAGCGAGTAACCATGCTTGATGGTTTGCCAGAGGTTCAAGCCATGGTTATCTAGATAACAAGGGGAGAAATGAAACTGGACATCTGGCTTATCAAGCTCGGGAGAGGTCTTAGCAAAACCACCCGCCTCAGCAATATTGGTAGTGAAGTTCCCCTTTCTAAACAATAGATAATCAAAAAGACCTTTGATTGAACGGGTTAACGCAACAGGCGAAAAACCGACCGAATGAAAGGTGCGCTCACGAGTCACCACCAGTACATCAAGGTGATCTTGAAGGTTCTTACCGACTCCCGGCAAGTGATGTTTTACTTCAATACCGTGTGCTTCCAGTTCTTGACGATCACCGACACCAGATAGCATCAGTAACTGAGGACTGTTAATCGCCCCCCCACTTAATATGACTTCTCTCTTTGCCGTGATCTGTTGCAGCTCACCCTCTTTTTGGTACTCAACACCAAACGCTTTACCCTCTTTAATCAGTACCTTAGTGGTTGTTGCATCGGTAATAATCGTCAGGTTCGGGCGCTGTTCTGCCGGTCTTAAATACGCCACTGCCGAACTACAGCGCTGACCATTTCTTTGAGTGACCTGATAGTAGCCCACCCCTTCTTGTTCTTCACCGTTGAAGTCTGTTGAAACCCGATGGCCAGCCTGCTCAGCAGCGTTGATAAAGGCATCCGACAACGGATTATTTATCCTAAGATCAGAGACATGCAAAGGCCCATCAGCCCCATGATAATCATCTCCACCACGCTCTTGAGTTTCGGACTTCCTGAAGAAAGGCAACACGTCAGCGAAACTCCAACCTCGATTACCAAGCGACGCCCACTCATCATAATCACTGGCATGGCCGCGGATATAACACATGGCATTTGAGGATGAACTGCCTCCCAACGTCTTGCCTCGCGGCCAGAACAACTGGCGGCTTTTCAAGTTTGGTTCTTGGTCGGTATAAAAGCGCCAGTTCATTTTCTTCGAGTGCATCATCCCTATAAGACCCAGAGGGACATGAACCACCGGACTACTATCTTTTGGGCCAGCCTCAATAAGGCAGACTTTTATAGACGGATCGGATGATAATCGATTTGCAAGCACGCATCCTGCCGAGCCGGCCCCTACAATAATGAAGTCATACATAACATTCCCTCAATGCAATATCCTTTATCAGCCAGCCAATTATTTAACCCAGTCTTTGTCATCTAATTTTAAGTGTTATTTAATCATAGTGTAGTTTATTTCTTTGTAGACAAATACAGTACAAGTTAGCATTTATTTTTTTGGTGAAAATAAAAAGTGATCCATATTAAACTTTTTGCATTTAATGCAAGACAAGAGCTCAGACCAGTGTGAATATGTATATGTTAAAGGAATAAAGCTATTACTAGCGTTCTCTTAATTCATAAACCTAATGGTTTACTCTAATCCATTGACTGGATAATTAGAGTTTTCATCAATTATCTCGGCACACTATTTCGTGCTGGCTAGGAACAAGTAAAGGAACACATCATGGCAGATTTAAAAGCGAGTTTTGAACAAGCTCAAGTTGACGTAAAAGCACTGACTAAACGCCCATCTAACGACGAGCTACTCGCACTCTACTCTCTGTTCAAGCAAGCCACTGACGGTGACGTTAAAGGCAAGCGTCCAGGTATGTTTGATTTCAAGGGCGGCGCAAAATACGACGCTTGGGAAAAACTAAAAGGTATGGACGCAGATACTGCAATGCAGCAGTATGTAGACAAAGTTGGCGAACTGGCTGCAGCTTACGCTTAAGTCGCTTCTCCCTGACAAAAAAGGCCGCTATGCGGCCTTTTTTGTTACCTTATACCAATCTAGATAAGTCGTTGATCAAGTATTTTCACCTGCAAAGCTGATCAAATATTTATGTAGGTTGGTATAAATATCAGGTTGCTAACGTTCCTCGCTGGTCCCCATAGATAGAAAAAAGCTAGGCCAATTTACACTGGCCTAGCTTTCAGTTTTCATCTTACAGCAGTACGGAACTAGCTAGCGCTCTTGGTTTTTCTAACCTTAACCACTCGCTTTTGCGTTGTGGCTTTCGGAGCATTGTTCAGCTCATCTTGATTTTTAGCCGGCGTTTCCGGATTAATCTCAACCGTTGCTGATAGCATTTCAGTCAATTTTGCCAGTTGTTTTTCGAGCTCTTCAACTTTACGCTGTTTTTGCTGATAAAGCTGCTCAAACTCATCATCTTCTGGAGTTAGAGATTCCTGGGCCGCTTCAACAGCAAGCTCGACCGCTAATGACTCATCATGCTGGTAACCCAACTGCTCGGCAACTGCCTGCGCAGCCGTTTCCATCACTTCTTGCTCGATTTCAGCAAACGCATCACACATGTAGTCCGTGATCACCTCAAAGCCCGGTAGCGATTGGTTACACGCCACCAGCGAAAAGTACATCATGCCAGCGTTACTGAAGAAGGTGATATTCAGCGTCTGCCCCGGCATCAGCAATGATACTGGGTACTGCTCGCACACCTTGGCCCCCATGAAATAAAGCTCTTCTTTGGCCCCAGGAACATTGGAGATCAACAGGTTACTAGCAGGTGGAATAAAATTATTCAGACCGAACTTACCACTGAACAGAGAAACACCATTTACCAATAACGAGTAATTGATGTACGCATCCGGTGAAATATTCAGCGCTTCATTTTTCAGATCCGTGGTTGCATGCTGAATAGACTCCAGGCGTTCAAGCGGTGATAAACCCTGTTTACCTAGCTCAACATGACCAATCGACATCTTATTGCCAGGTTTCCCTTCTTCCCCAGCTGAACGTAGATTGATAGGCATCATAGCTACCAATGGCTTACGGATAGGGATAGCACGATCATTAAGATAGCGGTTAAGCGCGATATCACTGATGGTAAACAGGATATCGTTCATTGACGCCCCAGTGATCCGACTGATGTGCTTAAGCTGAGAAATGGAGAAGTGACCGAGGCTAACTGCTCGGCTACGCTTAGGGCTCAGATTAAACGGTGTTTTAGGTGCAGTGAATGGCACCTTCAAATCACAATCAGCGAGATTCACTGCTTTGAGTGCCAATTTACTTCCCAAGCGGAACATGGATGGGATCAACGAGATCTGCTTGGTGGCAGCCACCGCCGTTTTCATTACCATATCGGTTAGGTGAGATTCCTCACGGCGTTGGCGCGGTGTTTTTCTCAAGTCACATTGCCACAGAGGCTTAGTGAATGACTCTTCAACCGATGTTGCACAGCTTTGCGTAAATATTTTACTGGCCTTCACACCGTCGGCCATTGAATGGTGAACTTTCAGTACCAGCGCTACTCGGTTATTTTCTAGCCCGCCAATCACCCAGACTTCCCACATTGGACGGCTACGATCCAGTACTTGGCTATGTAAGCGACCAACAACCTGCTGCAACTGCTGTTCGTTGCCGGGGGAAGGAAGCATGGTGATGCGAAGGTGATCTTCCAAGTTTACGTTATTGACCGTACTCCAACTTGGACGGCCCGTCAGTGACCAGTTGAGCTTCCAGTTAAATGGCGGGACCATTTCTGGCTGCTGCAAAAAACTGGCGTAAAGTTCTTGGGCGTAAGTCCCTGCATGATCTTTGGGTGGGTCAAGAATAACCAAGCCAGTAACATGCATAGGGGTTTTTGCCGTTTCAAAGGCAATGAAGCTGAAATCCAGCAGAGACAAACTCGGCATAAATCTTTTCCTTTTTTGCGTTTTGGCATGGTCTGATTGATAACGTTAACTGCCCGTTAATCACGTTGTGGGGCTAACACCACCAATCAAGGTCTGTCCCTTTGCCATTGTCGCTTAATGTGTACAATCCGTTACTTTGCAGCCAGTTTTTCTACAATATCTTGTAGGTGATCGACTTTCTTCTCAAAGTTACTCATACGATCACGGTCAATACCGCAGGTTGCATTAAAGCCGCGATTAAATTGCGATTCAGCCTGGCCGAACAATCCGCGCTTCGTATCTTGAATACGCTCAACCATTTCAGTTTCCACCTCACTGCCTTTAGAAACCAAATCTTGCAGTTGCTTAGTCATCATATGCTGCGCCATACCGACTTGCTCGGCACCCTTGCTGTATGCACCAAGCCCAGCCCAAATCACAGTGCGAACTGAAGATTCACCCATCTGGGTGGCCGATTTAACACTACCAATAAGTTTTTTAGGGTTAATCATCATTTTATCCTCAACAAATCAGAGAGATGTAGTACCCAAATAACTTGGGAATACTCGATGCTTCAACCCTACCAAGGAAAATTAGATCAATCTTTCTAATTCAAGGAAGGAGTTGGAAAGTCGCTCACACATCTTTCCACTTCTGAAAACAATAACTTCAGCGCATACCGATACACTAACAATACTCATTGCGCATACGCGTGACAAAAGTCCCAAAACAGGACAACGAGAAAATTTTGGGGCTTTTTTGTCCAAAAATAGAGTGAACGCTCTAAGTTCAGGGGTAACAATGGGGAGATAACAACAATAAGAACTTATATGAATAACATCGAACAAGGAATGCACTATGTCAGTTTTAGAAATCAACGATTCATCATTCCCAACCCCACCCCTTGAAACGTCTGTACACACCACACAAGCTCCCGCTACTGTTGTTGCCACACCAGATGAAATGGTTGATCAGATAATTGCAACTGTGGGTAAGGATATTGTGTTGGGTGCCCCGCTTGCTATCGGCAAGCCAGTAAGCTTTGTTAATGCGCTTTATCAACGAGCCAAGAAAGACCCGAGTATCAATCTTCGTATCGAAACTGGGATCACCCTTGAGAAACCCGTTGGCAAAAGTAAAATTGAGCGCGGCTTCCTAGAACCTTTTGTTGCCCGTGAATTTGCTGATGTGCCAGACATCGATTACGTCATGGATCTTCGTGCAGGCAAAGTACCAAGCAATGTCACCATCAGCGAGTTCTTCTTCAAAGCTGGCAGCTTCATGAACTCGCCACAACAGCAGAACTACACCTCGACTAACTACACCCACGCTGTTCGTGACTTGCTTGATAAAGGTGTTAATGTCATCGGTCAATTGGTTGCCGCCCGCACTATCGACGGCGTAACGACCTACAGTTTATGCAGTAACTCAGATCTCGCGTTGGATTTTATCCCTGAAATCGAAGAGCTAAATGCACAAGGCCGAAATATCGCCATTATCGGTGAGGTAAACAGCAATATGCCATTCATGCAAAATCATGCTGAAGTGGCTAGCTCTACATTTGATTTCATCTTGGATGGCAATATCCTGCCAGATCACAAAGACTACCAACTGTTTGCCGCGCCTCATGCCAGCATCTCAGCTGAAGATCATATGATTGGCCTTTATTCCAGCGCTCTAATCAAAGACGGCGGTACGCTTCAGGTTGGGATTGGTTCGCTCAGTAGCGCACTTAGCTATAGTGCCTTGGTACGCCACCAGAAAAACCGCATCTACAACAAGATGTTATCTGAGCTCAATATCTACGAAAAATTCCCTATCTGTAAAGAAGTGGGAGATACCGGCGTATTCGAAAAAGGGCTTTACGGCTGTAGCGAACTGATGGTCGATGGTTTTGTGCACCTTTACCGGGCTGGGATCTTAAAGCGCGAAGTATTCGAAGATCTCACGATTCAACGCCTCCTCAATGATGGGCTGATTAGCCATGACGTCTCTGCAATCACATTGCTCGCACTATTAGAGCGAGAGGCGATTTCAGCCGAGTTAACTGCTGCAGATGTGGTATACCTGAAACGCTTTGGTATTTTCAACAACAACGTTGAGTACGTTGACGGTAAGCTAGTCACCAATGACGGAACCAGTAAAGCCAACATCCAAGACGAAGATGCTCTGGCATGGATCACCAAATACGCACTAGGCCAACGCCTCAAAGGTGGTACGGTCATGCACGGTGCTTTCTTTATTGGTCCGAAAGACTTCTACCAAGAACTGAATAACTTCACTCAGGAAGATCATGACAAGTTTTGCATGACCAGTGTGAATTATGTCAATGACTTGTACGATCACTTCCTTGGCAACCAACAGCTAAAACAAGCGCAGCGTCAACATGCTCGCTTTATGAACTCAGGTATGATGGTGACACTGGATGGCTCAGTTGTGTCTGATGCACTTGAAAACGGCCAAGTCGTCAGTGGTGTTGGTGGACAGTACAACTTTGTCGCCCAGTCTGGGCAAATGCGCGAGTCACGCTCTATCATCAAAATCCGCAGTTGCTCATTCCGCAAAGGCAAATTGCGCTCGAACATCCTATTCAACTATGGTCACAACACCATCCCACGCCAGCTGCGGGATATTGTGGTAACCGAATACGGTATTGCTAACCTGCGAAGCAAGCCTGATCATGTGGTATACACAGAGTTGATCAAAATTGCCGACTCACGCTTCCAACAGCAACTTCTAGACGAAGCTAAAGCGGCGGGGAAAGTGGCTAAGGATTACCAAATCCCGAAAGAGTTCACCAACAACACCCCAGAAGCCATTCAAGCTTTCTACAAGAAGTACACCGACCAAGATATTTTCGGCCCATTCCCATTTGGTTGTAGCTTTACCGAGCAAGAGTTGAAACTGGGCAAAGCGCTAAAAGCGTTGAAGTCTAAGTGTTCAACACCAACAGGCAAGCTAAAAGCTATCGCTCAATCTTTGTCTGCACCGAAAGCAGGCCATGATGTAGACATTTTGCTTAAACGTGTTGGCCTCGACAAGCCTGAGAATCTTCAAGAAAAAATTACTCGCAAGTTAGTGATCGCTGAACTAGTGAAGTGATCAATGTGTTAATAAAAACTGGGCTCTCAACGGCCCAGTTTTCTTATATCGCAATAAAAAGCAATGAGGTATTCAATGTCGAAGAAAAGTAAAGAAATGGCACTGTGTCCATATGCTGCAATATGGGGATGCCCAAAGTGTCCAGTGAAAAAAATCTGCCCAGGAAAAACGACCATCGGTGACCAACCGATAAAACGTAAGGAAGATTCAAACAAGTAAACCGCAATTCTATCTCCCAGATGCTGCCCTACCAGCATCTGGGATTCATACAGTTCCTGTCTCGCGTACTCTCTCACTATTACTATCTCATCGATTATAAACTGCTAAATATCATGTTGTTTCTTCTAGCACATCATTTACATCAGTGACTATATTTAAAATAAAACCACCCATAACACAACCATTGAGGTGGTGGGTATCAGTGAGGGGAAGCTATGGAAATGATGAAGGTCATTCTACCGAGCAAGTCGATTTAATCTTTGCCATGCAATTAGCTGGCGCCATCTTTTTGGGCAGCTTAATCGTTCAGTGCCTGCTTGCCCTTTCTGGCTTTGCCTTCAAGGATGATGACAGCATCACCTTTCCTTTCTATCTACAATTACTAGGCGGGTTGCTTATTTGCCTGTTTGGGGTCAATAACTTTATCGAGTTAGCTGGATGAGTACATACAAAAAGGCCTAGCGTTACCGCTAGGCCTTCAATGATGGAGGCGCGTCCCGGAGTCGAACCGAGGTCCACGGATTTGCAATCCGCTGCATAGCCACTCTGCCAACGCGCCAAATTATGCAAACTCACCTATACGGCGGTTTGTTCGGTTGCTACCACCAACAAGGCAACAGAACCTGAATATGGAGGCGCGTCCCGGAGTCGAACCGAGGTCCACGGATTTGCAATCCGCTGCATAGCCACTCTGCCAACGCGCCAAATTATGCAAACTCACCTATACGGCGGTTTGTTCGGTTGCTACCACCAACAAGGCAACAGAACCTGAATATGGAGGCGCGTCCCGGAGTCGAACCGAGGTCCACGGATTTGCAATCCGCTGCATAGCCACTCTGCCAACGCGCCAAATTGTGCAAACTCACCTATTCGGCGGTTTGTTCGGTTGCTGCCACCAACAAGACAACAGAACCTGAGTATGGAGGCGCGTCCCGGAGTCGAACCGAGGTCCACGGATTTGCAATCCGCTGCATAGCCACTCTGCCAACGCGCCAAATTATGCAAACTCACCTATTCGGCAGTTTGTTCGGTTGCTACCACCAACAAGGCAATAAAACCTGAATATGGAGGCGCGTCCCGGAGTCGAACCGAGGTCCACGGATTTGCAATCCGCTGCATAGCCACTCTGCCAACGCGCCATCAATTTTCTTCTTACCACTTGATTTCGGCCAATGCCGTTGCGGTACGGAGGTGTAATTTACTGATTTTCAGGGATGAGTCAAACAAAAATGCAATAACTTGCGTCAACTGAACAATTTCCAACACATCAAGCCAAAAAACGACCTCTTCCGTATGGAATACCATCAATTGCTGGTTTGAATTAGAAAAATTGATAGCAGCAGAAGCCGATCACTTTGCTATATGCGCTGCAAGCAAAAAGGCCAACACAGGTGGGCAACTGACAGATACAATTTCGAGGCGAGATACCCCAGTTATTCACTCACTAATTCGCCCACTTCTTCCTAAAATCTTTTACATTAAATCGTTCATTGCATCTGCCGGGATAATTGCACCGTGATGCTGAATAACAATTGAAGCTAATTGATGCCCTAATTCTGCAGATGCCGATTCACTGCCACCACTTAAGCGACCAGCCAAATACCCAGCAGCAAAGGAGTCCCCGGCCGCGCAGGTATCAATGACTTTATCCACTTTGTTGGCCGCGATGTAAGACTCATGCGGATCGGCAGATTGCAGTTGGCTAACGACCAGACAAGGTTCGCTACCTCGTTTGATCACCACTTCCTGACATCCGAAGGATTGGCAACAATCAATAATATCAACCTGTCCCCAAACTAAGTGAGCATCGTCTTCAGTGATCAATGCAATATCGACAAACGGCAGAACTTGTGAATACCAATACTGGGCTTGTTTTGTGGTCCACAATTGAGGACGGAAATTATTGTCAAATAAGACTTTTCCACCTTTATCTTTGTGTTTTTCCAGCAAGGTTATCAAGGTCGCTTTAGCATCATCAGCCAAAATCGCCAAGCTGATCCCACTGATATATAAGGCATCGAATTCATGATTTTCGATAGCTTTCTCAAGCGGTGATATATCACTGGCAAAATAAAATTTAGCGGCGCTATCGTTGCGCCAATAGTGGAAATGACGCTCACCGCTCGGCTCGGTTTCAACTAAGTACAGACCCGGTAGCTTATTTTTCAATTTGCATACCATCGACGTTTCGATATTTTCATGCTGCCAAGCATTCAACATGTCCTGACTGATATTATCAACACCCAAGGCCGTAGCGTAACTGACAGCGATATCACGGCTCGTGCCCAAACGTGACAAGTACAGCGCTGTATTAAGCGTATCGCCGCCAAACGTCCGTTGTAGTGGTTGGCCACTAAGCTCAACCATACACTCACCAAAAAAAGCAATTTTCACACTGCCACCTTTATATTTATTCGAACTGTTATTAAAGCGTAATTGAAGATGCAGCCCTTACATCACAACAAAGGCCTGCATTTTGACAAGTTTTAGAAGATTATTTTGCAGTCGCTGGTTCAGCGTTGATACTTGGCAGGCGGCTCCTTCTTTACCGTGGCAACAGTAATAATCTGGATAAGTAGTTGATCAAGTATTTATGTAGGTTGGTAAAGCTCTAGCGGTAACCCATCCGGGTCTTGAAAGAACGTATATGCTTTTCCTGTATATTCATCAATCCGGATTGGCTCGACCTCTACTCCTCTCGATTCAAGATAACCAACGACTTGCTCAACCGAGTCCACCACGAATGCTAAATGGCGCAGCCCCCTCGCTTCTGGGAAGCTGGGTCTTTGTGGCGGGTTAGGAAACGAAAACAGCTCAATCTGGCTTTTATCTGGCAGTTGTAGATCCAATTACCATGAGTCCCTCGCCTCACGGTAATGCTCGGCCAGCACGGTTAAGCCAAGAGTATCAACGTAGAATGCTCTGGACCGGCTATAGTCAGAACAGATAATTGCAGCATGATGAATAGCCTTTAGCACTTTTTCCTCCTTATATACTTCAGCCACATACAATGTAATTATTAAGCATCTCACAAAAGGCATTTACATCAAAATAATGCTTATATGTTGTGCGGGCTGCCCGTAATAATCAAATACTATTTATTCCAATCTACATAAATATTTGATCAGTCTTGCTGGTTAAAATCGCTGTTCTCTGCGTTAGATATTTTGTAATTAGAGCCTCTAGTTACTGCAACCTCCGCCTTAATAACAGCGAATTTTCCTGCGCAACCTATAGATCAACGACTTATCAAGATTGGTATAACACGGATAAATGATCAAAAAAGGGGAACTCATTAAGTCCCCCTTGCTATTTATATTGACTAAATCAGAATAACTATCAAAGGATAATAAAAATAAGCTGCTATTCCCCTGACTACAGTATTTTTCCTGCCATCATAACTGTCTAGTCTTTACTTGAGTTGCCACTCTCGAACTTTTTCGTATAGTTTCCAGCCTTACTTTTCGACCTCACCACTTTACGAACAGAAGTGCGTACTTTCTTCAGTTTTTGCAGTTTACTTCTAACGTTTGTGAATGTGTCTAACTCTTTCTTTTCACTTTCAGAGAGTAACTCTCTGTTATGATTAGATATTAATCTAAACAAATGAAACTTAGTGACTTTTTTTGCGAGTAGCCAGCCTGGTGATAAACGGTGACGACGTAATGTTACTCGCTCAAAATCGACCATAGACACTTTGTGATTATCAATCAGAAGGTCACGTTCAGGAATTGCATGACGCGCAACACCTGCTTCCAACATATTATCTACCAGCTTCCTTAGTTCTTTGAGACTTTGAGTGGAAAGTTGGTCTTGGTTACCGCCAGCAACACGGGACATAACAACGGTACTATTGCGATGGCTAATAAGTTGAGGAAAGCCATCGACCCCTTTTAATCGCTGAAGAGCCTTTTTTTCTCGCTTAAAGCGCTTTTTATAACCAGGCCTTTTTTTAAAGGTCTTAATAACTTCCTTTTCGCCTATAGAAACATGCATCTTGCTTGTTTCGTAAACTGATATAGACATATTCGTCCGATTTATTTGATAAAGAAAAACATTAATCCAGAGACACTATCTATCCATCTTTATCTTATCAGTACGCTCACTGTAAATAAATGTAACTTTTAATGAGTATATACAAACGCAGATCGATTCAAGAACAATACAACAACAAGGAGGTAGCAAAAAATACCAATACCCAACAGAGTGTTATCATTTGTAACTTAAGAAAAACTGAAAGATACACTTAGCATTTAACGAAAAAGTAAAACTTATATTTTTATCTATAGATCGAAGGCACACACTTATTAATAATATAAATGACAGCCTGATGAAATCGTTTATTCCCCTTTCAAGCAATTAACAAAAATTTATCATTTATATTAATTGCGTTTTTGGCGACGAATGGTCACCCAAATAATTGAGCCAAATAAACCAAGCAATAAGAAGGGGCCTCCCCACAACAGGTAGGTTTGCGGGTTTAAACGTGGTTTGTACAGCACAAAGTCGCCGAATCGCGAGGTCATATATTCAATCACATCGTCGTCACTCTCTCCAGCATTGACCATATGATAGACCTTGAGCCTCAGGTCTTTCGCCACCGGCGAATTAGACTCGATCAGATTCTGGTTCTGGCACTGAGGACAACGCAAGCGACGTGATAGTTCTATAGCCCGCCGTTGTTCAGCACGGGAGCGAAACTGGAAAGTCTCGACAGACTCGACCAACTCCGCATCTGCGGCTACAAAAATTTGGTCTGTTTTTGCAACTGCTGGTACGCTCGCGACCAATAAATACATGCTGATAACCACCAGCAATAACTTCACTCGACAAATCACTTCCTTACCCATTCGTTCTCTTTTCCTGTTGCACTTCTTCCTGTTGCAAAAGCTCGATCACAGGTACGAATTCCCGCAACCATACGCCTTCATCCAATGCACCCAGATAGCGGTACCGGATCATGCCACGGCTGTCGATCAAATAACTTTCCGGCGTTCCATATACACCCAAATCTAATGCGAGTGAACCTTTAGGATCATACAGCACCGCTTGATAGGGGTTGCCGCTCTGAGTAAGCTCACGCAATGCCGACTGACGGTTATCGCGATAATTAAGCCCCACAATCGACATCTCATCTTGTTGTGCTAACTTCATGAGGAACCCGTGTTCACTTTTACAAACAGCACACCAAGAAGCCCAAACATTCAATAACTGCAATTTTCCGATAAATAGTGTTTCATCAGCGGCAACGGAGGAATCCAACTGCTGCAAGCTAAAAGCTGGCATCGGTTTTTCTTCAAGCTTGGGAGCATGCCCTTCTTGACTGAATGTCATTGCCAAACTGATGATCACAAGCATCACCACCACAACAACTAGCGGAAGATAACGGCTAATCCCTTTCATTTCATGTACACCATTGGTTCTTGCCTACCACTCGTTCCTTACCATGACTTCCAAAGCATTACTTCCAAAGCACTATCGTTTCAATTATTTTAGGCTGCAGCTGTTTGTGCGACACTCGTTGACTCGCGAGGCTAAACACCGCCATGACCCCACCTATCATCATTAAAATACTGCCCAACCAAAGCCAACGTACATAGGGTTTATATTGGATTCGAACCGCATAGTCAGTACGGTTGAGCTTTTCGCCCAGCGTAATATAGATATCACCATGCCAAAACCAAGCAATACCCGGTTCGCTCATATTCATAGTACGCACGGTGTAGTGGCGACGCTCAGGACGGATAGTCGCAATCAACGCATCCTCTTTGGTCACAATGATATTCGCTTGCTCTGCCGTATAGTTCGGCCCAACCAACAAGTCTGTCTGTTGATAGGTAAAATGGTACTGATCGAGGGTGACGCTGTCTCCCGGCCCCATTTTGCTGCTGATTTCCTGATCATAGAAGCTGACCAAGGTCGCCCCGATGATTGTTGCCGCAACCCCCGTATGGGCAACGACCATCGCCGCCTGCTTCCATACAACCCCCTTCATACCTTTCGCACGTCTTGCATGGATTCGAATATACATCGCCTGGACGGCGCTTGAGGTAATCCAAATCGCAGTCATGAATGCCAAACACACGGTGATGTTCACCCCTCGCTCAAACATCACCGAAAGAGCCACCCCCAATACAATGGATACCGACATTGGTGCCAACGAACGGGTGATCACATCATCCAACCCAACCTTATGCCAACGTACGACGACACCTAACCCCATAAACAGGAACAAGATAAAGCTCATCGGGACAAACATCGAGTTGAAATACGGTGCGCCGACCGAAATATTGCCCAAGCCTAATGCTTGGAATATCAATGGATAAAATGTTCCCAGCAACACGGTTAACATCGCGACCACAAATAAGCTATTACCCACCATAAACATGGCTTCTTTGGTAAAGAACCCAAACTTGACGGCAACAAAGTAACGACCCGATCGAATGGCAAACAGTGACAAGGCCACAATAAGGATTAATGCCAGCATGGCCAGCAAGGTCACACCGCGAGTTGGGTCAACAGCAAAAGCGTGAACCGACGTCAATACACCGGATCGAACAATAAAGGTGCCGAGCAAGCTGAGGGAAAAGGTCGCGATGGACAGCAATAAACTCCAGCCTGATAATGCCTTGCGGTATTCAGTGATCATCAAAGAATGGATCAACGCTGTCCCGGTCAGCCATGGCATCAAAGAGGCGTTTTCTACCGGGTCCCAAAACCACCAGCCTCCCCAACCTAGCTCGTAATATGCCCACCAAGAGCCCAGTGCAATACCGCCAGTCAAAAATACCCAAGCAGCCAGCGTCCATGGTCGGCTCCATTTCGCCCACTCACCTTTACCGTGATCGCCCGTTAACGCCGCAATAGCAAAAGCAAAACTGACCGCGAAACCGACATAACCCAAGTAGAGCATTGGCGGGTGGAAGATCAGCCCGACATCTTGCAGCATCGGATTTAAATCACGCCCTTCAAGCGGGGTCGGGAACAACCGCTCGAACGGGTTTGAGGTAAGCAAAACAAACAGACTAAACAGGAGGATCAGGCCAGATAGGGTTATGAGTACCCTTGCAATAAAGGCTTCATCCAATTTCCGGCATGCTCTGGCAACACAGGCTGCCCACAAGGTAAGGGAAAATAACCAAAACAGGAATGACCCTTCATGCCCCCCCCATACAGCAGCTAATTTGAAGAAAATCGGTAGTTGGGTATTGGAGTGATGAGCAACATAAGCGATTGAAAAGTCATCCAGCGCAAAACTCACGCCCAACAAGACAATCGATAGGCCAATAAAACCAAAGGCGCCATAACTTAATGGCCAAGCGTAGCGAGTAAGGTATGAATCCTTTCTAACTAATCCTACTGCAGGAACAGTGGCACCAAGCAAGGCAAACACCATACCGAGAATTAACGAAAAATGTCCAACTTCAGGGAGCATCTATATTCCTTGTTACTAAATCGCCACAGCGTTAACTGTGGCGATTCTATTCTTTGTTACACAACCTATAAGGTTGTCATTTGCCCAGCATACAGCACAAACGTACGTAGCATCAGTACACCGATCAAACTTAGTGTGGTCACCAGCATAATGAAGGCTTTGTTGTGCTTGATACCGGCAGGACTAACCGCATTCAGTCCCAATGGCACCAGCATCCCCATGCCGATCACTCCGTACCAGAACCAACTGGCCCAGAAACCGCCACCGATCGCCGACAGTGCTGCTACCTGGCTTTGCCCTCCACCGAAGTACAAACCGGAGAAGAAAGCAAAGATAACGAACAACTCAAACATCACCACCGGACGCTCAAACTTGTGAACCCAGCTGACACTCGCACTCTTCGCCGACTCTTTGAAGAACACTACGCCAAACAACAAACAAGCGGCCGCACCGGAAGACAAGCTCGAGAACAGGAACAATATAGGCAATACAGGGTTATTCAGCATCGGGTAGGTTTGTAGCGCTGATAGCAGGAAGCCGGTGTAGGCTGCCAGTAACAATGCCAAGAAGCCCAAGAACAGCTCAATACTGTTTTCAAAGCGCCCCAATACCTTCATGACCTTACCGACAATCGGCAATCTATCACCCAGCAATGCCAGCAGTTCGTTCTTGTAGATAATGGCAATCCAAGCAAACAATACAACCATATATACTTGGAATAGCACCACACCCATCGACATCACTGACATTGGGTTATAGAAGATCATTATCTTCCAGAACGACCACGGCTTGGTCAGGTGAAAAACCAGAATCAACAAGCCGACAATGATCCCAAATGGAGCCAGAATCGCTGTTGCCTTGATAATACCATTGCTCGCCGGATACCCTTCGATCACCTTACGTTTTAGGTAGATGGCAATCATGACGGCACCGGCTGACATCCCAGCGAGGAACAGGTAGACCGCAATGATCCAGTCCCAGACCAGCGAGTCAAAATAAAAGGCATCTGCAAATGTTGTACTCATCCTTTTATCTCCCCTTTTCCATGTGGCACCTTGTACAGCTTAGGCTGGGTGCCGAGCTCGACTTTTTGTCGGTAAACCGGCTTCTGTGTGATCATCTGACTGATTTCACTCGTTGGATCATTCAAGTCACCAAATGTCAGTGCCTTGGTTGGGCACGACTCCACACAAGCTGGCTGCTTGCCTTCCTTAAGGTTGGTTTCACGACAGAAGTCACACTTATCTGCCGACTTGGTTTCCGGATGGAAAAAGCGCACCTGATACGGACAAGCGGCTAGGCAATAGCCACAGCCGACACACTTAAAGTTATCCACGGCAACAATGCCCGTTTCGTCATCCTTATAGGCCGCTCCAGTTGGGCAGACATGAACACATGGAGCGTTATCACAATGCTGACAAGAGAAACGGGTAAACTGATAGTCAACATTCGGGTATTCACCCTGTGGCTCACTGCGGACGATCTCCAGTCGCGAGACTCCTTCAGGCACATTATTAACTTCACGGCAGGCATCAGTACATGCCGTACAACCAATACACAAGGTTTCGTCATGGACCATACCGTAACGCTTCACACCATCTTCCATAGTAGCCGCCAAAGATTTACGGCCCACTAAGTTTGAGGCTCCCACCCCAGTAGTGAAGATGACAGCCCCGGCACCAGCCAGGAAGTTACGTCTTGAACACGTCATAATCTCTCCCCTACTCTTTTTCTTTTATCTGATCAGAGTGGCAATCGACACAAAGCTTGATTCTTGGCTTTCTCTCGATACCTTTCATTGGATCAGACGTTGGGTGGATGTTATGGCAAGAAGCACACGAGAGATCGAGCGCATGAACATCATGTGTCCAATTCACTTCACGCAGATTCTCTGGCTCATGACAATTCACACAGGTTTCGTTTTGCTGAGTGATCCAAGCAACATCAGCCGCCGGCTTTTCACTACCAGCTACAGATTGTGCTGGTGCAAATTTCGTTACCTCTGATGCGCCATTACGGTGATCGTTACCCACATTGCTGTGGCAATCGACGCAAGTCACATCACGATTTGTGTGCGGATTAATAGCGGTGCTGTGCGCACCTTTAAGAACGTCTTGTTCATCTTTATGACACTGGGTACATGCGTAATCCCTGTCCCGGTTGAATTCGACGACATGCCTGCCGGACTCCGAAGTAGTAACAGAAGGGTTGGCTGCTGTGGCTTCTGTGCTCTGGGAGTCTGCGGCAACATTGATTGAGAAACCCCAAATACACATAGCGACAAACAACGTCAACATGCTATTCAGGGCTACTTTATGATTGCCCATTTTTCACCTTTTAATCGTCCACAATTACTTTTAATTTCAAAAAGTAACCGGTGCTGATATTACAAATTAGGCACAATAGTGCCCGTTTGATTTCCGCAATTAATAATCCATTGCATTTGAAATCAATTCTTATTTGCATCAACTTTAAGCCACAACGCTCAACAAACTTATTAAACTATATTTCAAGGTGTGAAAATATGCGACAAATAACAAATACACCAAAAGTAGCATTGAATATGGTTATTTCCTGATTTAGATCAATCTCAAAGTCATGCTAAGGTGTTGTTTTAAAATAACATTAAGAACAAAACCCGATGTAATCACAAAGGGTTATGTAAATACCCCTTTAGGGTTATATGCGTAAATTGTTAATCTACTTCGCGTTATTTATTTTTAACTTTTGATCCAAAACAAAAAATAAATCTCTTTTATCTCGTTATTTCCCCTTTCTGATATTCTTATTTAGAACTCTAATTCTGTTTGCATCGAAAGCCGCTCTCACAACGCTTGGCTCTACTTACAACAAGAATTATGGAGTGCACATCGTGAGTAATAAATGGACGAGAAATACTGCCGCTGTTGCAGCATTACTGTCTGCAATATTTCTTTCTGGCAATGCGTTTGCTACTGAGCAACCCGCTGAAAAAGAAAGAATTGAAGCACGCAACGAAGCTTTTGCCGCTGCCCATGCAGACCAATACAAAACCTGGGAAACAACCAAAGAAAGCGAACAGATCGAAGATGCCCTTGAAGGCGACCCTAATATGGTCATCCTTTGGGCTGGCTATGGCTTTGCCAAAGACTACAACAAAGCCCGTGGCCACTTCTATGCAGTAACGGACGTTCGCCAAACCCTACGTACCGGCGGCCCACAAGACGAAAACTCTGGCCCAATGCCAATGGCCTGTTGGAGCTGTAAGAGCCCTGACGTTGCCCGAGTCATTGACGAGCGCGGTGAAGATGGCTATTTCGACGGTAAATGGGCCCGTTTAGGTTCAGAGATCAACAACGCCATTGGCTGTGCAGACTGCCACAATACTAATAGCGAAGACTTCAAGCAAGGTAAGCCAGCCCTCGCCTTGTCACGTCCATACGCCGCCCGTGCGATGGAAGCGATTGGCAAGAAATTTGAAGATGGCTCTCGCCTTGACCAGCAAGCGCAGGTATGTGGCCAGTGTCACGTTGAATACTACTTCCAAAAAGAAAGCAAGAACGCAGTGAAATTCCCATGGGATATGGGAACCGGCGTTGATGAGATGGAGGTGTACTTCGATAATATTGGCTTTAGCGACTGGACGCATGGCCTTTCTAAAGCTCCAATGATCAAAGCGCAGCACCCAGAGTATGAAACATGGCGCGACGGCATTCACGGCAAGAACAACGTAACGTGTATCGACTGTCACATGCCGAAGGTACAGAACGAAGACGGCGTCGTCTTTACCGATCACAAGATCGGCAACCCGTTTGACCGTTTCGAAGATACTTGTGCCAACTGTCATACTCAAGACAAAGCAACACTGCAAGGCATCGTTTCTACTCGTAAAGCACAAGTGCTAGAAATGAAACTTCGTGCCGAGAAGCAAATTGTTGCCGCTCACTTCGAAGCAAAAGCAGCATGGGATGCAGGGGCTACTGAGGAAGAAATGAAGCCAATTCTAGCCGATATTCGCCACGCGCAATGGCGCTGGGACTACGCAATTGCCTCTCACGGTGTTCACATGCATGCACCAGAAGTTGCCCTACGCGTTCTCGGTACTGCGCTAGATAAAGCTGCTGACGCCCGTGCTAATGTGGTCCGCCTACTAGCAACCAAAGGCATTACCGATCCAGTTGAAATCCCAGACATCTCTACCAAGCTAAAAGCTCAGCAAGCACTAGGCATGGATATGGATGCAATGAACCAAGAGAAGGAAGACTTCTTGAAGACCGTTGTGCCTAAATGGGATGAGGAAGCCAAAGCTCGTGAAGCGAGCTATGACCAATAATATTTAAAGGCTTAAATCAATAAGCAACGCCCCGACAAGTCGGGGCGCTTTTTTAATACCAACCTACATAAATATTTGATCAGTCTTGCAGGTTAAAATCGCTGTTCTCTGCGTTAGATATTTTGTAATTAGAGCCACTAGTTACTGCAATATCTGCCTTGATAACAACTATTTTTCCTGCGCAACCTATAGATCAACGACTTATCCAGATTGGTATATGCTTTAACTCTAAAAAATTATTTTGCCAAATAAAAAGGCCACCAGTTATTGGAGGCCTTGTCTTACTATGAAATAACTAGACAGTTTATCAGAAACGAATAAAGCTATCTTTAGTCAGCTCAACATCAAATTGAAAGCGTGAATTTGTTTCATCAAGCATTGTTGATGGGTTTAAATCACCAATAAAGCCAGAAGCAACTTTACCATTGTCTTTGATCACAAGGCTATCACCCGCTTCAAAGTGTATATCTGGATGATGCTGAACGATCTCAAGTTTATACTCAATATCCTTGCCGTTTGAATCAAACGTTCCTTTCAAGAGCATACCGTGACCATTCAAGCTCGCGAATGCCTGATTAATTTCACCACGGCTCTGCCCTTTTGGTCGCTCGACACGAAGGCTGAATAGAGTCTCGATCCCTTGCGAGGTTAACGTCCCCGAGAAACTCTCAGAAATAGAAGGCATATTGTACTCTGGACGATTCATCCCTGGTAAGCCAGCCGCATAACTCTTCAAGTGACCAGCACTTGCCTGCAAGTAACTCTCCCAGAAATCTTCCATGTGAGCATTGCTTACCCCAGTAGAATTAATACCGTGGAAGTAAACTGTAGCATTATTGAAATTAGCATGATGTTTACGTGCTAGTTCAACCGCGGCCTTCTGCGCTGAATCCGTGTCAGTCAGTGATGACAATGGTGTATCTGTTGAATTCTGAACACCATCTGAGTAAACCACAAGACGAATTGGTGTACCATTTAGTCGGATATCATTACTGACTTGGAACAAACTACGTGCCAGATCTTTATTTGGAACGTTGTCAGCAAATGTAGGTGGCACATCATGAGTACTCGCTTTCATCGCTTCAGCCAACCCAGTTTGAACTAGACGAGTAAAGCGAGGCAAATCATCTCTTACAACCCTGTCAGGCCTAGCTGTTAACAGGCCACCTTCAGGCAAGGCATCTTCATTTGGGTAACACGACGTAAAGACGTGAGAAACATTCCCTCTTTCAGAAATATAGTAAACACCCACTTCTTCACTTGGAAGGTACGATGGTGGCAATGTTTGTAGAATATCATTTGCCCAATTACGATCTTGCTTGGCAATTACCGAACTATCAATAACGAGATAAGTTTGTCGTGGTGAGCCATCTTCTAAACAATACTTCGTTACATCGAAACCACCAGTATTGATCATATTTGATGCGAACACAGGTGACGTCAATGCCAGCGCCATAGATGCTGCAATCGTTTTCATCTTCATATTGTTAAGCTACCATGCCCAATAGTTGTTCTTTACTAATTTTAATATCGCGTTTGTAATAAGTTTGCAGATCAAGCATTTCAGCACCGATCTTCACGTCTTCCATATTCTTGGCTCTTAACTGCATCACCAAATTATTATGGTATGTTTGAAGATTACGGTTAATTTCTTTTTGTGCTTGAACCATTACCCCATCAGCATGAGTCGCCAGAATATCTTGCAAGCGCTCAATTTTTTGCATCTCATTTCGTTCTGCTTCTTGGGCGTTGGCTAGCTCTTCAATTTGACGTGCATACTTTCGCTCAACCTGCTGCAATTCTTTCTGCATACCTTTATCAAGGCGATTAAAGTGAGCACGTGCTTGATGGAAGTTTTTCTGGGCTTCTTGATATGATGGTTTTGCATCATTTAGTGCATAAGCACAAAACATACTAATAAACCATGGTGCTATCGCGAAAATAATAAATGGGAAAAGAATGGTAAATGCTGATTCTGCAGGTGCACCGGTATCCCAAATAACAGTTTCAGCTAACTCACGGGCAATCGCTTGATAACGAACAGCCAAGATTCCAACTGTAATCGAGATAAAAGCTATCCAAGCAAAAAACTGGACACGATAATGCTGGCGCTTTTCGCGAGGCTCAATATCTGGGCCTAATAATTCAAGCCGTTGCTTAAGAAACTTGCCATGGAAATGGGCTGCGGCAGCTGTAACAGTCGCACTAACAAATGCCAATGCCAATGCAAATAGAGGAATGTTTAACAAGGTACCCAATGTTTCGTAGTTCATCCAAAATTCAGGTACACTCGGCACTAATAGACCCATAGCGTAAACTGCAGCGTTTACTTTCTTGGGCGGCTTACCTCCAGCGGCATTGAACATTTTATCGTAAAGTTTTTTGCTTTTTTCCAGCTCATCTTTGGCATCTTGATAACCATTTTCTTGGATATAAGCAAGTTCTTTCTTGGAAAGTTCGCCAGCCTTAGTATTACAGACTTGTTGGTGCTCTGTATCCTTGGCAGTTAATGACGATTCATCCATATGCTTACGCAAACGAGCCTGCAGCCCATTTAGCTCAGCAACCCAACGGCCCATGTGCTCAATTGGGTCGCGAATAACTGACAGCATCCCATTCGTATGATCATTATGATCAGTTACTACTAGACTTGATTGTTCAGCTGAATCCACCTCTTCACGCACCTTGCGCTGAATATCCTGGCTAATATCCTTAGATAAAATTGCACCTTCAAGAGGTCTCTGGGCCATAAACTTATCAATGTCAGCTTTCATTTCTTGCATAACGTGCTATTTCAACCTTTTACTCGCTAATATATTGTGTAATATCAAACTTTCTATATATATATGAAGCATAAGGCGCTTTTCTAAATTTACGCCTTACTTGTATTCCGTTCCTTTGTGGAGGAGTAGACATCAGTTCTTCTCTGAAACCCATAAGGCTTGGCAGGTGACGCAAATCACTGCTTATATTATGTGTTCGACTATATGCCCAAATTTCCATCGAGCGAGCTTGACACAACTGACCACCACAATGATAGTTACGGTATAAATGAGTAACGAATGATTCGTCTGCAGTAATTAAAATTTCAACTCGACGATTTTTTGCTTTATTTTCTCTTGATGAGTTATCAACTAAAGGATAATCAGGTCCACCAGCAATTAAGACAATTGAGTCTGCTGGTACGCCTAATTTATCAAGGTACTTTGCCGCAGAAATCGCCCTTCTCAATGAGAGATTAATATTGTAGTTCCAATCACCCGAGGCATCAGTATGCCCAGTTACAACTAGCAACTGCTTATCATGCGACTTACTTCGCTTAAAATAAGTTTCTGCAACCTTATCGAGCTGATCCTTCATTTCGTTGTTTAGCTTATCGCTATTAACTTTAAAACCAGCGCTTGCAGATAAATTACGTAAGACGGCAAACCCATCAAGTTGTGATATTTCAGACTGACTATCGCTAGGGTAAAAATGCAGATAACCATCGGCTTTTTCTACTGGAATATATTTTTCACTAGCATCGACAAATGAGAGCCAACCAAAATCTTTCTCCATCTCAGAAGATGTTTCTTTCACCTGTTCCGTCATCAGTTTTGTCTGTTGGTACTCTGATATTGATGCGTCTTCACTTTCTTCTGGTGCACTTGCACACCCAAACATTAGCAATGATGTAAGAGTAAGGAGTAAACATTTAATTTTCATGCTATCAAAAATGCTATTGTTAAGTGTTAAAAATTTGAAATAAAATCAAGACTATGGCATTTTTCGATTTGACGTCGGTAATACCATTTTACGATACCTTATTTCCTTCTTTGGTAATTCTCTCGTTTCTTTCAATTCACTACTATCCAAAGCTCTTTTTTCCTGAAGCTCTTTAGGAATATGACGAGCTTCTGTCACAACTCGGCCTTCTCGAGTATATGCAACCGCCTGAATCGTCCTTGTTTGGCAGCGTTCCGTATAACAAGGAGCTGAACGGTAAAACTCATTTACAAAACTGGTATCCTGAGTAATAAAGAACTCAACACGGCGATTTTTTGCCATATTGGCTTTACTGTCATTGGGGGCTATCGGAAAGTCCTCTCCAGCCGCTATTCGCAATATAGAATCATTCGGAACACCGGCTTCCATTAAATATCGAGCAGCAGAGTCTGAGCGGCTCCTAGAAAGCTGCTTATTGTAATTCCAGCTTCCTGAAGAGTCAGTGTGGCCAGTTATGATAATGAATGTTTTACCACCCTCGAATTTACGGTAGTTTTCATAAGCATTTTTTATGCTATCAAGGTGTAATTTTATCTTAGTACTTAATGTTGCGCTATTGACAGCAAAACCAGATGAGTTGACCGAATTATAAGAAGCGACAAGCCCTTGATAGTCATCTACAGTCCTTTTATTCGTCTCTTGAGAGTCAAATATCATGTAAGACCGATTTTCACTCTCTTTAGAAAAGTAACGACCAGGTTCAATTAAATCTAAATGCTGATCGATAATTTCTGTTGTAACAAAGCTTTCCTCAACAAAAACTATCTCTTCTTTCGTAATATACTCAATGGAATCATTACGAGTATTTTCAACTTCAATATCATTGACTTCGTTTTTATATTCTAATGGTTGTTGTGTAGTCATACAACCAGCAAGAACTGACATAGTTAATGCTGAAAAAATTATTTTTATATTCATATTTCATTCACGGCGCATGGCTTTTTTTCAATGAAAATCAAAGGTGAAAAAGCGCTATATTTAACAGTGCTCTGACATTTGATTATGGTGTATAAAAATAGTCAAAATATCAAACGTCTCCGCCACCTAGAATGTAACAGAATGTGTGCAATTGTTTTTCAACGAAAATTTATCGCTTTTATTGATATTAAGCCATAAATGTAAGAAGTGTCTAATTTTTGACTAATGCCCCACACTTAAGTGTCAATTTTTCAACCAATTAAGCGCATTATGAATAAAAAGTCATATTAATCAATAAAATATAATCGAACCCATATTTCACATAAAGCTTTAACCAAACATCGTGACAGCATATTTACGCCACTAGCTCATAGTGAATTATTATGAAAATTGAAAATCAAGAGAAATAAACAATATCAATCGTATTTTTCTGCCAGTAACCTATTAATACTTTTATTTCTGGCGCTGCTTACAGAAAAGTACAAATCGTTCAAATTTGAACCAATGACACACTTTTCATTTATGTCTATCACGATTTTTTATTGACTTATTTTAAAAACCACAGGAATGACATAAAGCGCGTGCCACAAGTAGAAATGCATTCGTTGTACATTAATTTTTAGCCATTGTTACGTACTTTCCTTTATAGTTATACTGATAATTATTGTATATTTTAAGCCCTATAGTTATTAAGTAACGATAGTTCACCGGTATTTATATTAAAGAAAACTCTTAGCACGATTGATAGCATTAATAACTTCGACCCTGTCCAAGTCCGTGCGTTCGGTATCCAATAGCTGCTGCCAAGTATCAATCGCTTTTTGATAACGGGCATTAAGAAAATAATCAGAAGCCAACAGCATCAACGCTGGTATATTATTTTCATCCAACTCTAAAGCCCGATCAAGCCATGCCTTACTTTGTGTGGTGAAATACTGCTTCTCTTGGTAATAACTGGCCGTAGCCATTGCCGAATAGATATTAGATTGGGGCTCAGGTGCCAGCCGTAATGCATAAAGAAATGCTGTGCCTGCGCTCTCAAACTCACTGCTGTACATATAGGCATTTCCTAGCGCATACCACAACTCGCCATTCTGGGTATCTTCTCGAAGCTTGTCTTGTATTTCTTCAATACGCTTTTGATTTAGCTCTGCCGCCCCCATCAGCATTTCTGCTGGGAGCGATTGCTCTTCGGATAACGTTGAAGAGGCCTGTAGCTGCTTGATAGCATTGCTTGGCTCATGGCCTAAAAAGGCGTAAGTCGTCACTGAGATCACTGATAACACACCAATAACCATCAAGGAAACAGGCGTTACTTTGCGGTTGTATCGAAACGAATGACCAATAACCAATGCGGATGCCATCACTAACAACAGCAGGAAAAACAGTCCCTGATAACTAAGCATCACCGAAAATCCATATAGCGTAATTAAGATACCAGTCTACCAGAGCCACGCTGTAGAGCCTGAAAAGAATGTAGGATATTTAGCCTAGATCAAGCCAAAAAAAAGCAGCGCTACTGCACTGCCCCATTAATTGCCGTTGGTGATAAGGTAAATATCCCCAGAGCTTACAGCTCAAAACCACCAAATGCGTCGTTTTCTACCTGACGCTCGACGAAAGCAACCAAGTCATCGTGACCACCGATGTATTGACCAGCCAAAATGATTTGCGGAACAGTGCGCACAACATTGCCCGTTTGCTGCTCGATAAAATCAACCATCATGGTTTTGGCAAGATCTGTTCCCAATACCAATGTTGTATATTCGGTGCCACGTTCATCCAAAATCGCTTTGGCTTTAACACAAAACGGGCAGTTAGGCTGGGTGATCACAAGGTTCTGGTAGCTCGCAAGTTGCTCCATCGTCATATCAGACATGTTTACTTTCTCATTCGGGTGTTTGTCATTAGGTCTGTAAGATATCGGATTGCTTATACTGCTGACAAGTCCAGACCATCTGTTATACGAAGATCAATCATTATCCGCTGGCAATTTGCACAGGGATCCGACGTCGTCCAAATGCTTTCTCAATCGGCTTAAAGCGCCCGGCTAACTGATAGCCACAGTAATGGCACTGTCCCTGACTGGTCAGGTGGCAATCCCCCAATTGATACCAGTTACGAGAAAGTACATTCTTGCCACAACCAGGACAATAGGTACTGTCACCCGCTTGGTCGAAAATATTCCCCACATAGGCATAATGCAAGCCATTTGCCACAGCGATCTCCCGTGCTCTTTTCACCGTTTCAGGCGGCGTACGCTCTTTATCCAGCATCTTGAAATCCGGATGAAAGGCACTGAAATGGATCGGAATATCTGGACCTAGGTTGTCGTACACCCAGCGGGTCAAGGCATCTATTTCTTGTGGGCTGTCATTTTCATCAGGGATCAACAAGGTAGTAATTTCAAACCACACATCGGTTTCATGTCGCAGATACAGCAAAGTATCGAGTACAGGCGCAAGATGACCGCTACATATTTTATGGTAGAAACGCTCAGTAAACGCTTTCAAGTCAATATTGGCTGCGTCCATATGGCGATAAAAATCAACCCGTGGTTTATCGCAGATATACCCCGCACTCACCGCAACGCTATGGATACCTAATTCCCGGCATGCCTGCGCGGCGTCCACGGCGTACTCCATGAAAATCACCGGATCGTTATAGGTAAAGGCAATGCTGTCACAGCCATAACGCTGCGCGGCCAATGCCAACTGTTCAGGCATCGCCGATGAACCTAAGGTGTCTATCTGACGGGATTTACTGATATTCCAGTTTTGGCAGAACTTACAGCCAAGATTACACCCAGCGGTACCAAAGGACAGAACAGAGCTTCCTGGGTAAAAGTGATTAAGTGGTTTTTTCTCGATGGGGTCGATACAAAAACCACTAGAGCGACCATAACTGGTCAAAACTATTTCACCTTCATGAGCCTGCCTAACAAAGCAAGCACCTCGCTTACCCTCTCTCAATCGACATTGTCGCGGGCAAAGATCACATACCACCCTACCGTCATCAAGCCGATGCCAATATTTTGTTGGATAAAATTCAGGAGGTTGAGACATGATAGTCACCTGATTGAGTATTTGTTCCTATACTTAAGGTTAGTCCAGTTTATTAGACTACATATGAATAGGTGACCTATGAGTACACGTCCACCAGCGGTAGCAGGCAAGTTTTATTCCCATTCTGCTGCAGCCCTGAAAAGCCAAATGGTTGAATGGCTTAGGACACCCCATCATACGGCATCCAACCACACCCTCCCAATCCGTGCACTCATTGTGCCGCACGCTGGCTATATGTTTTCAGGCAATGTCGCCGCAGATGCCTACCGATATCTAATTCCAGAGGCAAAGCGCATACGCCGTGTGATCCTGATTGGGCCCAGTCACCGCTACTATTTCCAAGGCTGTGCCATCCCTGCTGCGGATCATTTTGAAACGCCGTTAGGTAAAATAAAAATTGATACACAATTTGTTGAAAAGCTGAAGGAAATAGATGATATTGAAGTATCGGATCAGGTTCATGCCCTTGAGCACAGCCTCGAAGTGCAATTACCTTTCCTGCAGTCATGTTTACATGACTTTACCCTGTTACCGCTTTTGACCAGTAATGTACATCCGGCTATTGTCGCCAAGCTGATCGATTCCCTCTGGCAAGGTGACGACTGCCTGCTTGTTGTTAGTAGTGATCTAAGCCACTTCCACTCATATTCGGAAGCACAGCGCATAGACCGCCAAACCTGCACCATGATCGATAACTATGAGCCAACAATCGTTCCGGAACAAGCTTGTGGCTCAACAGGTATCAATACATTGCTTTTGTTAGCCAAACGAAGGGGATACACACTTATACGTAAAGCATTAATAAACTCTGGCGACACCGACGCCGGAGATAAGGAGAGAGTCGTAGGATATGTCAGCTATCTCGTTTCAGAACCTCAATAAAGGTGAATTAACACAGCTTTTGGATGTGGCTCGCGATGCTATTCGTGACCACTTTTCGGATAATATTCCCCAACCTCCTCGATTAGATTTATACAGCAAGAAGCTACTCAACCCCGGCGCTTGCTTTGTTACTCTTACTGTCGATGGACAGCTTCAAGGCTGCCTAGGTACAACCATGGCTCATTCACCGCTGGTGATGGAAGTTCACAACAAAGCCAGAGCGAGTGCTTACCAAGACCGTCGGTTTATGCCGCTGGTCGAAGAACAACTTGATAATTTGGTCGTAGAAGTATCTGTACTGACCCAACCGGAAGATCTGGCCATAGACTCAGAACAAGCGCTAATTGATTACTTAGAAAATAACAAAGTCGGCGTGATCCTGTCTGATCAGCACCAGCAAGCCTTGTTCTTGCCACAAGTATGGGAAAAACTGCCCAAACCCGAAGATTTCATTCGTCAACTGAAGCTCAAGGCTGGTTGGAGCAGTGTTTACTGGTCACCGTCAATGAAGGTGCAGATTTTCAACGTCAACAGCATTAGCGGTAAATATCATTACTAATACCAATCTGGATAAGTCGTTGATCAAGTATTTGCACTGGAAAAATATTTATGTAGGTTGGTATAAGCTATTGGCTATTTGAGATTTCAACGTCCATGTTAATAACAAACGCCCCTCTTTAGGGGCGCTGTATTTCGAATCCATTGTCTATTCCGCTAGGTATTACTTAGTAATCAAGCCATATGGCTTGTTTGTGAAAATTTCCGGCTGTTTCTGAATCGTTGGCACGGCATTGGTTCCTCGCCAATCCAACAACATAATCGCCAGTACATTACGGTGTTCACCATCTAGCAAACTGGTACTACCGTTAATTGCCGGGATAATGCCCGCTTGTCGATTCAAAGAGTGCTGGATTGCCTTTCGAGTCTTGTCCACGACAGGATCATCCTTCAATCCGGCCAATAGGAAGTTAATACCGACCTCAGCAATCACATCTTCTTTCGCGCGCGCAATAATAGTATCGATATTGTCGCGGTAGTAATCATAGATCCATTGGTAGTCAGATTCTTTTACCGAATGCTGGTAGTACTCGGTCGCAGCAAAAATGATATGGGTTAGGCCATAGACCTTGTTCATAAATTGCTGATCCGTCAACTTACCATCTAGACTGTCGGGATAGGTTTCTTTGAAGGCCGCAGTAAAATCATCAACCACATCCTGCTCCCCTAACTGACGCAGCCAGTACACCTGATTGGCCAACTGTGCCGCCCAAGCTCTGATCATCTCAGGGTCAGTCGCGTACTCTTTAAAATCATAACGACGAATCACCTCTCTGAGCTTTGCATCTTCGCGATGCTTCAAACCATACTCGTTGGCACGGGCCATTGATCCAAGCAGATCAACACCGAGGTAGTAATATTCCGGTTTGTCTTTAGTTGTTTCATAGCGCAAGTCACTTCGGGCATCTTCTTTGCGGTCATAGCGAGCAATCCGCTCTGCAGAGTAAGTGTCAATTTGCTCAGAGGTATACACTTCTGTTGCGAAGAAGTTCAGCCGACTGGCGACACGTGCCATATCAGACCAAATTGCCGCTTGGTATTTAGGGTCTTGTGTCTGGCGATACATCCGCAAGCCATAGTGGCCCATCTTAAAAGCAGGGAGGGTAAAAAGCTGACTTTCATAGG
Organism: Photobacterium sp. DNB23_23_1; assembly: GCF_052873815.1. NCBI lineage: Bacteria > Pseudomonadati > Pseudomonadota > Gammaproteobacteria > Vibrionales > Vibrionaceae > Photobacterium > Photobacterium sp. DNB23_23_1. The sequence goes on along the minus strand of NZ_JBNNXT010000027.1, from coordinate 17,750 downwards.
TTTGGCGAATACGCTCGGCATCTTGCAAAAAGCTTGCTGTATCGGCACTAGAAGTAGCATTGACACCGCCAGCACTGAGGTTCAATCCTTGCTCTGCAGCAGATTGAACATCTGCCCAAAGCAAAGGTGAGGTAACCACTGCCCCTGCAACCAGCGAAGAAACCACTGCCCGATGTAATCGACTGCTAACCCATCCCATTGAATACTCCCTGCTCATTGCGGTAATCATTTAGCCAGAACGCTAGCAAAGCCTTGAATCCATTACGTCAGACAACTGTCAATTAATGCTTTCATCTATGATTGCGATAACAATAGCTGCGTAGACAATACCTAAGCTGTTAATTAGCGCGTTATCTGACGGAACGTTAGATTGATACGAGGCTCAGTTGGCCGCTTGGTTTTCGGAACCGTATGTTGCCAGAAACTTTGTAGCTCACCCGCCATCACGAGCAACGAGCCATTCGTCAGCAAATACTCTTTCTTCTCTTTACTTTGGCGGTGCCGCAATACAAAACGTCGTGTTGCCCCTAAACTGATGGAGGCGATAACAGGCTCTTCACCCAGTTCAGGCTCATTGTCCTGATGCCACCCCATATAATCGTCACCATTGCGATACTGATTGGCCAACACCGAGTTGAAGTTTTGCCCCAACAGCGCAGATAACTGCTGACGAATAGCCTGCAGTGTAGGTGTCCAAGGATCGGGCTGCATGGTTAAGCCTGAATAGGTATACTCCGCCTCACCGCACCAAGCTTGCAGTCGTGGTTGCAGTATTTCCCTACCGAACATTCTGATTTTCTGTTGCTGCCAATTCAACTCACTGTCAAGTTGGCGATAGCATTGAACCGCCAAACTGGACGCCAGAAAGTTCGGTTGCCAATAGACCCTTCCTTGGGGCAAGTCTTGCCAATAACCATGGTGGGAATAATTCAAATTAGTGACGCTCATCAATCGGTAGCCAGTCTTGATGCTCCGGACCTATATAGTCAGCGCTAGGACGAATGATCCGGTTATGAGCCCGCTGTTCAAAGACATGGGCCGCCCAACCCGTTACCCTACTCATTACAAAGATCGGCGTGAACAACTTGGTTGGTATCCCCATGAAATGGTACGCGGAAGCGTGAAAGAAGTCGGCATTACAGAACAGGTTCTTCTCGCGCTTCATCACCGCTTCCACTCTGACTGAAATATCATAAAGCACAGGGTCACTGGCATCTTGGGACAATTTTTCAGCCCATAACTTAATCAATGCATTACGTGGATCTGATTCCCGGTAAATGGCATGACCAAAGCCCATGATCTTGTCTTTGTTTGCCAGCATCGCCAAGATCCCAGCCTCCGCGTCATCCGAGCTCTGCCATTGTTCAATCATTGCCATCGCCGCCTCATTGGCACCACCATGCAAGGGCCCTCTCAAGGTTCCGATAGCGGCACACACACAAGAGTAAATATCAGACAACGTCGAGGCACAAACCCGCGCCGCAAAGGTCGAGGCATTAAACTCATGTTCAGCGTATAAGATCAATGAGCAGTGCATCACCTGCGTGTGTAAATCGGGGGGCGTTTCACCGGTCAACATTTTCAAGAAATATCCGGCAATACTGTCTTGATCACAGTAGGTTTCTATTTTCACCCCGTGATGACTATAACGGTACCAGTAGCAAATGATGGCTGGCAGCAAAGCAAGTAGCCTATCGGCTTTATCATACTCTTCGGTAAAACCATGCTCCTGTTCAAGGTTGCCCAGCATAGAGCAGCCTGTTCGCATGACATCCATCGGATGGGCATCGGCAGGTATTTGTTCCAGCACCAACTTCAAGGCCAGCGGTAAACCACGGTAAGAAATGAGCTTGGTTTTGTATGCCGCCAGCTCAGTGCGGGTTGGCAGTTTTCCTTTCAGGAGAAGATAAGCCACTTCTTCGAACTCGGCATGCATTGCCAAGTCAGAAATATCATAGCCACGATAGGTTAAGCCAGTACCGGTTTTACCCACCGTACACAGTGCTGTGCTACCGGCAGTTTGTCCGCGTAAACCTTCACCGCCCAGCGGCTTGAGTGAATCAGGCATGGTGCATCTCCCTGTTGAATCAACCTTTATTCAAAAGCCTAGGTCAAGAAGCATCATATACCCAAGTAACTATTTCAAAGCGATATCCACCCACACCAAACGGTGATCTGAGCCAGCCTGCGGGTGCTCGCGGCCACGTTCATCAGTAATCAAATGCCGCAGCGGATCTTTCTTGTCTGGCCAAAAGACCCCGCTTTGCAAAACCTCCAAATTAGCCGAAGGCAATGCATAATCAAGACGTAGCCCTGAAATATGGGTCCATTCACTTGACCGTCCCCGGCGCTGCTGCCAAGGTCGATGAAAACGCCCTCCCAAGCTTTTCGGCGTCATTCTACCTGATGAGACTGTGCGGTGGATTTTCGGGTGCAGTAGCAAATCACGGATAGCCTTCTTCATACCATCACCATCGGCCATATCTGCATTCAAATCACCCAGCACCACAAAGCGGCTATCCGGTGAAAGACCTCCCGGAAGGCCATTATCATCAATGAGGTGATCTGCCCCACTAATAATATCTTTGAGCAGTACCAACTCGTCATGATTACGGCGAGCATTGCGTTTCTCATGGCCGTCAAACACCGGCGGAGTTGGGTGGCAAGCAAGTAGATGAAGCGTCTTACCATCAACATCCACCGGCACCATAACATGATTCTTGGAAGACAAGCGTAACTCTGTGCTTGCTGCTTCAGAATAGTAGCCTTCGGGCATTTGATGACCGGGTAAATTTTGCCAAATAAGGGTTTGCCAACTGTTTATTTCAGCGTCAACAATGGGATATCTCGATAGGATCACAAAGCTGAAATGGCCATGATGTTCACCAAACCCATGAGCATCATTGGGTAACGTAATTTTTCCATCGCCATCAAGATCATTCACCATTGCCAACCCAGTGTTCGATGGTGGGCAATACCGATAAGGATAAGACACGGCTTGCTGAGCATGTTGGGAAGAGGCCAAGTAATGCTGACAAAATCTCTCTAGCGCCCCATCATCTCCCCCCTCTCCAGGGTGGTCAAATTCACACAACATCAACACATCCGGGCAGACATGCTGAATAATGGCGGCAAGTTTGGAAAAGCGCTCGTTGTTAGGCTTCGCTAACTGCCCAAGAATTTCGCCAGCACCAGGGGCTGACATCGAAATATTAAACACAGCTGCACGAACAGATGGCGGTAAGGTACTCGGTGATACTTGATGAAAGGATGAGGTCTGCAAGCGATTCACTCAGAACTGAACATTGGTAATCAGTATACCCACTTCTGATTGTTCAAACATCAGAAATGGGATTGTCAGTGTTTAAAAACTTAAATATCTTACTGAGTAAAAAGGCTTATTCGGTCAACTGCGTGATCGCCATACGGATCTGTTTAGCATCCGATTCAGCACGGTGCGATACCGGGCCAAGCTCAGCCATGGTTTGTTGAAAATGTGCCCGATCGATACCATTTTCCTGCAACAACCACAAACCCACTTCAGTCAGGGTAAACGAGGGCCTCATATGAGCCGCATGATATAACCGACCGAGCCAAAACAGGTCCCATTGGCTATCACAAAATACACGCTCATATTTTCCTAACACCGCGTTAAGGTGGTGACAAACATCGACGACTTGAAGCCCTTCATTATGCAGCTTCTGACGTGAAATTTGGTGAATTTCGATCTCAGCATAATCATCCCAATGTTGCCAAGGATCACCTGCTGTGAGTGGATTGATAAGCAGACTGTTTGCAGAACCGTCTGGCAACGAGTACCCCACCTCAATAGGATAGGACTGGCCGGAAAGGCCGGATGCTTCAAAATCCAATGTTGCCCACATTGCACTCTCCCTGATGCGATTATGAGTACTTACCACCAATACTACGACTTCCTGTCAAAAAACTGGATGGTAAGCGATGAAGGCATTTAATTACCTTACTTAATGGTAATAGCAGATGCCTGCGGTGTACTCAATAAATGTAGTAGGAAACATGATGTTGTTGGAGAAAAAACTCAATAAGCTTAATTTTGATACACCGTTTGAAACACCGCTGTTCAATTCTCCATCAATCGATGTCGGGCTTTTACGGCAGAAGTAGCTCTGATATAGGCAGACTATGACACAGTTTAGTATTACACTCAGGAGATTATTTATAGGCGATACAGACTCAACATGGCACCAATTATTGGCTTTGCCGGCTATAGTGGCTCAGGCAAAACAACCCTTCTAGAAAAACTCATTCCGCTGCTGAAATCTAATGGCCTTCGCATTGGCTTAGTCAAACATAGCCATCACAGTATTGACCCGGACAAACCCGGTAAAGATAGCTACCGTTTACGCCATGCAGGTTGCAGTCAAACACTGCTTGCGACAAAAGAAAGACACATGCTGTATTTCGAATACCCAGAACCTGAGCGAGAGGAGCCTCAACTTGATGAGTGCCTGTCACAACTGGATCACAGCCAACTTGACCTGATATTAGTTGAAGGATTTCGCGACCAGCCTATCGCAAAAATTGAAGTACACCGCCCAAGTTACGGCAAACCGCTTTTCTACCCTAACGATGAAAACATTATTGCTTTTGCCAGCGATCAACCTGCTCCTGAAGGATGCCAACTCCCTTACTTGGATTTGAACACCCCTCAAAACATCGCTGATTTTATTTTCCGATGGTTAAAAGTCCGTGACTAATAACCAATGGCTAATAACTAAGAGTAAATAAGAGCTAGGACTAAATAAGACTAAAGCTGTGCCGCCCGCTTGGAGATCTTATCAAACCACGATTGACGGCGTTGTTCTGTTGCGGTTAGCACCGGTCCCAAATAGATCGATGTCTGATTTTTGATGCCAGTGAAACTCAAAATCGTGTGCTTCAATTGTTTATAGATCGGGTTTCCCTGAACATACTTATACCAAAATGGCGGTGTATCGAGGGTAATGATCAATTCCGATGTACGCCCGCTCAACAACTTTTGTGGTATCGATTTCCCTTCTTGATATTTAAACGCGAAGCCGGGAAGGAACGTCCGATCAATCACCCCTTTAAATTTAGCTGGTATCGTGCCCCACCAAACTGGGCTGACAATGACGATATGCTCCGCCCAAGTCACGTGTTGCTGAAAACCTTTCAAATCATCTTCCAGCGGGGTTTCCTTGTCATAGCCTTGCTGAAGATCCATCTCAAACGACATATCAGCAAGGTTTACTTGTTTGATGTCGTGTTTTTTGCCTGCAATGCTGGCATAGTGCTCCGCCAATGACTGGCAAAGGCTTTCTTGCTTTGGGTTTGCATTGATAACCAAGACTTTTTTCATCACCGTACCTCCTTATTCGTGCTAGAGGCATCTTAAACCTTGACCCTAGGGTCAGAGTCAATAGTTACACTGATCAATCGCTTGCCGGTATTCACCAATGCGTAAATATTGCACTTCAAGCATTTTTATCTGGGATGCTATGCTCTGTTGCTTCTCTTCAAGAAGCTGTAACACTTTGGTCCAATTGAAATCCTGCTCACCATCGACCAACTCTTTCAACTCTGAAAGATGGAGCCCGAGAGATTGGCCCTCTTTAATAAGGCGAATAAACTCAATATCAGCTTCAGAGAAAACACGATATTTGCCTGCCCTCGATACCCTCAGCAATCCCATCGACTCATACAACCGAATTGCCCGCTCCGAAGCACCGGATTTTTTCGCAGCTTCGCCTATGTACATGGCTTTCCCTTTCCTAGTCTATGGTTCAGTTGTTCTTTACTTAGCCTGCTTGCTAAATCCGACCTTCATGACTATAAACAAGTCACTTAGGTCTATATTCATTACGTTCTATACGAACAAGGACAAGTGTATTAATGGAGAATAAACAAATGAAAATCAAACTGTTACTCTTTTTATTTTTCATTAATGTTAGCTACCCCGCATTGGCAGATAATGGGCTAGTTTCAACCCAAAGCCCTTATACCGTTCCAGAGACCACCGCAAAACTAAAGCAGGTTTTGAAAGATAAGGGCATGACCCTCTTCGCCCACGTAAAACACAGTGAATCAGCAAAAGAGGCGGGCGTTGATTTACGACCAACCGAACTGTTGATCTTCGGTAATCCCAAAATTGGTTCTGTCATTATGTCCTGCCAGCAATCGGTAGCTATCGACTTACCGCAAAAATTTTTAGTGACTGAAGATGAAAACAAAGATGTCTGGGTGACGTACAACAGCCCGATCTATCTAGCAGCCCGCCATGGTATTAACATGGACAGTGAGAAGTGTCGTTCTGTCATCGAAAAAGTCAGCAAAGCACTTAACGCAATGGTACCCAAATAACTGCAAGGTACTTGGTTTAGCTGGAAAGGAATGGATGGTAATAAATACAAAGGCTCAATGTTTAGCACGTTTTGGACTCATAGAGCTCAATGATTATTCAACGTTTATAGGTATTCGCTTGCATCTTTAGCTTCAAGATTAACCATCAAGCCCAAATACCCTGAATCATTGACATCAATACGTAGCGATTCTGATTTGCTTTCATCAAAATGCGCAATCAAATAACCATAACCTTCATTCAAACCTGTCAGTTGGCGTCCATCCACTTCAAATGCATCGTCATTCGTAACTCGTTCCCAATTGACGGCACCCGTGATATCTTCTGTTTCCCCATCACTAAAAGTAGCGGTAACTTTAACATTAACGGTCTGACCGACAGTGACATCTGTATTATCTATCTCGATGTTTAGCTCTTCGACTACCGAGTCACCGACAATTACCGTTCCGGGCTGTGCCGATTCAAAACCATTCAGACTTGCATAAATGCTTACCACTCCCGGCTTCACCGCTAAAATTGTCCCATTCTGGGCAATCGATACACTTTCTGGATCACTACTGCGCCACGTTACACCTTGCACGTCTCGAACATAGGTCCCATCCACATAAAATGCATTGGCTGACATTTTTCGTATTTCACCATCATTAAGTTGAACGTGATAAGGAACGACGAATAACTCTAAGATTTCATTTTCAGATTCATGCGCAAACACTACTGACGTGCCAAACAACAGGATGACTATGCCAAGCCATAACCACACTTTCTCCAACACCATAAAAACCTTCCCGTCGACTACTTTAATAATGAGATGACTAATGTTCAAAAACGACGGAGGGAGTCAAGTATTTAAGGTAAAACATGAAAAACGTGATATTGAGCCAAAATAGTTAGTCAACCACATGAAATCACCAATCTTCAAGGTATTTGGTTCAATGCGAATAACTTGGATGATAGCCAATAAAATGGTCTTTATTGCTGCTGATTAATTCGTTTGAAGATATTGCGAGTGCAATAACAAAAACGCCCCTCATTTTTCAATGAGGAGCGCGACTTATATCTCACTAAAACGTGATGCGATGTGGCGAGACTTAAATCGCCCAGCCACCCGCGTAGAAGGCCACTAGCACAATGGCGATAATCACGGTACCTGCGTTCAGTCGTTTCGCTTCACCAGAAATAACACGGCCAATCACCAATGAGCCAAAGCCCAGCATGATGCCGGTGACAATATTACCGGTCAGAACGATGAACACCGCACACATTAAACCGGATAGCGCATCAACCGAATCAGCCATATCCAACTTACTCACGTTGCTCATCATCAACAGACCCACATACATCAGCGCTGGCGCTGTAGCGTAAGCTGGTACCAAGTAGCTAATAGGCGACAAGAACAGTAGCAATATGAACAGACCACCAACAACCGTTGCGGTCAAACCCGTTTTACCACCAGCTGCCGTACCTGCAGCAGACTCGATATACACCGCCGCTGGCGCACCACCTACAAAACCAGCAAAAATACTACTCACTGAGTCAGAAGTCAGAGCCTTACCACCATCAATGATTTGATCATCTTTATCCAGTAGGTTCGCCTGACCAGCAACCGCACGGATAGTACCGGTAGCATCGAAAATCGCGGTCATCACCAAGGCCAATACACTTGGGATCACAATTGGGTTCAATGCCCCCATAATATCCATGGTGCCCAATAGCGACTCACCTTCCGTGCCAAACGATGGCATCGCAAACAGGCCTTGATAGGTCACGTTAGGATCGAAAACTAGGCCGAAGATTGAAATAGCCACAATCACCAGCAGAATGCCACCGGGAACCTGGCGCTTCTCAAGACCGAAAATCGCGGCCAGACCCACAATCGACATGATGACAGGTAATGATGTGAACTCGCCCAATGCGACAGGTAGGCCTTCGTGTGGGTTCTGTACCACCAAACCAACACCATTGGCGGCAATCAATAGCAAGAACAAACCAATACCGATCCCCGTTCCGTGCGCAATACCAGACGGCAGGTTAGTCAAGATCCACTGGCGTACACCGGTGACGGTAATAGCGGTAAACACCACCCCCATCAAAAATACGGCCCCCAAAGCAACCGGGATGCTGATCCCCTGCCCCAGCACCAAGCTAAATGCGGTAAACGCGGTGAGGGAGATCGCACAACCAATAGCCATCGGCAGGTTTGCCCAAAGCCCCATTAACAGCGAACCAAACGCCGCGACCAAACAGGTAGCGATAAATACCGCTCCTTGGTTAAAACCAGCAGCACCAAGCATGCTCGGTACAACAATGACTGAGTAAACCATTGCCAGGAAGGTCGTCAAACCGGCAACAACTTCTTGCTTTACACTACTACCGCGCTGGGAAATCTTAAAATACCCATCCAAGCCGCTTTTTCGGGGGGTGTCTTCTGCCACTACTGTAGGTTCATGATGAATCGAACTATTTTCAGACATGATGTAATTCCTTGTAAGAATTAGTGCCAGGCTTTGGCCTGATCACCTTGAAAAACGTTGAGCTTCCTCTCAACCCGCCCCGTCGCAATCGATTGCTTTTTTTGGGGCTGGGCAAGGTAAGTTGACAGCGATTATACGCTTTACTCACCTTGCATTGTCAAAATGGTATTTGCTACTGAAACCGTTTACGTAAAAATTAACCTCTTTCGTACACTAATCGGCCATCAACATAGGTTCGGTAGATGCTACGGTCATCGCCCAAAGTCATTAGCATGAACAATTTCTCAGGCAAATCTTTCGAGCTGTCGTAGCGAAGTTGCTGAAGTGGCGTCGAACATGGATCGATAATGACGAAATCCGCTTCTTTGCCCACTTCGAAGTTACCGATCAGGTGATCCAGTGAGAGTGATTTAGCCCCACCGAGTGTCGCCAGATAAAACGCCTCGAATGCCGACAAACGGTAATCTTGCAACTGCATGACCTTGTAAGCTTCGTTGAGGGTTTGCATCATATTGAAGGTGGTTCCAGCGCCGATATCGGTCCCCATACCGACTTTCACCCTGCGCTTCCACGCCTCCTGCAGCTTGAACAAGCCACTGCCAAGATAGAGATTTGAGGTTGGGCAAAAGGCAACGGCGGAGTCGGTGTCTTGTAAGCAGTCCCATTCTTCGTCTTCAAGATGGATGCAGTGGGCAAATACACTCTTTGACCCCGTCAAACCATGGTGATGATAAACATCCAGATAACCGTCTTGCTCAGGGTAGAGCTCTTTCACCCACGCGATTTCATTCTTGTTTTCGCACAAATGGGTGTGCACGTAAGTATCCGGGTATTCTTCCTTGAGTCGTCCAGCCATTGCGAGCTGCTCAGGAGAAGACGTTGGCGCAAAACGCGGTGTAATGGCATAGAGCAAACGACCACGTTTATGCCAACGCTCTATCAATTCTTTGGTTTGGTTGTAACCGATTTCCGGCGTATCCAGCAGGTATTCCGGCGCATTGCGATCCATCATTACCTTACCGGCAATCATCCGCATATTGATCTTCTCGGCTTCTTCAAACAGCGCATCAACCGATTCAGGATGAACGGTGCCAAAAACCAAGGCGGTTGTGGTACCGTTTCTCAGCAACTGCTTGATAAAGAACGCCGACATTTCGCGGGAGTAGTCTTTATCTTTATAGCGAGCTTCAGTTGGAAAGGTGTAATTGTTCAGCCATTCCAACAGTTGTTCACCATAGGCACCCACCATTTCGGCCTGTGGATAGTGAATATGGGTATCGACAAAGCCAGGCATCACAATCTTGCCTGGATAGTTTCGAATACGAACGGTCGATGGGATTTTATCTTTCCCCTTCTCCCATTCGCCGACCCATTCGATACGCCCGTTCTCAACTAACATTAAACCGTCTTCAATAAAACGGATGTTCTGCTCGATGTCTTCAGGCTTGTCGACAACCTTAGCAATATCCAAGATAGATGCTCTAATTGCTTTAATAGATTGGGTATATTCCATAATTACCTCTTATCTTTCGGTGCAGGATAGTGATAGGGACACCGTGATTTCGTGCACTTCTTTTATTGAATTATTTCTATTGTAGGGCTTAAATTTGTTGCTCGCGTGACTGCACAGCCTCTTCCTCGGCCAGTGCTTTCTCACACTCTTCACACTCTTTGATTTGCTCTTTCAACGCTTCGCGTTTTTCATTCGCACTTTCTGCTTCATCGGCACGGTTAATACCCAAAACAATATTGAGACCCAGTGCCACTAGTGAGCCCGTAGTAATACCCGAGCCTAGAATGACGCGCATTGAATCGGGCATGTAAGTCAGGATTTCAGGACGAACGGTGACCGCCATGCCCGAGGCCACACCGACAGCGATGATAAGCATATTGCGTTTGGTAAAATTAATGCGTGACAGGATGCCAATACCGGCCGAGATGATCATAGCGAACATAACAAGTCCAGCTCCCCCAAGCACCGGCGAAGGGATAGTAACCACAATGCCGCCCAGTTTCGGGAACATACCGGCGATCAGCATGATCACACCAGTCACTGCAACCACATGGCGGCTGGCAACACCGGTAATCGATACAATACCGACATTCTGACTGAAAGATGAAAATGGGGTTGCACCAAATACCGAGGCAAGGGCACTACCGACACCGTCACATAAAATCCCTTTAGACAGCTTCTTCCCAGTCAATTTGGTATGGGTTGCATCACTCAAGGCTAAGAAGTCACCGGTCGACTCCATAATAGTGACCAGGTAAGCGATAGACATCCCGATAACACCACTGACGGTAAAGCTCAATCCAAATGGTAATAGTTCTGGCAAGGAGAAGAACTTGGCTTCTTTTACCGGCGTAAAATCAACCACCCCCATGAAGATCGCCACAATATAACCAACCATCATACCAATCACGATAGCAGCAGCAGAGATCAGCCCTTTGCCAAGTTGAGACAGCACAATCACTACAACCAACACCAACAGCCCCAGCATCAGATTATTGATTTGACCGTAATTCTCTTGCCCAACAAAACCACCTGCGAACCAGTCAACAGATACAGGTAAAATTGTCAGACCAATTAAAACCACCACGGTGCCGGATACCACGGGTGGAAAGAGCTTTCTGATTTGCGGCATAAAACGGCTACCAATGATCATTACCAACGAGCCGATCAGCGATGCACCAAATACCCCAGAAATGCCCGAGTCCATACCAATCGAAATCGAGATGGCAACAAAGGTGAAGCTAGTACCCATTACCACCGGAAGCCGGATCCCAACAGGACCTACTCCTTTGCACTGGATGATAGTTACCACGCCCGATACCATCAGGGCTGCATTGACCAAAATCACCATTTGATCTGTCGGTAGGCCAATCGCACTACCGACCACCAAAGGGACGGCAATGATAGCCCCCATCGCGGCAAGCATATGTTGAAGAGCAAGGAGGATCGCGGCACCCATAGGAGGCCTGTCTTCCACGTTATAAAGCAGTTTCATTTCAGTTCCATCCGTAATCTATGATTCGATAACCTAGCCAGAAACTCCTGGGCCCTTTACAACAAGCTCAACCAGAGCCTGTGCCTGCCTACCCGCTTATATCCTGACCATCCCCCAGTTCATGAGAAACAGTCGATACTCGCTAAGTCATGACGGCGTAATAGCCATAACACCAGCCCGGTAAACCGGAGCCGAAAAACAAAACGGCCATTTCCCATCCCCTGGAAACAGCCGCTTGTACATTGATTAAAGCTTATTCAGACCTTGTAGAACCTTTTCAGGTGTGAAGTGCCAATCCCGCATCCACACACCACATGCATCATGAATCGCACTGGCAATGGCCGGGGCTGCACCGTTAACACCAATTTCAGAGATCGACTTCGCACCGTAAGGGCCAACCGGATCGTCACTTGGTACCAATACCGCTTTAAAGTCGCGAGGTATATCGCCAATCATCGGCGCGCCATAGCTTTTCAGGTCTCGGGTCACGGGCACACCATGCTCATCGTAAACCAGCTCTTCATATAAGCTGTGGCCGATGGCTCGCATGCTGGCACCGTAAATCTGGCCTAAAGCCAAATCTGGGTTAACCGGGGTACCGCAGTCGAGCAAGGCATGGAACTTATCAAGACGGATTTCGCCAGTACGGGTGTTAACTGCCACCTCGGCGAAGTTCGCGCCGTAGGGAAAAGCAAATTCTGGTGTGGTGAAGCAACCTGAAGCCAATAATTGTCCCCACCCTGTTCCACTTTCTGCTTTGTGGGCAATATCGAAGTAGCTCACTTCACCTTGCTTACCTTTCACCATGCCCGGTGCCACAATAGCGACATCTTCCACGAGTTCATCCAGCATTTCAGCGCCACACTTAAGGATTTTCTCACGCATCGCTTCGGCAGCACGCTTGGCCGCATTACCAGAGAAGCATGTTCCTGATGAGGCGTAGGCCCCCTTATCAAACGGTGCGTGGTCGGTATCACCGGAGTGAATAGTGATTTCATCCATCGGGCAGCACAGCACTTCGGCGGTCAGTTTACTGATCACAGTATCAAGGCCAGTACCGATATCAGCGGCACCTGAATGAACAATGAAGGTACCGTCTGATGCCATCTTGATCTGACAGTTAGCCTGATCGATATCTGGAATACCGGATTTCTGCTGGATAATCGCCACACCACGGCCCACTTTCCATTCGCTGTCATCCTGTTTTGGGCTGTCCCATTCAATCAGCTTGCGGCCTTCACGCAAAATAGGCTCAAGTGCACAGCTGTGAACTTTCGGCGCACTGGTCGGCATTTTACCTTCACCGATAGCTGCTAGGATCTTCAGCTCTTGACCTTCAACCACACGGTTCTTCTCAACCATATCAAGATGGTCGATACCCAGTTCATCAGCCATTTCGGCCATCGCCATGGTCAATGCATAGTTACCTTTCGGCGCACCGTAACCCTGATAAGCCCCGGTCGGACAGATGTTGGAGTAATAGGTTGTTACCCTGAAGTCCACATTGTCACAAGGGTAAAGAGGTAGCGACAAGGCGGGACCGTTTGATGGCACGGTCAGCGCGTGGTTTCCGTAAGGGCCGGTGTTGGCACGGAAGTCCATATCAATGGCGGTTAGCGTACCGTCTTTCTTGGCACCGAGTTTCACCGTCACTTTGGCAACATGGCGGGTTGAGTTACAAATAAATTCTTCTTCGCGTGTATGATGGAAATATACCGGACGGCCTGTGGTCCAGGTTGCCCATGCACACACATCTTCCAGCAAGATATCTTGCTTCGAACCGTATCCACCACCCACACGTTCTTTAACGATATGTACTTTGTTTTGCTTCACACCAAGGATTTTGGCTACCTGACGGCGGACATGCCAAGGCACCTGAGTCGAATCGTGCATCACGATGCGATCGCCATCCATATAGCTGTAACAGATATGGGTTTCAACCGGTAGTTGCTGAACCTGTTTCGACTCATAAGTACGCTCGATAATCATATCCGCTTCAGCAAAGCCCTTGTTAAGATCACCGATATGACCACGGACACTGGCGGCAATGTTCTTGCGCGGGAAACAACCAATAGGGAAGTTCACAATCAACTTGCCTTCACGCGGATCGGCGTTGCGATTCTGCTCTTCCAAATCATCTGGCGCACCAACACCGTACTCGATAGGCTCGTTGTGAATGATCGGGGCATTGGCGGCCATCGCCTCATCAATGCTCATCACTGGCTCAAGCACATCGAATTCAACGTCGATAAGCGTCAGTGCCTGCTCGGCAATTTCCACCGACTCAGCCACTACAGCGGCAATGCGATCACCCACATGGCGCAGTTTCTGGCCAAACATACGGCGGTCGAGCGGTGATGGTTCAGGGGCGCTCTGACCACCTGGTGTGTACGGAATATCTGGACAGTTCTTATAGGTGATAACCGATACCACACCCGCAAGAGCTTCTGCTTTGGAGACATCCAAATGCTTGATCCATGCATGAGCATGCGGGCTTCTTAGCATCTTGATAACACAAGCGTTGGCAGGGATTCGGTCTTCAACATAACAAGGCTTAGCCTGCACCATTTTCGCCGAATCAATCTTCGGACAGTTCTTACCGACCACCACCAAGTCATCACGGAATTCAGGGGCAAATTGCTGGGTATAGGCAGGGTCGCCAAGGCGTTTCACGGCCAATTCGACCACTTCGTAAAACTGCTGATAGCCAGCATCACGGCTAAATAGCCCTGATAAAGCATCATCAATCTCCGCGCGGGTTGGTTGCGGAATACGTTCCAGCATGTCAGTTAAGATCAACGCCAATGCTGGATCGTTATAGCCTGATTGCACTATACCAACATCGATCATCGCCTGCTGAACCAAACTCAATTGGTTCCACTCACCTAGAGACTCTGCCGTTTTTACTTCTGCACCTTCAAGCTGGGCAGCAATCAACAAAGAGGCATTGATCAGTTCACCATTGAACAAGATCACATCTGATCCGGCATAACCCCAGCCATCATCACTGTTGCGAACCGAGTGAAAGCCCATGGAGTGAAGCAATGTCTGAACATTTTCACCAAGACGGCAATCCAAAGATTGAGGGCGGCCATTTAAGGTAAATTGAATCGTCATGATTATGCTTCCTCTACCAAGTGCTGACATTCAGCCATCAAATCCGTGATTACAACGCCTGCGATATATCGCTTATACTCCACACTGCCGCGGATATCGGCTTCAGGGTAAATGGCATCGGCAACTGCTTGCTCCAGCAGCTCCCCTTTTAAATCTTGCGCTTCTACATCGCGCAGACGGACTGGACGGGCCGCACCTTGATGCAGAGGCGAAACGCCATCAAGCGCTATCACCTTGTTTCCTTGCTTATCAATAGATACCGCTGCGGTCACAATGGCTAAACCCGCCGCTGAACGGGCAATGTTGTAACCGATACAAGTCAGGTTTCTATCTGGAATAATGACGGTAGCGATGAGCTCACGTTCTTCACTATTAATATAATCTTCAACATCCATTTCCTGCCCGTTAGCCAGCTTCAATTTGGTTCTCAGGGCAATCAAGCTTGGGACCAGCAAAGCTTCTGGCTGGCGTGCGGCAATTTCACCCCCCAAGGTGGCCTGGTTACGGATATGGCGGGAATAAATAAAGGCCGCAGATTGTTTCAACGCTACAGGCACCAGTTCGTGATCAATCAATTGCTGAATATGGCACATTGCACCGATATGCAAGCTATCTCCTTGCTGCTCAATATAAGAGAAGTTAAGTTTGCCCAAAGAGATAGCAACAGTTTTATCGGTTTTAGTTGGCGCTGCATTGATTTTGGATCCGCCTGCAAACCAGATGGCTTCACTGCCATGCTGTCGCTTTAACTCAAGTGCCTGAGCAGGGGTATCAGGCGTTAGATATTGTTCAATCATGTTATTTGCCTTTTCGCATTCTCATTGTTATTCCTGCATCATGCGTTCGGCCTAATGGCTTTTACGGAACGTTATTGATGTCTTGAATATCTAAAAGGCAACAAACACGCCAAACTGCTTGAACCAGCGGGGGAAGACAAAGATTCGTGAGCGAAGTCTGGATTTTGAACAAAAGTGGGATCGGCGTCGGGTTGCGGGTCACCTTTTTCACGCCGAGCGTTTCCTTAGGTTATCAAGGTGTTAATGACTATTGTCACTGAACGAAGAAGGGATATCAAAATAATACCTGAGGCTATCAATATGATATGAGTGGGGGTGATAGCGGTGTAACTGTTAGGTTGGGAGGCTTGTTTATCACTCGTCTTGAGAGCAGACAGTCCAACCTGCTCAAGTTACCAATAAGCAAACAGAGAAAGGAGCCATTAGCTCCTTTTCTTATTGAATATCCCTTTAACGCACGCTACGAAAAGGCATTAATTCATGATGCCGTAGCCAAAAGATGCCAACAAAAGCAAAAAAACAACCATACCAAATACAGAAGAACTGCTCTCAACATTTTTCTTAGCAATATGAGGCTTGTGAATGGCCTCGGGCTTACTCTTTGTATTGTGGAACGGCTGTGTCCGCCTTTCTACGACCTTCGTGGTTCGCTTAACGTTTTCGAAGTAAATCGTGTTGTGAATGTCGAACAATGCCGCTTGCTTGGAGTTCATGGATTCTAGCGCAATGAATTGCTGGTATAGACTCTGAACGCCAAAGATACCAAAGGATAAAGTAATATCAAAGCCACAGGAGTGGCAGAGATTGTGGTTGCCGCTAATCTGCTTCGTTACTTTATGACAATCGGGACAACGGAAGTAAAGGGCACCGTAGTTGTACTCTTTAAGCTGCTTGCTATTCCGTCGCTGCACACAATCCTTGATCACTTGAGACTCGATGGCGTGTTGAGTAAGAGGGGTGGGAGGTACGCTTGTCTTGGCGATTAATTCCTCTTTATGAGCTTTAGGAAAGGCCTTTGGCTGACCGGAAGAGCTACGCTTAGCCCTTTCCATTGACCATATAGAGGAACCCTTGCTTTTCTTGGACTCTTCCAGCTTATCTAGGTATTCCTCAACCTCAATTTCAGCTTCAATTGGTGTGCACTTAAACCACTCAGACTCTTTGCCCGACGAAGCGTGCTTCAATCGGCCATACTTGTGCTTTAAGGTACTATAGATACTTTGCTCGGCTCTTTGCAATTCTCGTAGAGTAACGCAAATGGTGTAAACCTTGGCAAACTTATATCGGTGGTTGGTTGTGTCGCTTTCGCGGACATTTGCCGCCCGGCTCGTGATCCCAATTTTTGCTTCTTCAGGATGTTCCGAATCCATTCCAATGTATATGGTTCGCTCTTGCTTACCGCGGTGTTGCGCTTTGCTTTTGTTCATTACAAGCCAAGTGGTTTAGTGCTGAGTAGTCGAAATAAGCCTGTATGATACTTAATCGTCTTGAGCGCTCGCAAGGCGCATTCGTGCTTTTTTATAGACCTAGCTCATTAAAATCGCATTATGAATCTTTATATATTCAGGGGTGATATGGGTATGGTCCTTGTTATTGTTCTAGCAAAACAAGCATATGTTTGCCAAGGCACTGTTGCACAGGTTTCTCTCCAGAGAGATTAGAATAATGACAATGTACGTCACCCGACATCACCTCACTGTTATATAAAAAATTTTCCGTTTATCACACAAACTTTATCAAAGCATCACTGTATAGTTAACTGAATATAAAGGTTTTTTAGTATAAGTGCTGTATATCATGTTGAAACAATCAACATGACATCATCTTCTTTATCAAAAGGTCTTCTGAAGTCATAGGCTTGTATGTGACAGGTTCAGCATTCTAATTAGTCATAAATTTAGCAAGGGGTAAATTAAAGTAAACGCTATGTTCCTTTTAACTGTTGCTGAAGACTTAACATCCTGTTTTCGTTAAGTTCTTCAGTCACATCCATGTATCG